>CAXSEC010000040.1:9913-22890 GCA_964236325.1 uncultured Acidobacteriaceae bacterium | reverse complement strand
GAATCCCTGCATCCGGCGCCCCACCCGCCTGCTGCTTGATCGAAAGATCCGCAAAGAACAGGTGATGATTCACGATCACCAGCTCACTTTCAAGCGCCTTCCGCCGCATAGTGGTCACAAAGCAGCGCTCCCAGTCCGGACACGTCGTACCCAGGCACGCCTCTGTCCGCGCATCGAGCTTGTGCCACAGCGGCGAGTGCTCCGGCAGCGCATCGATCTCCGCCCGATCCCCTGTCTCGGTCGTCCGCTCCCAATTTGAGATCGCCTGAAACTGCGCGATCTCCTCAAGCCCGTTTAGCAGCGGCGCATTCCGCAGCGCATACAGCTTATGCCGGCACAGATAGTTCGCCCGGCCTTTCATGTAACAGACCTTGAGCGGTCCGCTTCCCGTCAGTACCGACTCAAGAAACGGCACATCCTTGAAGTAAAGCTGCTCCTGCAGGTTCTTCGTGCCGGTCGAGACAATCACCCGCTGCCCCGTCTCCCGCGCCAGCCGCAGCGCCGGAAGCAGATACGCGAGCGTCTTGCCCGTCCCCGTGCCCGCCTCCACAATCAGCCGCCGCTTGTCCTTTAGCGCCAGCTCCACCGCTTTCGCCATCTCGTACTGACCAGGCCGATGCTCGAACGCAAGCGACGACTTCGACAGCAATCCTCCCGGCGAAAAGAACGCATGCAGCGTCGGCAGCCTGCGCGGCGGGTCCGCCAAGCTGCTCTCCTCCGGCTCAGGGAGCGACGACACGATCTGGAAGGGAGACGCCATCTAGCTTTCTCGATCATATGCCGTACCTTCGCCCGCTCTTCACCGGCGATGCGGCTGGATCCGCTCCAATTACAAGCGATTGGCGGACTTAATGCGACTACTCTAAAGAGTGAGAGGCAGGGCAGAACGATGGCACCGAGGCGCGAAGAAAAGAAGCGGATGGGCAAGAAGCACCGGCAGGCGAGCACACGGCCGAAGCTGGGCAGGAATCCCTCCCAAAAGAAGACCGGTACCGCCGTCACAGGAGCCGCGCCGAAAAATCGCAAGAAGCTGGCCACCAAGAAGGCTGTCGCCGACCAAGCCGCCAAGACGCCGCGCCGATCGCCAGAGTTTGAGCGCAAACAGACCATCGCGCCCGATGGCACGCCGCCCAAGCGCACCACAGGCCGCATCTCCGCCAATCGCCCGCGCGCCGCCGCCGATCTCGACGACCAGCAATGGCGCGAGGCCGAGCGCATCAGCGAAGACCTCACCACCTCGCTGGCCGGCAACTCCGCCGTCAAGAAACGCAACCAGATTGGTGTCGGTGGCGGCCTTGGCGTAGATCCCAACCTCGAGTACAACAACTCGCTTCCCCTGGTCGCCGTCTGCGGTCGCCCCAACGTCGGCAAGTCCACGCTCTTTAATCGCCTGACTGGCACACGTCGCTCCATCGTCGGCGATGAACCCGGCATCACACGCGATCGCATCTATGGCGAGGTCGAGTGGAGCGGTCGGGATGTGCGCCTGGTCGACACCGGCGGCGTCGTTCCCGACGACGAAGCTCTCATCCCCAGCGAGATCTTTCGCCAGGCGCAGGTCGCGCTTGAAGAAGCCGATGCCATCATCATGGTCGTCGACGGTCGCACAGAACTTGCATCGCCCGATTTGGAACTGGCACGGTTACTTTTACGCGGCGGCAAGCCGTGCTTCCTCGCCGTCAACAAGATGGACACGGTCGAGCTCCTGCCATCGGCCGAGAACTTCCGTCGGCTCGGCTTCAAGAACGTCCTGCCTATCTCCGCCGAACACGGCTCCGGCATCGGCGATCTGCTCGACGAGGTCTTCGACGTTCTTCCCGCCGCCCTCCAGGTCGAACCAGAGCGCATGCTCACCATAGAGGATGAAGAGGAAGAAGACGAAGACGGCCCTGTCGATGCACCGATCGACTCTGAGGAAGACAGCGACGTCGATGAAAGTGCGCCGCAGCGGCCACGCAAGCTGCGCACTCATGGCGACTTCGTTCAGACCGAGACCAAGATCGCCATCATCGGTCGACCAAACGTCGGCAAGAGCACCTTGCTAAACGCGCTGACCGGGACCGATCGGGCCATCGTCTCCCCCATCGCCGGCACTACGCGCGACGCAGTCGATGAGGTCGTCGAGCGCGAGGGTCACAGCTTCCGCTTCGTGGACACCGCCGGTATCCGGCGCAAGGGCAAGACCAAGCTGATGGCCGAGAAGCTTTCGGTGATCATGGCGCGCAAGCACCTTGAAGCCGCCGACGTCAGTCTGCTGCTGATCGACGCTACCGAAGGCGTCACCGCGCTCGACGCCAACATCGGCGGCTATGCGCACGAGAGCGGCCGCAGCGTGATCGTCGTCGTCAACAAATGGGACCTTATGACCACTGCCGGTCCTGACGGCCTGCGGCTCTACGACGGCAAGCCGGTCGTTGATCCCAAGGTGTACGAAGAACAGGTGCGCCACGCGCTCAAGTACCTCGACTACGCGCCTTTGCTCTTCATCTCCGCGTCAGAAGGCATCAACGTCAATCAGGTCTTCAAGAAGGTCGAGTTGGTGGCGCGCGAGCGCCGCAAGCGCGTCTCTACCGGGCAGATGAACCGCTTCCTCGATCGCGTTGACTTCCAGAAGGCCTCAGTCCCGATGTCGAAGCGCGTGCGCATCTACTACATGACGCAGGCCGCCGTGGCGCCGCCCACCTTCGTGCTCTTCACCGACAAAGACGTCAAGCTGCACTTCAGCTTCGAGCGCTTTCTCGCCAACCAGATCCGCGATGCCTTCGGCTTCATCGGCAGCCCGATCTGGTTCAAGGTCAAGGCACGCAACAAGAAAAAGGCTGGATAACAGCAGAGACTGTCCAGCAGCTCAGCCAGCGCCGAGCCACGCACCCCAGGCCGCCAGCGCCCGCTCGCACTGCATCTGGTGACGCACCTTCTTGTCACGAATCTTCTTTCGCAGCTCGTCCTCCAGCGGCAACAGCAGATCGAACGTGATGTTCGCCGGCTGGAACCGCTTGCTTTCGGCGTGTGTGATGTAGTGCGTCAAGGAGCCGTTGGCGCTGAGCCTGGGCGCCGGTGTCGGTTGCTCGCCACACGCCAGCGCGGCCGCGTACCGGCCCGCCAGCAGCCCGCTTGCAATCGACTCCGTATACCCCTCAACCCCGCTCAGCTGCCCCGCAATCATGATGCCGGGATGCGCCCGCAGCTGCAGCGTCTCCGTCAGTAACGAGGGCGCATGAATGTACGTGTTGCGGTGGATCTGGCCATAGCGCAGAAAGCTCGCCTGCTCCAGACCAGGGATCATGCGCAGCACCCGCGCCTGCTCACCAAACTTCAGGTGGTTCTGAAATCCCACGATGTTGTACGAGTCCGCCCGGAGATTTTCCTGGCGCAGCTGCACGGCGGCGTACGGCCAGCGGCCCGTCTTCGGATTGGTCAACCCGGCTGGCTTCATGGGGCCAAAGCGCAGCGTATCGCGCCCACGTCGCGCCGTCTCTTCAATCGGCAGACATCCCTCGAAGTACTGCAGCGGCTTCACCGCCTCTGCAGGCGCGGGCGTCTCCGCCAGATGCTCGGGCCTGCCGTCGGCCGGCAGCTCCTCCCATGCCTTCGCCGCGATCGTCTCAGCCGAGGTCAGCGCATCAAGAAAGAGTTCGTACTCCTCCTTGGTGAACGGGCAATTGATGTAGTCCGCCGTGCCTTTATCCCAGCGCGCGGCAAAATACACCTTCTCCATGTCGATCGTCGTCGCATCCACGATCGGCGAGATGGAGTCGTAGAACGCCAGATGGTCGGCGCCCGTCAGCCGCTGCAGCTCAGCCGCCAGCGGCGCGCTGGTTAGAGGCCCGCTGGCCAGAATCGTGATCGTCTCCGCATCACTCTCATCAAGGGTCGTGACCTCCTCGCGATGCACCGTGATGCGCGGCTCCGCGGCGATCCGCTCGGCGACACGCCGCGAGAACTCCGCCCGATCGACCGCCAGCGCATGTCCTGCCGGCACCGCGGTTGCGTCGGCGTCAAGCAGCAGAAAGCTGCCCGCCTGCCGCATCTCCTGCTTCAGCAGCCACGGCGCAGAGAACTCACTCTCGCTCTTCAGCGAGTTCGAGCACACCAGCTCAGCAAAGTCCGCCGTCTGGTGTGCCTCCGTCGATCGCTGCGGCCGCATCTCGTAGAGCGCCACCTCACAACCGCGACTCGCCGCCTGCAGCGCCGCCTCCGGTCCGGCTAGCCCGCCGCCGATCACCTTCACCCTCTTCCTGCTCGCCATGCTCAAGGACAGCGCTCCGAAAGCGCACACAAGGCCTGCCCGGTCACGCGCATGATGCTCCAGTCCGAACTGATCTGCGCGCCCATCTCGTGGTAGAAGTCGATCGCCGGCTTGTTCCACTTCAGCACATTCCACTCCAGCCGCGGACACCCTTCCACCACAGCCACACCCGCCACCTTCGCGAGCAACGCCTTACCAATCCCGCGCTGGCGAAACCTAGGGTGCACGTACAGATCCTCCAGGTGAATGCCATGGTGGCCCTGCCACGTCGAGTAGTTGTAAAAGTAAAGCGCGAAGCCGGCCGCCTCTCCTAGCCACTCCGCCAGGAACACATGGAAGCGAGGAACCGGACCAAAGCCGTCGCGATACAGGTCCGCCGCCGTCGCGCGTACCGCATCCGGCTCCTGCTCGTAGATGGCGAGCTCATGAATGAACGACAGAATCGTTGGAACATCCTGCGGCATGGCGAGGCGTATGCGGAGTGGCTCTGTGTGCATGATCGGGTCGCTCCAGTACCTCTAGAATACGGCCTCGCACGAGTCGCGTCGCCGATCCGGCCTCGATCTGGTTCCAGCCTTTACTTCTTGTCGTCCGCCGTCTTCCCGCTTGCGCCATTCGTGTCCGTGGACTTGTCGTCCGCCGGCGTCAGCTGCGGCTTCTTGTCCTTCTTGGGCTGCGCCGCAAGCCACTTGTCCAGCGGAATCGTAAACGCGAAGAGCTGCTGCTTGCCATCGAGCGTCTTCACCTCTTTGACATAGATCTCGGCGCCGCGCATCGCCGGATCATCCAGCTCGCGCACGTCATAAAACAGGTATCCGGCAAGCGATGCATGCGCGTTCACCGTCGTGCCCGGAAAGCCGAAGTCGTTGTCATCCTGCGTGACCTTCTTGTCCACCGGCGCATGATGAATCGTCACCGGATAGGGCAGCCCCGGGATCTTCGTCCCCTGAGCGCTTCGCGTGGAGAACAGCCGTCGATTGATGTCCTCAAGCGTCGCCGCGGGGATCACATCCCTGTTCTCGGAGATGAACTGTATGCGCACATCATCGAGCGACAAGGCCGTCTCTCCATCGTTCGTCACCACCACCCGCACCGGCAGAAATCCATGCTGGATGTACGGCAAGCGAAAGAAGTCACAGCTCTTCGGATCGTCACACGGGTCCGCCGCGATCGTGACATGCTCCTTCTCGTGCGTGTCGAAGGCCACGTACTGCGCCGCAGGCTTTGCGGGTGGCGCCTTCTTGTCGGCAGCCATCGTCATACCAGGCGCCAGGACGAACGCCAGCAGCGCGAATCCGTGAAAAGCTTGATGCGATTTGGTCGAGATCATAGTCATACCTTAGGACGTCCGAGCTAGCGGAAGGCCGCGTCCTTTGCAGAGCCCGGCCGAGCCACTTTCAGTATCATCGTCGCTGGCGGTCGAAGCAAAGCTCGCACCGGCGCACCCGTGATCAGCCCCGCAGGAAAGGAGCCCGATTTGCCGCTGTACAGCCTGCTGCTCTTCCTGGTTCTGCTCCTCGGCGCGCCTTTCTGGCTCTTCCGCATGGCCACCAGCGGCCGGTATCGCAGCGGTCTGGCCCAGCGTCTCGGCTTCGTTCCAGCCGATCTCGCGACCACTCTCGCCGGCCGCCCCGTTCTCTGGCTGCATGCCGTCAGCGTGGGTGAGGTGCTCGCCGCCACAGAGCTCATCGCCAGCCTCGAACGCGCCTATCCCGCCTTTGCCATCGCCATCTCCACCACCACAGAGGCCGGTCAGCGCCTCGCTCGCGAGCGCCTTCCCCACACCGCCGTCTTTTATCTTCCACTCGACTTTGCCAGCCTCATCCGCCGCTACCTCCATGTCCTGCGGCCGCGGCTGCTGCTACTCATGGAAAGCGAGCTCTGGCCCAACCTGATCCGTGAAAGCCACCGCTCGGGCGCCACCGTCGTCGTCATCAACGCCCGCATCTCTGATCGTTCCTTCCCGCGCTATCTACGGCTTCGACATCTCTGGCGGCCCATCCTTCGCCCGGTCGCTCTCTTCCTTGCGCAGGGTGAAGAGACCGCGACTCGTCTGCGCGCGATCGGCCTCCCCGCCCAGAAAATACAAGTCACAGGCAACCTGAAATACGACGCAAAACCTGCGTCGCAGGGCCCGATCTTCGCCGCGCTCAAAGCCACTCTACCCATCGGCTCACCGCTTCTGATCGCCGGCAGCACGCTTGATGGAGAAGAAGCGCGTCTGCTCGCCGCATGGTCAGCGATCCTGCGCTCGCAGCCCTCCGCCATTCTTCTGCTCGCTCCCCGCCACACACCACGCTTTGCCGCCGTCGTCGCTCTGGCGCAGGGCGGCGGCTTCACCGTGCATCGCGCCTCCAGCCTCGCCGCTTCGCCGTCTCTTGCGGCGGGCCACGTCGTCGTGCTCGATACCATCGGCGATCTCGCCGGCGTCTACGCTCTCGCCACGGCCGCGTTCCTGGGCGGAAGCCTGGTTCCCGCCGGCGGTCATAACCCGCTCGAGCCCGCGCGCTTCGGCGTTCCCGTCATCATGGGGCCATCCATAGCAAACTTCCGCGAGATCGTCGCCATCATGCAGGCCAGCAACGCCATCCAGGTGCTCGAGCCCGGCGCCAGCCTGTCTGACGCGCTGCAGCGCGCACTCTCCTCTGACCTCGAAGTCCGCGCCCAGGGCGAGCGCGGCCGCGCCGTCTTTCTCTCGCAGGCAGGCGCCACCGCGCGCTGTCTCGCCGCACTCGCGCCCCTGCTCCCGCCCGCGCAGCAAGAGCAACCTGCATCGCCCGAGCAACCTCGATGACCATCCGCCGCCCGCTGCTGCTGCCGTTCGTTCCCCTCTACGCCGCCGGCCTGCACGTCGCGCATTGGCTGCAGTCACGGCAGCGCGGGCGTCGTCACTCGCTCCAGAGCGTCGTCCTCAGCATCGGCAGCGTCTCTGCCGGCGGCGCGGGAAAGACTCCTATCGTCCTTGCCCTCGCGCGCCTCCTCGATCAGCGCGAGTACGGCGTGCGCATCCTCACCCGCGGCTACAAACGCTCCTCAAAGGGGACGGAACGCGTCGATCCCACAGGCGATGCGCGGCACTTCGGCGATGAGCCCCTGCTGCTCGCGCAGCGCTCCGGCCTCCCCGTCTACGTCGGCGCCGACCGCTACCAGGCCGGCCTGCTCGCAGAAGCCAAGCCGCCGCGCGCCATCCTCATCCATCTGCTCGACGACGGCTTCCAGCATCGCCGGCTCGCACGCGATCTCGACATCGTCCTCGTCACCGGCAAGGACATCAACGATGTGCTGCTTCCCGCAGGAGATCTACGCGAGCCACTCACCGCCCTCCGCCGCGCCGACGTCATCGTGCTGCGCGACGACGAGACTGGCTCACTCGAGGACTTCATCACCGCCCTCACCCGCGAGACCGGATCGCCGCCAATCTGGCACATTCGCCGCTCCCTTCGCGTTCCCTCTGCGGCGGCTCCAACGCCAAAACGCCCGCTGGCCTTCTGCGGCATCGCCCGGCCGGAGAACTTTCACACCATGCTCGCGCAGGCGGCCATGCGCCCCGCCTCGGCCCTCACCTTCCCCGACCATCATCGCTACACCGCGCGCGACATCCACCGCCTGCTCGACCACGCCCGCCGCACCCATGCCGATGGCTTCGTGACCACGGAAAAGGATGCCGTCAAGCTCACCCCCGCCATGCGCGATCGCCTGCAGGAGCTCGGCCCGCTGCTGATCGCGCAGCTGGAGGTCACCTTCGTCGACGAGCGCCTCGTCCTCGCTCAACTCATCGACATGGTAGCCAGGCTCGATCGACGCCGAGAGAGCCGAGAGAGCCGCCCTGATCGTCGTCCAGAGCAGCAGCCAGAGGAGCAGCCAGACCGGCAGCCCGACCAGCCCCGCCCAGCGGGCTTCGGCCACCAGCAGGCCCGCTAACGCCCATGCGCATTCTCATCCTTCGCATCGGCGCCATGGGAGATGTCCTCCACGCGCTGCCCGCCGTCGCCGCCCTTCGCTCCGCCCTGCCCGCGGCACACCTCGGCTGGGCTATCGACCCGCGCTGGCTCCCGCTCCTGCAGGACAGCCGCGTCCACTCTCCCGTCCCCGAAGTTCGATTGATCGACACCTTCCATCCCGTAGACACCAAACTCTGGAAGCAGCAGCCGCTCTCTGCCGCCACCGCGCGCTCCATCCTCTCTCTCCGATCGCAGCTACGCGCCGCGGCCTACGACCTCTGCATCGATCTCCAGGGCACAATCCGCTCAGCCATCGTCGGCCGCCTCGCCGCCGCTCCAGACTTCGTCGGCGGCGCACACCCCCGCGAAGCCCCGGCCCGCCTTCTCTACAGCCGCCGCATCACCACCAGCGCCATCCACGTCGTCGAGCAGGCCACCCAACTCGTCTCCGCTGCTCTCCACCGCGAGCTCCGCGCATCGCCCGTTATCCTCCCGCAGGACCTAGCTGCAGAAAGCTGGTGGCGCCGTCAAACGCCCGCAGCAGACCAGCCCTTTGTCCTCCTCGTGCCGCAGGCCGGCTGGGGTGCCAAGCAGTGGCCTGCGGATCGTTTCGGCGATCTCGCCCTGCAGCTCGTGCGCCGTGGCTTCCACGTCCTGGTCAACCAGTCCCGCTCGGACGATCCCCGTGCCAGCGCCGTCGTCACCGCCTCCCACGGCGCTGCAACGGCCATCGCCACCGACCTGCGGCAGCTGATTGCCCTTACCCGACGCGCCGCGCTCGTGGTTGCCGGCGACACCGGCCCGCTCCACCTCGCAGCCGCCCTCAATCGCCCCGTGCTAGCGTTATTTGGGCCCACCGACCCGGCCCGCACCGGCCCTTGGAACGTGGGCCCACAGCACACGCAAAGCTGCGTCCTTCGCCACCCCTCCAGCGTCACCGATCACCGCCGTCACCCCACCATCGAAAGAGGCCTCCTGCAACTCTCTACCCAGACCGTCGCCGATGCCGCCTTTGAACTTCTTATCCAACCTCCGCCCAAAGGGCCCGCATGAGCGAGCGATCCTCCTGGCAGCGCATCGCGCGCCGCATCCGTGTCCCGCTCGGCTTTGTCTTTGCCGCCGTCTTCCTGGCTCTTGCCCGGCCCGGCTGGAAGAGCCTCGCCGTTAGCCTGCTGCTCGTCCTGCCCGGCCTCTGGCTGCGTGCCTACGCCGCCGGCTACGTCAAAAAGAACGAGGAGCTCACCACCACCGGCCCCTACGCCTATACCCGCAACCCCCTCTATCTCGGCTCCATGATCATCGCCTTCGGCTTCGCCGCCGCATCGCAAAGCTGGCCGCTCACCATCGTCCTTGCCGCGCTCTTCTTCGCCATCTACCTGCCCACCATCCGCTCCGAAGAGCAGTTCCTCCGCGGCCACTTCACCACCTTCGACGCCTACGCCCGGCACGTTCCACGCCTCTTCCCTCGCATCACCCCCGCCCCCACGTCAGCCCCCGCGGCCGCCTTCTCCCGCGAGCGATACCTGCATCATCGCGAGTACAATTCCTCCATCGGCGCCGCTGCGATCTATCTCGCGCTTCTCTTGCGTCTGCTGCTCTCCAGCCACACCTAACCCGTCCCGAAACCGATCGATCCGCGATCTCGTGAGACCCACTCTGCTGCGACCTCCACTCAAAATCCTCGCGACGCTTCTGCCCCTGCTCTCCGCCGTCGCGCTCTCCGCCCAGCTTCTTGGCCCCCGCCCCACGCCGCCGCCGGTCATCATCCCTACCCTTCAGCCGCCGCCGCCAAACTTCCCCTTCCCCCAGCACCTCACCCTCACCTACGCGGTGGACTGGCGCGTCTTCACCGCCGGCACCGCCGTCTTCCAGCTTGACCAGCAGGGCTCCACGGAGCGGGTCACCGCCACCGCCGACACCGTCGGGGCCACCACCATGCTCTTCCCCGTCATCGACAAGTTCCAGTCCGGCTTCGACGTCAGATCCGGCTGCTCCACCGGCTTCGCCAAGCAGCTCCAGGAAGGCCGCCGCAAGGTCTCAAGCGACCTCAGCTTCGACTACGCCCACGGCAAGCAGAACCAGACCGAACGCAACCTGGTCAAAGGCACCCAGAAGCAGCTCTCCGCCAACGTCCCCGCCTGCGTCACCGATTCGCTCTCCGCCATCTTCTACGCCGCCAGCTACCCCCTTACCGTCGGCCAAAACTTCGGCTTTCCCCTCGCCGACGCCATGCGCACCGTCACCGTCACCATGAAGGTTGAAGCCCGGGAAGAGATCAAGACCCCAGCCGGCACCTTCCAGACCATCCGCGTCCAGCCCACCGCCGAGGAAGGCGTCGTCCGCAATCGCGGCACCATCCACATCTGGTACACCGACGACGCCCGCCACCTGCCCGTGCAGATCCAGGCCAAGCTCTTCTGGGGAACCATCATCTTCCATCTCCAAAGCTTCGAGGCGCGCAGCCAGTGACCGCCCCCTCCACGCGCCCGCGCGCCGTCCTTTGCCTCTCCGGCGGCATGGACTCCTGCGTCTGCGCCGCGCTCGCCGCCCGCGATCACGACCTCTTCGCCATCCACTTCAGCTACGGCCAGCGCACCGAGGCCCGCGAGCTCCTCGCCGCGCAGCAGATCGCCCAGGCCGTCGGCGTTCGTAAGCTCCTGCACCTCACAATCGATCTCTTCCGTCGCATCGGCGGCTCCGCCCTCACAGACACCTCCATCCCCGTGCCCGCTGCGCCCGTCGAAGAGTCCGCCATCGGCAGCCACGTCCCCGTCACCTATGTGCCCTTCCGCAACGCCCACTTCCTTTCGGCCGCCGTCAGCTGGGCGGAAGTTCTGGGTGCCGCCACCGTCCTCATCGGTGCCGTCGAGCAGGACAGCTCCGGCTATCCCGACTGCCGGCCCGCCTACTACGACGCCTTCAATCAACTCATCGCCGCCGGCACCAGCGAAGGCACCATCCGCGTCCAAACCCCCCTCATCCACCTCCGTAAACGCCAGATCCTCGATCTCGGAGTTGAAGTCGGCGCACCCTTCCATGTAAGTTGGTCATGCTATTCCGGCGAGCAGGTCGCCTGCGGTGTCTGTGAGAGCTGCGTTCTTCGGCTGCGCGCCTTCCGCGAAGCCGGCATGACCGATCCAGTTCCCTATGCGCCGTCCGCCGGGAGCCATAGCATCACCCCAAGCGAGCGTCTGCTCTAGAATGCAGACTGCGAGCGACGCAACCTTTGATCGTGGAGACAGAAGAAATGAAACGGTATGCAGGGAAGCTGGGCAGTGCACTTGCCCTTTGCCTTTTGATATTCGGCCTCATGGTGTTCCCCAACTACGTGAGCGCCCAGGCGACCGGCAGCATCCACGGTCACGTCCAGAACGCGATCGGTCAGCCCCTCACCAAGGGCGAGGTCAGACTCACCACCGATAAGACCGGCGACCCCAAGACCCGTAAGTTCACCTGCGTCTTCCCGATCGACGCCACCGGTGACTTCAAAGGCACCGGCATCGCCCCCGGTAGCTATGTCGCCGTCGTCTACCAGGACGACAAGAGCGTCGACTTCATCGATAACCTCGACGTCAAAGCGGATGTTGACGCCGTCGCGAACTTCGACATGACCCGCCAGGCCTACATCGACAAGAGGACGCCGGAAGAGAAAAAGAACCTCGAAGAGTACAAAAAGAAGAATGCGGATGCCGTCGCCGCTAACTCCAAGATCGCCAACCTGAACACCGCCCTCGTCCAGGCCCGCGCAGACACCAAGGCCGGCAACTACGAGCCCGCCATCACCTCCATGCAGCAGGCAACCACGCAGAAGCCCGACGAGGCCATCCTCTGGGTCGCTCTGGGCGATGCCCAGGCCGGCTCCGCGGACGCCGCCGCAAAGGCCGCCAAGGCCGCGAGCAAGCCGACCAACGATCCCGCCATCACGCAGAAGTACACCGACGCCGCAACCTCGTACAAGAAGGCCATCGACCTCGCAAACGTCGCCAAGAAGCCAAGTCCCGAGACGACGGCAGCGGCTGAAAATCAGCTCGGCCAGGTTCTTGCCAAGAGCGGCAACACCAAGGATGCCGCCGATGCCTACGACGCCGCCGCCAAGGCGCAGCCTTCAAACGCCGGCATGTACCTCTTCAACGAAGCCGCGACGCTCTACAACGCCGGCAAGACCGACGAAGCAGCCACCGCTGCCGACAAAGCCATCGCCGCCGATCCCAACCGCGCCGACGCCTACTACATCAAGGGTCAGTCCCTGATTGGCAAGGCCTCGGTCGACCCCAAGACGCAGAAGATCACCGCGCCTCCAGGCTGCGTTGAGGCCTACCAGAAGTACCTCGACCTCGCCCCCGCCGGTCCTCGTGCCGAAGAGGTTAAGTCCATCCTCACCGGCATCGGCGCCCAGGTGAAGTCCTCCTACAAGGCCGGCAAGAAGTAGTCGCCGGCTTCCTTCCATGCAGCAGCCCCGAATGCGTCCAAACGCGTTCGGGGCTGCTGTGCGTCTGCGCTTCGCATCAGGATGAGACATGGATCATGTCCTTGCCTTTGACGCCGCCCTCGACCTGATCACCAGCAAAGCTTCCTCTCTCAGCGGCGCCGCCGGACCATCGCTTCCGCTGCTCGAAGCCCACGGCCATGTGCTCGCCCAATCCCTCGTCGCGGACCGCGATCAGCCGCCCTTCGATCGATCCACCCGCGATGGCTTCGCGCTCCACACCTCGTCGGCTCTCGAGCGAACCATCATCGGCCAGATCCGCGCCGGCGAGCAATGGTCGGGTCCGCCACTCGCCCCAAAC
>CAXSEC010000040.1:0-9813 GCA_964236325.1 uncultured Acidobacteriaceae bacterium | reverse complement strand
GTCAGCGTCTTCCGCAGGCCGCGCGTCGCCATCCTCGCCACGGGCGATGAACTCATCGAGCTCGATGAGCTATCCAAGCCACATCAGATTCGTAACTCTAACAGTTACACGCTTGCCGCCCTCGTCACAGAGGCCGGCGGCGAGCCCATCCGCCTCCCCATCGTGCCCGACCGCGTCGACGCGCTCACCCGCGCCCTCGCCGAAGCCCGCACCTGCGATCTCATCCTCTTCTCGGGCGGCGTCTCCATGGGCAAGTACGATCTGGTCGAGCCCGTGCTCGCCGACGCCCGCGCCGACTTCTTCTTCACCAGCGTCCGCATGCAGCCTGGCAAGCCCGTCGTCTTCGGCGGCCTGCCCCCGACCGCCACTCACCCGCACACCTTCTTCTTCGGCCTTCCCGGCAACCCCATCTCCACCCAGGTCACCTTCCTCTGCTTCGTCGCGCCCCTGCTTCGCGCCCTCTCCGGAGAGACCGACTTCCACTCGCCTTTTGCCCAGGCATCCCTCGCCGAGCGCGTCGCCGCCCGTCCCGATCTCACCCGCCTGCTTCCCGCGCGCCTCACCTCCACCCCAGGCGCTCCTTCCGTCAGCCTCATCCCCTGGCAAGGCTCAGGCGACCTCGCCGCCAACGCCCGCGCCAACTGCTACGCCCTTCTCCCCGCCGGCCGCGCCACCGACTTCGCCCCCGGCGAGACCATCTCCATCCTTCTCAGGTAGCCTCACACCATGCCCGACGAGATCATGCCCAACGACACACCAGCCCCACCGCCGCTCAGCCACTTCGACTCCACTGGCCGCGCCCACATGGTCGACGTCAGCGCCAAGTCCGACACCCGCCGCGAAGCCGTCGCCGCCGCCTTCGTCGAGCTCTCCGCCGCCGTCCTCGCTGCACTTCCGCAGAACCCTAAAGGCAATCCCCTCGAGGTCGCCCGCTTCGCCGGCATTCAAGCCGCCAAGCGCACCGCTGACCTCATCCCCATGTGCCACCCGCTGCCGCTCAGCTTCGTCGATGTCACCGCCGAGATCGTAACCGGTGGAGTTACCATTACCGCCACCGCAGCCACCGTAGCCGGCACCGGCGTCGAGATGGAAGCCATGACCGCCGCATCCATCGCGGCCCTCACCGTCTACGACATGACCAAAGCACTTGACAAGGGCATCCGCATCCGTGAGATCGTTCTGCTTCGCAAAAGCGGCGGCAAAAGCGGTACCTACGCGCGCCCCAGCTCTCCGTCACCCGACGTCCTGTAGGGACAGCCGGAGGAAAGTCCTCGGTTAAGGGCATGGCTTCAGCCATGCTGTAAACGCTCTCCCATTAGTGAGCGGCTTTAGCCGCTGAGGTCTGCCTGGTCATACCCACCGGACCCGCTCAGACTCTCCATCTAGACCGCGTCCGCCAGCACCACCGCAAACCGCTCGTCGACATCCCGCATCATCCGCGCAACGCCAAAGCCCGCCCCCCGCAGCAACTCCATCAAACCGTCGGCTGTGAATTTGTAACTGTTCTCGGTGTGAATGGTCTCTCCCTTGCCAAAGTGCACCACATCCTTCCCCATCCGCACCGTCTGATCGACCAGACTCTCAAGATGCATCTCAATCCGCGACGTCACCGCATTCCACCGCGCTCTGTGCGCAAACGTATCCACCGCAAAGTTCGCCGCCAACTCCCGATTCAGCCGCACCAGCACATTCTTGTTGAACGCCGCCGTTATGCCCGCCGCATCGTCGTAGGCCGCCAGCAGCATCGCCACCGGCTTCCGCTCGCTCGGCGCCAGGTCAACCCCCAACAGCAGCGCATCTCCCGCCCCAAGCTGACTTCGCAGCTTCCGCAGGATACCCACCGCCTCACCCGGCGCAAAGTTCCCGATACTCGACCCGATATACAGCGCTAGAATCCCGTGCTCTGCTGGCCGCCGGATGGTGTACGTCTCCGTGATGTAGTTCGCCACCTGCGGCGCCACCCGCACCCCCGGAACGCTCTCCGCCAGGGCCGCCGCAGCCTCCTCAAGCGCGCTCGGGCTGATGTCGATCGGCTGGTACAGCACCGATCCCTTCTGCGCGACAAACTCCTGCAGCAACAGGCCCGTCTTCGCAGCCGTTCCCGCACCCAGCTCCGCCAGCGTCACCTCCCCGCCAAAGTGCCCCGGCAGCATCGCCGCGTTCTCCGCCAGAATGCCTCGCTCCGTGCGCGTCAGGTAATACTCCGGAAGCGCCGTGATCTCCTCAAACAACTGCGAGCCGCGTTCGTCGTAAAACAGCCACGCCGGCAGCGTCTTCTGCGCCCCACTCAGGCCCTCACGAACCACCTGCCGAATAACGTCCGTCAACGTCTCTGGTGCTGCCGCAACCTCTGTGCTCACGCCGCCCCGCCTGCTACATCCTTCGCCAGCCGCAGGCCGGAGATCTGCCATCGCGTCGCCGGCCCAAAGAAGTTCCGATACGTCGCCCGTATGTGCGACCGCGGCGTCGCGCACGATCCGCCCCGCAGGATGATCTGCGATGACATAAACTTGCCGTTGTACTCGCCCAGCGCGCCCGCCAGCGGCCGGTACCCCGGGTACCCCGTGTACGGGCTCTGCGTCCACTCCCACACATCGCCAAACATCTGCTGCAATCCACCGTCCACCTTCGCCGGGACCGGCTGCAGCTCGCCAGCCTCAAACAGGTTTCCCGCCGCAATGCCAGCCACAGCCCCCGGCAGCGCCGCAATCTCCCACTCAAACTCCGTCGGCAGCCGGCACCCCGCCCATCGCGCAAACGCATCCGCCTCAAAGAAGCTCACATGGCACACCGGCGTTTCACTCAGGTCATCGAGCGACCGCATCCCATGCACCGTGTAGATCGACCAGCCCGCCCGCGTCGTCTGGTCGCGCTGCCAGTAGAGCGGCGCCTCCCATCCCTGCTCGCGCATCGTCGTCCATCCCTCGGACAGCCAAAGCTCCGGCCGCCCGTACCCGTTCTCATCCACAAACGCCAGATACTCCGCGCACGTCACCAGCCGGGAAGCCAGCGCAAACGGCGCAACATACACCGGATGCCGCGGCGTCTCGTTATCCCAGGCAAAGTCCTGCGCAAAGCCCCCGGTCGCCTCCGCATCCGGTGTCTGCCCGATCTCCACCAGCCCCGGTGCAAACGCCGCCCACTCCACCGGCGGCGCCATCGTCCCGCCCGGCTGCCATGCATCCTCGCGCAGCGTCGGCTTCAACGGATTCGTAAACAGCGCATGCTTGATGTCCGTAACGATCAACTCCAGGTGCTGCTGCTCATGCTCCAACCCCATCCGCACCCGTCGCAGTACCTCCGCCTCAACCGGCCGATCCAGCATCGCCAGCACCGCCGCATCCACATGCTGCCGGTACGCCACCACCCGCTCAAGCGACGGCCGTGAAAACGATGCCCGCAGCTTCTTCTCCGGCATCTCCCCCAGCGAGTTGTAGTAGCTGTTGAACAGCCATCCATATTCGGGATCAAACGCCGTGTATCCCGCCACAAACTCCCGCAGCACAAAGGTCTCAAAGAACCAGCTACTATGCGCCACATGCCACTTCACCGGACTCGCCTGCGGCATCGACTGCACCATCATGTCCTCAGCCGACAGCGTCTCGCACAGCCCTAACGTGGCCCGCCGCGTCGCCTCAAAGCGCTCCCGCAGTGCCGCAGTCATCGTGCCTGGTGCTGATGTAATCTGCATCGAACCCCCGTGTTGCGTCGCCCTTTTAGCATACCCAAGGACATCAGCAGCCTTGCTGCTCTTGCGTCCCTGTTGCTCTTGCGTCCCGTTACTTTCGCGTCTTCGCGCCGACTGGTAGCACCTCGCCGGCTCGCCGCTTCGCATCAGACTCCGCTTCTAGCCGAAACGATTCGCCATCATCCGCCATGGCCGCTCAGCAGCCGTGCCAGCCCGTACGCCACTCCCGCCGCCGCTCCACCGATCGCCACCGTCTGCGCCGCCGACCGCAGCGCCCCCGTCCCCACCAGCCGTCCCTTCACCCCGCCAAACACCGCCAGCGCCGTCAGGGTCACCGCCGCCGAAACCCCCAGCGCCTCCGTGCTCCCCCGCATCGTCATATACGGCAGCAGCGGCAGCATCCCGCCGGCCACATACGCCCCTGCAATCGTCATGGCCGACCGCCCCGCCTGTCCCGCCTGCGGCTCTTCCAGCCCCAGCTCAAACCGCATCATAAAGTCCACCCCGCCTGCGGCCGCCGCTTCAGCGCCTCCAGCACCGGCATCGCAGCCGCCCGCTCCACGCCATACTCCTCAAAGATCTCGTAGATCTCCTCTTCCTCATCGTGCGTCCGCTCGACAACCTCACGCTCCTCCCGGCGCCGCTCGGCCACATAGTGCTCGGCATCCCCACGCGCCGCCAGGTACCCACCAAGACCCATCGCAATCGATCCCGCCGCAATCTCCGCCAGACCCGCCAGCACCACCAGGTGCGTCGACGACACCGCGCCCGACAGCCCCGCCGCCAGCGCAAACGGCACCGTCAGCCCGTCCGACAGCCCGATCACCACATCCCGCACCACCTGCCCGGAGTCAAAATGATGCTCATCATGGGCATGCGGCGCCCCCGTCCGGCCCTCTGCCTCGCCCCGTGTCAGTGCCGTCGCCGCCGCGTCCTGCATGGTCGCTAGTGTAGCCGAGCCTCAACTTCCACATCGCCGTAACTTTGATCCCCTCACAGAGTCTTTCCCGCGGCAGTTTCGTCTCTATCTGCAGCGCAGTCGAAGCCTCTTCAGCCCGTTGCTTGAAGCTCGCCCACTTGCCCTGTTCAGCCTCATGCCCCCGCACCTCCACCATCCCGCCGGTAAACGCCAGTCGTCGATCGCCTGGAACCTCCTTCTGCTCTTGCTCCTGCTGGTCCCCGCCCGCCATCTGCCGGCGCAGGAAGACGACCCGGACATGCGCCTGCCCGGTGGCCAGATGCTGCGCGGTACCGTCACCGCCGTTCATGGCAGCGCGCTTACCCTGAAGGACCTCTCCGGAACCCTCTACCAGGTCACCGCGACCGACAACACCCGCGTCGTCCGCGCCCGCCAGACCGCCAAATTTGCCGACATCAAGGTAGGCGACGGCCTCGGCGCCGGCGGTGTGCTGGACGCCCCCACCAAGACCCTCCACGCCGCCTTCGTCGCCGTCATCGACGCCGAAGAGGTCCGCCGCGCGCAGGCAGACTTCGGCAAAACCTACATCGCCGGCAAAATCACCGCCATCGATCTCGACACGCTTCGCCTCACCATCCTCCGCCTCGACAACGTGAAACAGGTCATCGCCGTCGACGAAGGCACCTCCTTCCGTCGCGGCGGACGCTCCGCCGGCATGGACTTCGGCGCATCCTCCCCTGACGCCACCCACAAACCCGAAGCCCCCACCGGCGAAAGCATCACCCTCGCCGACATCAAGGTCGGCGACTCGGTCACCGGTCGCGGCGCCCTTAAAAGCGGCATCTTTCTGCCGTCCGAGCTCCGAGTCTCGACCGGCAGCCACACTCACCGCGACAGCAGCGACACCGCCGCCACCTCGGCCCGACCATGACCCTTCGCCGCCGCCATCTCGGCCTGCTCCCCGTCCTTCTCAGCCTCGAACTCGCCCACGCCGCCACGCCCATCACCCGTCCTGGACTCCCAGCCGCCCCCCCTGCCGCACCCTTCGTCACCATTACCTCCCCTGCCGCCTCAACCATTTTTGGTTGTCATTCCGAGCGCAGCGAGGAACCCCCGCATCTCGCCTTTAGCGACGGAGCGAAGCGACGTACCATCCTCCTCTCACTCGCAACACCACCCCAGTCGCCAGCCGTCCCCACGCCCCCTGACGTGCCAGCCCCGCCCCAATCTACCGTCGCCACACCGGCTACGCCCGCCGGTGGCACCATCCACGGCTCCGTCCTCGCCGGCCCCACCCCGCTCCCCGGCGTCGCCGTCACCGCCACCAACACCCTCACCGGCCGCCGCTACACCACCTCCACCGACATCACCGGCGCCTTCTCCATGCGCATCCCCGCCAACGGCCGCTACGTCGTCCGCGTTGAGCTCACCGCCTTCGCCAGCGAGACCCGTGAGGTCCTGATCAACGCCGCCAGCGACAACGGAGGCAAGCCCGACCAGGCCCTCAGCATCCCCATGCAGCTCGCCTCCCGTGTCGCTGCCTCGCAGGCCAACACCCAGCAGGCCGCCGTCACCCGCGCCCTCAGCAATGCCCTCGGCAGCCGCGGCGGCTCCGCCCTGCAGTCCCTCAGCATGCTCGCCAGCGGCGGCGACGCGAGCGCCGGCAGCCAGAGCATCGACGCCACCTCCGGCAGTGGCAACGCCGGCGCCCAGCTGCCCTCGCTCGCCGGCATCGGCAGCACCTCCGCCACTGAGTCCGTCTCCGTCAACGGTGCCCTCGGCCAGACCAACGGCCTCGCCAACCTCAACGAAGACGAGGTCCGCAGCCGCGTCGAAGACGCCCTCGCCCAGGCCCGGCGCAACGGCGGCAGCAGTGCCGATCTTGGCGGCGCCGTCATGGGCGTTCTCGGCGGCCTCATGGGCCAGGGCGGCGGCGGCTTCGGAGGCGGTGGCCGCGGTGGAGGCGGCGGCGGCGGACGCGGCGGCTTCGGACGCTTCGACCCCAGCAAGCCCCACGGCCAGATCTTCTACGCGGGCGGCAACGGCGCGCTCAACGCCACCCAGTACTCGCTCACCGGCGCACCCGTCGTCAACCCCGCCTACAGCAACAACCGCTTCGGCATCTCCTTCGCCGGCTCGCCCTTCATCCCCGGCCTGCTCAAAGCAAACTCCAAGCAGTTCCTCTTCTTCAACCTGGTCGGTCAGCGCAATCTCACACCAGAGAACCTCTACGCCACCGTCCCCTCACTCGCCGAGCGTGGCGGCGACTTCTCGAACCTCGTCCAGACCGTCAGCGGCACCCCCACCCTCACCCCCGTCTACGACCCCGCCACCGGCGCGCCCTTCGCCGGCAACGTCATCCCCGGCCAGCGCCTCTCGCCGCAGGCGACCGCCCTGCTCGCCCTCTATCCCGCGCCCAACCTCACCACCGGCACCCAGCGCTTCAACTACCAGACCATCACCACCGCCGGCTCAAACACCACCCAGGCCAACCTCCGCTTCGTCCGCAACCTCGGCGCCAACAGCGGCTCCGGTCCCTTCGGCGCCTTTGGTGGTGGCGGTGGCGGCGGCGGCCGGCGCTCCTCGCAGACCTCGAACGCCCTCCGTCAAAACATCAACGCCGCCGTCAACTACTCGCACGCCGCCTCGGACACGCGCAACGTCTTCCTTCCGCTCGGCGGCTCCACGCTCTCCGATGGCTACAACGTCTCCCCCGGCTACACCATCGGCCGCGGCCGCCTCACCAACAACGCCACCCTCACCTGGAATCGCTCGCGCTCCACCACCAGCAACTACTTCACCAACACCAGCAACAATCCCGCTGGCGCCGCCGGCATCAACCTGCCCAGCCAGGGCGCGGTCGGCGCCTTCTACAACGGCCTGCCGACCATCTCCATCACCAACTTCACCGGGCTCAACCCCGTCATCCCCCGCGACACCGTCAACCAGACCATCTCCTTCACCGACTTCGTCAGCTACAGCCACAAAAAACACAACATGCGCTTCGGCGTCGACATCCGCCGTGTCCACGCCGACACCGTCGGCGGCAACAACCCGCTCGGCACCTTCACCTTCTCCGACTTCGCCACCTTGAACCCGCAGGATCGTCCGGGTGTCGTCTCCGGCGCCATCGCCCAGCCATCGAGCGGCTCCGGCTTCGCCGACTTCCTGCTCGGCCTCCCCCAGCAGACCAAGATCCAGGCCGGCCTCGCCAAGACACACCTCCGCGCCAACGTCTACGACTGGTACGCGCAGGATGACCTCCGCCTCCGCTCCGACATCACCCTCAACTTTGGTCTCCGCTACGAGTACTTCTCCCCCTACGTCGAGAAGAACAACCGCCTCGTCAACCTCGACCACAACGCCGACTTCACCCAGGTCTCTCCTGTCCTCCCCGGCGCCGCCGGCCCCTTCACCGGCAACTTCCCGCGCTCGCTCGTCAACCCCGACCGCTCGCTCTACGCACCGCGCCTCGGCATCGCCTGGCGGCCATCCTTCCTCAAAAACACCGTCGTCCGTGCCGGTTACGGCGTCAACTACAACACCGGCCAGTTCGCTACCTTCGCCCAGTCGCTCGCCTTCCAGCCGCCCTTCGCCCTCACCCAGACCAACGTCGTCGCCACCGGCTCGAACGCCACCGGCTGCGTCACCCAGACCCCCGGCGTCGCCGCCAATCTTACCCTCGCCAACGGCTTCGCCTGCTCCACCACCCCCATCCAGAACAACTACTCCGTCAACAAGGACTATCGCCTCGGCATGGTGCAGATCTACGACCTCGACCTCCAGCGCACCCTGCCGCTGGGCGTCGTTCTCTCGGTCGGCTACAACGGCTCCTTTGGCGGCAACCTCGACGTCCTCCGCGCGCCCAACCACACCCCCAGCGCCGTCACCACTGCCAATGCCCAGGCCTTCACCTACGAGGACTCGGCCGCCAACTCGCGCTTCAACGCCCTCACCGTCAACGCCCGCAAACGCCTCCAGAAAGGCATTTCCATCCAGGGCACCTACCAGTACAGCCATTCCATCGACAACGCCTCGTCGATCGGCGGCTCCGCCTCCACCACCACCGTCCAGAACGACGCCCGCCTCGACCTCGAAGAGGGCAACTCCTCCTTCGACCAGCGCCAGCGCCTCACCGGCAACTACGTCCTCGAGCTTCCCTTCGGCCCCAACCGCCGCTTCTTCTCCAAAGGCAATCGCACCTCAAAGCTGCTCGACGGCTTCTCCCTCTCCGGCGACTTCACCTTCGCCACCGGCTCCTACTTCACCCCTAGCTATCAGTCCTCCGCCGCCCAGCTCGCCGGCGGCGGCCTCTTCACCCTCCGCCCCGATCGTAACTTCACCGCCCCTATCGCCGGCTCCGGCAACGTCCTCAACTGGTTCAACAAGTCCGCCTTCACCGCTCCCGTCAACGGCTACGGCACCGCCTCCCGCAACTCTATCGAAGGCCCCGGCACCATCGCCGCCGACGCCTCTCTCTCCCGCACCGTCTCCTTCGGCGACACCCGCACCTTCGAAGCCCGCGTCACCGCCAACAACGTCTTCAACACCGTCCAGTACAACGGCATCAACACCGTCTACGACTCCGCCACCTTCGGCCAGGTCACCGGCACCGCCGCCCAGCGCTCCCTCGTCTTCACCGCCCGCTACAGGTTCTAACCCTCATGACCCCCACCCGCCGTCCCACCCAAACCTGTCATCCCGACCGAAGCGAAGCGCCGTGGAGGGACCTGCTTCTCCCCGCCCCAACCCTCCCGGTGCGCCATTCCTTGCAGCTTCGCCGCAATGGGTGGGATGTACGCCCGGCGCCCCAGCCCACCGTAATTTTTAGTTGTCATTCCGAGCGCAGCGAGGAATCCCCGCATTTCGTTCTTAACCCCGGAGCGAAGCGACGCGAGTGCACGACCCTCCCGGTGCCCCATTCCTTGCAGCACCATCGCAAGGGGTGGGACGTTAGACGCCCGCACCGCCACCTCTTCGCCCTGGCCCTTCTTCTCCTGACACCATGCGCCTTCCCCCAGGACCCACCGCAGAACGCTTCCACCCTCACCCTCCAAATCCAGTCCAACATCGTCCTCACCAACGTCATCCCTCGCGACAAAAAAACCGGCGCCATCATCCGCGATCTCAAAGCCACCGACTTCACCATCCTCGAAAACAACAAGCCCCAAAAAATCTCCACCTTCGACTTCGAGAGCGTTGACGC
>CAXSEC010000039.1:0-23209 GCA_964236325.1 uncultured Acidobacteriaceae bacterium | reverse complement strand
TCCGTTGTCGAGACAAAAACAGCCCAAACCCTCAAAGATGGTTTATAACGATCGCTGAAGATTTTTGCGCGCTGGCCGCGCAAGTAGATCCTGCTTAACGGACGCGTCGAGGAGGCTGGTGGCTCACCCTTCACCAACCCCAAACCTCCCGGTGCCCCATGCTTCGCAGCCTCACCGCGATCCGGGGTGCCCGCCAGCTTCGCTGGTGGGGTGGGAAGGGTGGGACGTAAGAAGCCCGGACCACCACCTTCGAGTCATCGAGAACCACTCGGGAATCCTCTAAACTCACCGAGCGATGCCCACCGGTCTCAAGCGTTACCACCACTCCGGTCAGTTCCACTTCCTCACCTTTAGCTGCTACCACCGCAAACCGCTCCTCACCACACCCGAGTCGAAGCACACCGTAGAACAAATCCTCGAAGAGACCCGAGCCCAGCAGGGCCTCCTCGTCATCGCCTACGTCCTCATGCCGGAGCACGTCCATCTCCTCACCGACGAGCCGGTGCAGGGAACCATCGCCACCTTCCTCCAGATCCTCAAACAGCGATCGACACAGGCCCTCAAACAGTCAGCAGACAAGCAGTTCTGGCACACCCGCTACTACGATCGCAACGTCCGCACCCACGAAGAGACCATAGAGAAGATCGAATACATCCACCGCAACCCCGTAAAGCGAGGCCTCGTTCAAACGCCCGAAGACTACCCGTGGAGCAGCGCTCGCGCCTATCTTCTTGGCGACTCCAGGCAGGTGCGATCTCATCTGGCATAAGCAAGAGGATGAGTGTGCGGACATGAAAACGCCCGCACCTCACCCTTGGCCTTACCCCAACCACATCGACCCAAACGAAAGCCCACTCTCCGCGCAGCCACTCCGCCGCCGCCGTCCGCGCCCCGTCATCGCCGGCCGGTCCGGCACCGGCCGATCCCGGAAGAACCACGCATCGCACCGCGCCACCTTCTCCTCCGGCGTCAGCAGCCCCGCCTCCTTAACCGGCTCCTCCCGCCATGGCCGCTCCACCCGCAGCGGCCGCTCAGGCCACGTGAACGGCGGCAGCGGAGGCGCATAGATCCGCCGCGCCGGTGGGCTGTCGCCCCGCGAGTTCATTCTGTAATCCTCCAGCTCAAGCACGTCCGGTGCCCCCGCATACTCCTGCCAATACGCCATAGCTCACCCCCACCACCAGCCTAGGCCTTCGCCACACCCATCTACGCCACAGCCCCGCCACCGTCCCATCGATGCAAGGGCTCCGCGCCAGGGCGTAGCCCGTCCCCCCAGAGCAGGCGCCCAGCCACGGCCTGCTTGCCAAGAACTAGCTCCTCGCCGCTTGGTCGCACGGCCGTTCCCTCCGCAGCTGGAATCACGTAGACTGGGCCACCACGTCGCTCGACCCCCATCTCCCGTGCCCAGGAGCAACCCCGCATGATCCGTCTCCGCCGCCTCTCTCCCCTCGTCCTCGCCTCCACCCTCTTCGCCGGCCGCGCCCTCGCTCAGGCCCCGCAGGCAAACGCCGACCCCGATCACGGCGACAACGCCGCCACCTGGTCGCAGCCGCAGATGCTCGGCATCGTCCGCGACGTCCAGCACAAGCTCCGCTCCCTCCCCCGCTACTCCGTCTTCGACTCCCTCTCCTTCGGCATCCGCGACCGCACCGTCATCCTTGAGGGCTACGCCTCCCGCCCCGTCCTCGCGTCCGACGCCGAGTCCGCCGTCAAGTCCATCCCCGGCGTCGACTCCGTCGACAACCAGATCAAAGTCCTCCCGCCCTCGCCCATGGACGACCGCATCCGCGTCGCCGTCTACCGCCGCATCTACACCCAGCCCGCCCTGCGCAAGTACACCGGCAGCCCCGTCGGCTTCGGCCGCACCCCATCCGTCGCCCGCATGGCCGGCGGCATCACCCAGGACCCACCCCTCGGCTACCACGCCATCCACATCATCGTAAACAACGGCCGTGTCATCCTCACCGGCGTCGTCAATAACGAGATGGACTCGAACATCGCCTACATCCAGGCCAACGCCACCCCCGGCACCTTCTCCGTCGACAACGATCTCCGCATCGCCGGCAAGCCCGCCGCCTCGAAGTAGCGCGTCGCCTCTTCGCGCTTCCGCGAAAATCTCCTTCGACGTCACACAACCTAAAACGTCACGTTACCTTCTGACACTATGTACCCTTTCGCAGCTCGCTGATCGCAGGTATCGATCCGCACATCAGCCTGCCCGGTCCTTTCACCTGTTCTGTTCGTCCGTTCTCCCCGCGGCCCGTTCCAGATCACATCCTCATACCGCTCATTGCAAGGAGACTCGACAGCATGTTTATCATCTGGTGGATCATCGTAGGTCTTATCGCCGGCTTCATCACAGGCAAGCTCATGAAGGGCTCAGGCTTCGGTACTATCGGTGACATCGTCGTCGGCATCCTTGGCGCCATCATCGGCGGCTACATCATGCGCTTCGCCGGCTTCTCCAGCCAGGGCGGCCTGCTCTACACCATCCTCGTCGCCGTCGTTGGCGCAGTCATCCTCACCCTGCTTCTTCGCCTCGTCACCGGCAACCGCTCCCGCAACCTGTAATCCATCAGTCACCAGCAGCAGCTTGTAGGGCGGGGAGCTTGCTCCCCGCCCTTTTCTGCGCCACAAGCCTGGCACTTTTCTTGGGCGCGAAACATAGCGCTCCCCGGCTCCCTGTCACCCGCTCCTGAACAGCCCTATTCCCGGATCTGCCAGTGCCTCGGAACAGACCTGCGCGAAAGTCGCCAGAAACACCCTCTAACCTCCGCGAAACCACGCTTTACCTCAACCAAAATCGCACTTTGTACGACGATTTTGTGACTGCACGATGAACTCTTGCGGTAGAGTCTAGAAACCATCTGAAAACCAGTTGCTGTCTCTCTCCTGCTTTTGGGCGATCACTCTAAGTGTCTCTCCGTAAAGGGGTTAGAGCGGCATCCCACATCGCTGTGCCTCGCCGGCGCCACGCTGAGGCACACCCATCGTTCCCCCGCGAGAGGTGTTCTGTGATCGGTTGTACCAGACGTGACTTCATCGCCCGAGTCGGCCATGCTGGCGGCTTCAGCGCAGCCTTTATCGCCATGCAATCATTGGGGTTAGCTCCCATCAGCAACGCTCACGCGCAGACCGTTTCGGCCGATCCAAATGTTGGCAACGGCACCTCCGTGGTCGTCCTGGGCGCCGGCATTGCCGGTCTCGTAGCCGCCTATGAGCTTCATTCGCTTGGGTTTAAGGTCACCGTCCTCGAAGCCCGGCAACGCCCCGGCGGCCGCAACCACACCGTCCGCCCCGGCGACACCGTCACCCTCATGGACGGATCGAAGCAGCAGTGCGGCTGGGAACCCACGCATTATCAGAACTTTGGCCCGGCTCGCCTGCCCTCCATCCACCCCACCATCCTGGGCTACTGCCGCAAGCTCGGTGTCGAGTTGCAGGTGGAGGTTAACTCCACTCGCTCCAGCTACTTACAGAACGACGCCGCCAACGGCGGCAAGCCCGTTATCCAGCGCCGCGTGGTCAACGATACGCGCGGCCATGTGAGCGAATTGCTGATGAAATCCGTGCAGGGTGGAAGCCTCGATCAGGACCTTTCTGCAGAGGACAGGACCCGAATCCTGGCCTTTTTGCGTATATACGGGCCGCTTGATGAAGCAGGCAAATATGCCGGCAGCGACCGCGCGGGCTACACCAGACCTGCGGGCGCCGGCGACCAGACCGGCGTCATGGAGCAGCCGATCGATATGCACACGCTGCTCGACGAGAACTTCTGGCAGGGCATGCTGTTCGACGAGCAGTTCGACATGCAGGCAACGATGTTCCAGCCGGTCGGCGGGATGGACCGGATCCCGTACGCGTTTGCCAAGGCGCTCGGGGACACGGTGACGTATGGCGCGCCGGTCACGGAGATCCGCAAGTCTGGCAAGGGCGTCAAGGTCGGATACACGCTGAACGGTGCGGCGAAGACCATCGATGCGGACTTCTGTGTCTGCGCCATGCCTCTGACGATTTTGAAGAAGATCCCGAATGATTTCAGCGCGCCCTACAAGAAGGTGATTGAGGAGTGCAGCTACTCGCAGGCATACAAGATCGCGTGGGAGAGCCGGCGCTTCTGGGAGCAGGACTACAACATCTATGGCGGGCTCGAGTTTGTCAGCACCGGCTGTAGCCCGATCTGGTTTCCCTCCGCAGGTCTGTTCACGCCGCGCGGCGTTCTGGTAAGCGGCTACACGGATGAGCGGGACACGCCGTTCCAGAAGCTGAGTCTGCCGGCCAAATTCGAGGAGAGCCGCAAGTCCATCGAGCGCCTGCATCCAGGTCATGGCAGAGAGCTCGAGAAGCCGATGTATGTGGGCTGGGGTCAGGTTCAATACAACGAAGGATCGTGGATAGGCAGCTATGCGCCGGATAAGGATCAAGCGCCGGGCATGTCGCTGTCGCACCAGACAGGGCAAGCTCGGTCGGCCGGGAAGGCGCGGACCCAGACGAACCCCAACTACGAGGTGCTGATCCAGCCGGATGGTCCCATTTACTTCGCGGGCGACCATGTGAGCCATATCGTGGGCTGGCAGGAGGGCGCTGCGCTGAGCTCCTTACGCGCCATCCAGATGATCTCGGATGTGGTGAAGACGAAACAGGCGTAGCTCTAGTCCGGACGCCGCAACGCAGGACAACACCTTGGGGGTGACATGAAACGCACGGTACAAGTAGGTCTTGCAGGGCTGGCGATGCTGGCGACCCAGTTGGTGGGCGCGCAGGTCGTAGTGAAACATTTGCAGCCAAACGAGAAGAGCCCGATTGCCAATGGTGTGTGGGCAGGAGACACGCTGTATCTGAGCGGCCAGTTGGCCAGTCCGGTGACGCCCGCGGATGCGGCGAAGGGAACCGAAGCGGTCTACGGAGACACCAAGACGCAGGCAACCAGTGCCCTGGGAAAGATTCAGACCCTGTTGAAGGAACAGGGTCTGGAGATGAAGGATGTCGTCAAGATGACGGTCTTTCTGGCGGGGGATCCCACCAAGGGCGGCAAGCTGGACTTTCCCGGCCTGCAGGCGGCGTACACGCAGTTCTTCGGGACTGCCGATCAGCCGAACAAGCCCGCACGCAGCGCGATGCAGGTAGCGGCTCTGGCCGCGCCATGGGCGCTGGTGGAGATTGAGGTCATTGCGGTTCGCGGAAAGTAACCAGCTAAAGGTAAGAGGCAGTGGCTGCGGAAGCAGCAACGCACCAGTTGAAACAAGAGGGGAGACGCTGAGTGCGTCTCCCCTCTTTTCTGCTGCGATCTGAAAAGACTCTTCCTATCCCATGGATGGAAAGAGGTCTGCGTCCGCCGCATGAAGCGCTGCGCTGGCGGTGGGGGCCGGCTGGTCCATGACGGACTTGAAGGCGGTCTTGAACTGGGCCATCTCGGCTGGTGTTCCTACCGAAACCCGCACCATGTTGGGCCAGATGGGCCAGGTGCGGCCGATCATGACGTTCTTTGCCTGCATCGCTTTAATCACGTCGCGACCGTTGCGGCCGGTGTCGATCATGAAGCAGTTGGAGACGGACGGGATGAAGGTGTAGTGGTTCTCGGTGAGCCATGCGAAGGTGTCGTTGCGGGTGTCCGCGATGATCTTCTTGCGGGTTGGCACCAGATCCGCTTGAAGCAGGCTCACATTGGCCGCGGCGGAGCCGGTAATGGGCATGGCGTTCTGGCCAAAGGGCTGAAGCCGCGCGAGAAGGTCAGGACGGGCAAGTGCGAGACCGCAGCGGATACCCGCCATGCCGTAGACCTTCGAGAAGGTGCGGAGGACGATAAGGTCCTTATCGGCGGCAACCAGGTCGAGGACGTTAGGCGCGTCCGACAGGTGGATGTAGGCCTCATCCACGAGCAGGATGGAGCCCTTCGGCTTGTTCTCAAGCGCCCAGGCGATATCTTCCTTGGTGGTCAGGGTGCCGGTGGGATTGTTCGGATTACAGATGTAGATGACCCCGGCGTTTGGATCCGCGGCGACCATGGCCTTGACATCGTGCGCGTGCGCGGCGGTCAGCGGAACCTTGGAGATCTTTGCCTTGCTGGCGTTGGCGGCCATCATGCCGGCTTCGTAGGAGGGGTCCGCGGTGACGAAGCCGCGCGTGGGCGAGGTGAAGGCGAGAACGGTGTAATGAAGGGGTTCGGAAGAGCCGGCGTAGACCGCGATGTACTCCTCTTTCAGGTTGTTCTGCGAGGCGAAGGTCTTGGTCAACTTGTCGGTCTCGCCGAACACGTCATAGCGACCGCCCTGCGGGGCGATGGCCGCGATGGCGTCGCAGGCTGCCTTACATGGGCCCAGAGGATTTTCATTGGCGTTGATCAGGACCGCATCCGCAGGCATCGCCGCGCGTGGTTTGCGACCGTGCGGAATGTTCTTTGCTGCGTCTGTACCGGAGGCTTGCAGCGCCGCGTAGGCGAAGTGGGCTTCCGTAAGGATGGGTGCGGAGGCTGCCAGGGAGGCGAGGCGAAGAAACGAGCGACGCGAGGGCTGAAGGGCACGTACCAGCGAGGATGGCATGCGGTGGCTCCTATCGGGATGAGGATGCGAGGATGACGAGAGCGACAGGCCTGAAAAGGTCTGTCGTGATGCGTACCCTCGATCCGTTGATCGTGGGCGCATCCTACGTGCAAGTCGTTGCGTGTGCCTACTCTAACGCATGATTAACATGGCAGACACACATTTTCGCGAAACCTGCGACTATTTGCGGCGGCCGATGCGGACTGTGACGCTCGCACTCCGATCGCGTGGCTCTCGAGGCCTTATCGCTCATAGACGACCCGATGCCGTGCAAGCCACCAGCAGGCCGGGTTGCCGCCCTGGGGAAAGAGGGACCGGCTGCACGGCGTGTCTTCCGTTCCGTCCATGTAGTATTCCTCTCGGTTGCCCTTAAGGGAAGCGACTACCATGCGGCTGACCTGCACGGTGGCGAGGCCGGTGCCCTTGGCAAGATGCCAGTGCCAGAGAAGGGAATCTGCGGCAAAGGCCAGCAGGGTGAGAACAACGAGAGTGAGCAAAGATTTGCCACTCCAGCGCCGCAGAGTTAGCCGATCTGTCATCAGAGGTCCTCTTGAGATCATTGAGTGCTGCGAAACGTAGGAAAACGATGGTACGCCACATCTGGCACGCGACCTGCTCTAGGAGAAGAGTTGCATGCTGTGCGCAAGACGGGAGAGAGTAGTGCATGAAGAAATCAACGGCACGTCATAACCCGGTGACGCCGATCGCTTCGTCTAACGGCAGAAGGATACAGCTGGTGACGAGGCTACGACACATTCGGACATACGGTCTGGCTTCACTTGGACTGCTCCTGCTGCTTTCGCTGCCGACGCGGCAGGCTACGGCACAGGGGGATGCAACGGCGGTCCAGCCGCTGGCGCTCTCGGCCTTCGGCATGGGAACCGGAACCTGGACCAATATTCTGGGTGGCCGCAACCTGGGTGTGACCGCCGGTGGCGATCTGGCCTTTCTGACCTTTCGCCGATTGCGGCCGGTGATCGAGGTGCGCGGCAACTATCCCTTCTACCAAGGACAGGTGGATAGGCAGAAGAGCTTTCTTGGCGGTCTGAAGGTAGAAAAGCAGATCGGTCCCTTGCGTCCCTACGGGAACTTTCTGATTGGCCGGGGGCAGATCAACTTCAAAAACGGCTTGCAGGAGGGCGATCTGGTCTATAGCAAGACGGTGACAACGGTGTACTCGCCGGGAGTGGGCGTTGAGTATGACGTGCTTCCGCAATGGTCAGCCAAGGTGGATCTTCAGTATCAATATTGGAAGACGCCGGCTGTGGTGAGCGGATCGATCAATCCGACGGCGTTCAGCGTGGGCGTGGTCTATCGACTGGACTTGAACCATCACTACAAGGTGCGGCGCTAGCAGTGTTTAGCTAGCAGTGTTTAGAGGTTAAAAAGCTCGCGAAGACGTTTGGTCTGCGATCGGCTGACCGGGATCTCTGTCTTCTTTGGGTCGTCCATGCGGAGCTGGTAGCTGGACTTGAACCAGGGAACCACCTCGCGAATGTGCTGCATGTTGACGATGAAGGAGCGGTGCGCGCGCCAGAAGGTGTCGGGGTCGAGTAGATCCATGAGCTCTTCGAGGGTGCGGCAGTTGGAGAGCCCCTCGACGGCGGAGGTGACGACGCTGATGGCTCCTTCATCAATCGCGGCGAAGCAGATCTCGCGTTGATCGACAAGCAAAAGGCGGTTGTTGGTGCGAACGACGATCTTGGCCGAAGGCCCGGGGGCATGCGCGACCAGCCCTCGACTGCCATTTGCCTGCTCTTCGACCAGCCGAAGCAGGGCGTCGAGCTTGGCCTCTGTGGTCGCCTCCTGGGGCGAGGCGTCTGTTGGCGAAAGCGGAGGGTCAAGCTGCGACGCGCGGCGCGCCCGCGCCTTTTCGAGCGACTGCAGGACGCGCTGGCGATCGAAGGGCTTGAGCAGGTAGTCGATCGCGTTGACTTCAAAGGCACGAACGGCGTACTGATCGAAGGCGGTCGCAAACACGACCTGCGGCATGGGAGTGTGGCGATCCAGGAGCTTCTTGAGAACGGCAAAGCCGTCAAGGCCGGGCATCTGGACGTCGAGGAAGACCAGCTCGGGCTGATGCCGGGCGATGAGGTCAACCGCTTCGATCCCATTGGTGCCGTGGCCCAGGATCTCCACGTCGCCGGCATCTTCGAGCAGAAACTGCAGCTCCTGGCGGCTAAGCGGTTCGTCGTCGATGATGAGCACCGTCACGAGAGCTATTGTCGCTCAGTCGCTGTAGGAGCGGAGGCGAGCCGGCGCATGATCTTCCGCGAGATCGTGGCCGCACTGGATGCAGTAGATGTCGGTCATCTTGACGCCGCGGAAGCAACGGCCGCAGACGGGCGCCATCTGGAACTGGCATTGCGGACAGAAGTGGAAGCTGGCGGCGATCTCTGTGCGACAGTGCGGGCAACGCTTCTGCATCGGCTGGCGCAGCAGGAAGTAGACCACGGCGCCGATGCCGCCGGGCATCAGGACGACCAGCAGCATCCAGATGCCGGCGGACATGTTGCGCCGCCTGACATCGCGGCTGACGTAGCCGACCAGAAGCACGTAGCTGGCGAACGCCGCGCCCCAGGAGTAGCCCATGAGCAGACGCATGGGGAGCAGCTCGGGCTTGTGGTGCGGCATGACGACGTGAAAGAGGTATTGCACCGCGGCGAAGACGGCGACTGCAAGGACGATCGACCAGGCGGGAATAATGCTGAGATCATCCTCGCCGCGGGGATTGGAGTCGGCAGACTCAGACGCGGGCACCTGCCCGGAGAGGAAGTTCATTGAAACGACCCGCGATCGATCCGCGATCGATGGGCCCAGGCAAGAGCCAGGATGGCGGCGGAGACAGGAAAAAACCACAGAAGGAAGAGAAGGATCTGGCTGCTCGCATCCGGTACCCCGTTGAGGGTGAGTTCGTATTGATCGAGCAGCGCCCAGATGGCCGTGCAGAGGATCACCAGAAAGGCTGCGCTGATGGTCATAGGGATCCACAAGCCGCGGCGGCGCGAGCGCTGAGAGCTCAGGGTCTGTGCTCGTTCGCGAACCACACGGTGGGTTCGACTGACGAGCTGCGCGCGTGCCGCAGTCGACGAGTCGGCATGGAGGTTGTCGGGGCCGTGGGCCATGCCCTCGATCTTTGAACCCTCGATTTGCGAACCTTCAGGCTTCGGACCTTCGAGCTCGGGGTCAAACTGATGTGCGGGGGTCGTCACAGGGCCGCCTCTGCGGAGCGCATGGCGCGCACTCGGGCGAGCTCCGGCTTGACGGATGCCAGACCGCGGTAGAGGCGCGATTTTACGGTCGAAAGCGGCGCGCCGGTGATCGAGGCGATCTCTTCGAGGCTTAGCTCCTCATAGAAGCGCAGGACAAGCACCTCGCGGGAGCGAGGCTCAAGGTGGATCAACACCTGATGCACCTCCGCGCGATCCTCACCGGAGCGGAAGTGATCGAGTGGCGACGGCTCGGTGTCTACAATCTCGAACGGCCGCTCGTTGTCACCGCCCTCACTCATCTCGTCCAGGCTGGCCATGGTGCGCTTGCGGGAAAGGTCGATAACAAGGTTGCGGGCGATGGTGAAGAGCCAGGTGTCAAAGCGGGACTTGCCGTTAAACTGCGCGCCGCGGAGAAGAACGCGCATCCACGTCTCCTGAAAGAGGTCCTCGGAGACTTCGCGGTTGCCGGTTAGAAAGAGCAGATAGCGAAGCAGGCGATGCTGAAACTCTTCGATCAGGCGATCGAGCAGCTCCGGATCCTGGCGCTTGAGCCCCTGCGCGATGACCTGCGTCTCTGCCTGGGTCTGCGCAATGGCGGCAGCACTAGACGCATTCGAGATAGACATCGCTCGCATACCTGTAAAGACGCTCGCTTTCGCCAAAAAGTCTCTGTTGGGAGCAGCAGCTTCAGTTTAGTTGATCCAGGGCGAAGGATGGGGTCGCGATAGACTTTGACGATGGATGTTCTGTACGGGCTGCACCCAATCGAGGAGGCTTTGCGGGCGAATCCGCGGTCGCTCGATCATGTCCTGATCGCACGGGAGCGGAAGGATGATCGGCTGGAGGTGCTGGCGAGGGAGTGTCGCGACGCGGGTGTGCGGGTGATGACGGACTCTCGCCAGCAACTGACGCGGGTGGCGGGCACGGAGACGCATCAGGGCGCGGTCGCCATGGTGAAGGAACGCAAGCTGCTGGCGCTTGAGAATTTGATCGGTCGACCCGGGACGACACCTCCGGTAGAGGCGGGGCACCAGTTTCTGCTGGCGCTCGATGGGGTAGAGGACCCGCACAACCTGGGGGCTCTGCTGCGCACGTGCGATGGTGCGGGGGTGAATGGCGTCGTGCTGACGGAGCGACGGTCGGCACCGCTCTCCGCGGTAGTGGCGAAGACCTCAGCCGGCGCGATGGAGCACGTGCGGATTGCGCGGGTGACGAATCTGGTGCGGGCGCTCGAGCAGGCAAAGGAGCGCCATTACTGGATCATCGGCCTCGATGAGCGGGGATCGATGGACTACACGGACTTCGACTTCCAGACCAACTGCGTTCTGGTGCTCGGCCGCGAGGGCGAAGGCATGCACGACCTGGTGAAGAAGACCTGCGATCATCTGTTGCGGATCCCGATGGCTGGCCGTGTGTCGAGCCTGAACGTCTCAGTCGCGGGAGCGGTGGTGATGTACGAGGCGGTGCGTCAGCGGCGCGGCGGACGATCGGTCACGCCGGCAGCCAAGCCGCCGAAGAAGTTGAAGGGACTCGGCAGTTGACGCGATGGAGCACGGTGGGCGCAGCCGCTCTACTGCTTGTTGTCCTGAGCTCTGGAGCCGGCGCTCAGGGCGCTCCAACGGGCAGCCCGCCGGATGGGGCAACTGCCGCGCGGCAGCCGACTCCGGCCCAGATTGCCGAGGCGCTCAGCGATCGGGATCGAGAGGCGATCACAGTTACGCGCTATGACCTTGATGTCCACCTGAGGCCGGTCGAGAGCAGGCTGAACGTGGTCGCGCGGCTCGAGCTGCGCAACGATGGCGACGTTCCGCTACGTCGCGTGGCGCTGGCGCTGTCGTCGACACTGCACTGGGAGAGCGTCTCGGAGCGCAAGCCGGGTGGTGCGCCCCTGAAGGTGAACTTCGAGCAGCATACGCTCGATACGGACACCGATCATACCGGCGCCGAGAGCGAGGCCGTGCTCAAGCTGGACCAACCGCTGGCTCCCGGCGCGACGATGGAGCTGACGGCGATCTACTCCGGCACCATTGCGGCTTCTGCAGGCCGGCTGCGGCGCAGCGGAGCCCCGGCTGCCGACGCCGAGCGCACGGACTGGGACAGGATCGGCGAGAGTGGCACCTATCTGCGTGGCTTTGGCGAGGTGCTGTGGTATCCGGTGAGCGCGCCGCAGATCTTTCTGGGCGACGGGGCGCACCTGGCGGAGGCAACGGGCAAGCAGCGCCAGCGCCAGAGTGCCGCGACCGCGCGGCTGCGGCTCCAGGTGGAGTACACCGGCAAGGCGCCAGCAGCCGCGATCTTCTGTGGCCGCATGCAGGCGCTGCAGCCGCTCGAAGAGGACGCCGGTGCAGACGCGAGCAGACCATCGGGCATCGCGGTCGGCGACTTTGCCGCGCTTCCCCTGGGCTTTGCGTCCCCCACCCTGTTCGTCGTTCCGGCGGCGCCGAAGCTCGACGGTACGGTCGGCATCGTGACCGGTAACGCCGGCGGAGCAGAGCGGGTGGAGGGTGCGGCCACTGATGCCAAGCCCCTGGTGGCGGAGTGGCTGGGCGCGCAGCGCGAGCGGCAGCCGCTGCTGCTGGACCACATCGGCCAGCCGTTCGCCCAGGGCGCGTTCCTGGTGGAGACGACGGATGAAGCGGCAAACTCGTTTGCGATGGTGCGTCTGTTGAGCCATGCCTGGTTTCGCTCGGATGAGATCTGGCTTGATGAGGGCGTGGCGCAGTTTCTGCCGATCCTCGCTATCGAACGGGAGCATGGGCGGCAGGCCGCTATGGCACAGCTGGAGGACCAACGGCCGGCGCTGGGGCTGGCGGAGTCCAATGCTGCTGATGGTGGAGAAGCCCTGGTCGTGGCAAGCCGCGAGGTCTTCTATCGGAACAAGGCGGTCGCCGTGCTGTGGATGCTGCGCGAACTGGTGGGCGAGGCTGCGATGAAGAAGGCGCTGGTCGAGCTTCGCGGCCTGGCGCTCGCGGACCGTGGAGCGAAGACGTTTGAGGTGTTGCTCGAGGCCAAGTCCGGCCAGAATCTGGCCTGGTTCTTTCAGGACTGGATCCTGACCGACAAGGGCCTGCCGGATCTCTCGATCGTGAGTGCCACGACGCACATCAATCCCGGCCGGCAGGGAACGGGCGAAGGCTACCTGGTAGCCGTCGAGGTGCGGAACGAAGGAGGCGCGACTGCGGAGATCCCGGTGACGGTCCGATCTGGTGAATTAACGGCCACGGAGCGGTTGCGGGTGCCGGCAAAAGGCACGGCTTCGACGCGCATCGTCTTCCAGGGAAAGCCGCAGCAGGTGGAGGTGAATGACGGCAGCATTCCGGAGGCCGGTGTGAGCCGGCATGTGCAGGACTTTGCGCCGTAGCGGGCCGAGCGGAGTTTGTACGTCCCATCCTTCGCGATGAAGCTGCGAAGGATGGGGCACCGGAAGTTCGGCCGCAACGTGCAGGACTTCGCGCCCTGATCTAGTGCCTGGCTCTGTGGGGGTGTGCAGGCTTTAGTTCGCGGCGTTGGGGCGCTGGCGGTTGGTTGAGGGAGTCGATCCAGACCTGTCCCTGGCCGAAGGTGCGATGGGCGGTAAGATCCAGCCTGGTTGGACCGGCGCCGCGATTCCGGGGCAACACGGCGGCAAGCCCTTCGCCAAACTGAGGCGCCGCCGCACCCACCGCAAGCAGCCGCGGGATGACGATCATGCCAGCGAGGTGAAGCGTGTATCCGGAGGCGTCGGCGGAGCCATCGAGGGTCGCGGGATCGTGGCCGCCGAGCGGAAGCTCCACCGTGGAGAGCTTGATCGAGGGGGACCGTCCAGGGCCGGGTACGGTGCGGATGGTTGGATCGCCAATGGCAAGTGGCGCTCCGTGAAGCCGGCTACCCGCAAGCTCGAGGTCGGCAAAGTCGGCATGACCCTCCCAGGTTCCTGGCGAGGTTCCAGGATAGAGGAGGCTCGCGGTGACAGACCCTGAAGCAGACGTGTCCGCGGGGATGCTATCGGACAGAACGTGCGCCCAGTCAGAGAGTACCGACGTCGGCAGGTGCGGGGTGCCGATCTGAAGCTGCGCGGTGCGCCGTAGGTCGAGCAGATCCGGAAGGCTGCCGGTCATCGCGATGATCGCGCCCTGGCTGTCCGGCACCGGCCAGCTACAGCGCACGTCCTCAAAGGCATGGAAGACGCGGGTAGCGAGAGCGCTGCAGTCGATATCCACCATGAGGGTGTGCTCGGGCACGAAGTCGGCGCGGTGGAGATCGTCGATCTGGGTGCGAAGCTGCAGGTGGGCGGAGGCCAGCGTTCCGGTCAGGTGAGCGGAAAGGTTCATCCGGCCGCGCAGGCCCGCATCCGCGCCGGTGAACATGCGGCTGGTGGCGCCGAGCTGGGCGGCGGTCCAGTGAGCCTCCGCGGAGAGTGGCAGACCACCCAGTGTGGCGGCACGATCGAGACCCGCTTCAATCTGGAGGGTGCCGGCATCGGAGACATTGGTGTCGGTTCGTGCCGGTTTGGCGGCGATTCGCATCTTCCACTGATTTGGCTGCGGCAGCCACAGGGCGAAGTCGGCGTCAGTGAGCGAAAAGGGCGTCTTTTCCTGACCAAGTTTGAGGTTGATGCGCGCGCCAGTCGCCTCGATGTAGGGGAACCGTGGCGCATCGCCGGCGTTGGTCTGCGTGGTTGGGGCGGCGTCGACATGCGACGCCTGCAACAGGATGCTGGCTAGATTCCACTGCCCATTAGGGAGATGAACGAGGTTGACGCTAGGGTCGGTGAAGGTGATGCGCGAGAACTCGACGCGATGCCGCCAGAGCGAGCCGATGCGCAGCCGCACGTTGACGCGATTGGCCCGGATCATGGGCTCGGCCCCAAAGCCGGGCGCCTCATCGATGACCAGATTCTCAAGCGTGAAGCTGGGAAGCGGCAGGAGATTCAAGGTGATGCGATCGAGGTGTACGGGCCGTCCAAGCACCTGCGACATGCTGGTGGTCACGCGGCGTTGGTAGCGGTTCAGGCTTAGCAGCGGGGGAAGAACGACGAGCAGCAACATCGCCAGGCAGATCCCAAGGGTCACAGAGGTGCGGGTGGAGGGGCGATGCAGACGGGCTCCGAGCTTCGCTCCGGAGGTCTCCACGGGAACACTGGTCGGATAGATCTCCTGCTGCATGGCTCTCGATCTCTGGGACGCAGCGAACCCTGCGCGCGGAAGGTATCTGTCCTACAGGATGCGGTGGAAGGTGCGGTTCCAGCGAGTCTGATCAAAGATGTGCAGAAGGACGTGGCCCATGAACGAGATGCGATCCCCCATGCTTTGCTTTTCGATCTGGCTGGCCGGCGTCTGGAAGGACCAATAGACGAAGAGCGGCCTGCCGACGATATTCTCTCGCGGAACAAAGCCCCAGTAGCGGCCGTCGAGGGACTCGGTGCGATTGTCGCCGAGGGCGAAGACCTTTCCCGGGGGAACGACGAGATCGCCGCCCTGGATGTACTGCGGCAGCTCCTCGGCCCAGGACGCGGTGATGTTGCTATACGCCTGTCCGCCGGCAGGGAAGTCGTCGCGGTAGGAGTCAAAGGCGTGCTGCGGGTTGCCGTCGTCTACGGGCATCGCCGCGTAGGGTTCCTTCTGTGCGATTCCGTTAAGGTAAACGATGCCATTGTGCAGGTGGATGTGGTCGCCCGGAAGACCGATCGCCCGCTTGACCAGGTAGAGATCGGGCTCGGTCAGGCTGGGCTTGTAGAAGACGATGACGTCGCCGTGCTGCACGTCGCGATAGGGCAGGAACTTCGCCAGGAGAGAGGGTGGCGCGAGCGAAATGCGATCGACCAGCACGTGGTCGCCGATGAGCAGCGTCTTCACCATGGAGGCGGATGGAATCTCGAAGTTCTGGAAGACGAAGGTCATGACGAAGAGGCCGACGGCGAGCACAGTGCAGATGGAGGCGAGCGACTCGAGCGGAGTTTCGGTGCGATCGTCTGCCGTCGCCGGAGTGGCCGCGGGCGCGATGAGAGGTGCGGTGGCAACGCCAGTCGCGAGACCGGCGGTTGCCTTGGGTTCGTTGGGCTCGGACAGCGTGGTCGTCATTAGGGCTCCGATTGTCAGTGTATCGCTCTGGTATGGCTCTGAGGTGAAGCGCTTCATCGAACCGCGAAGCCGTCTCAGCGAACAATGTGCAGCGCCCGGTGCCAGCGAGCGAGGCTGCGCAGGTTGGCGAGCATGCCGGGCTGCTTTGCCGCGCGATCCTCAAGGGTGTTGCGATCGTCGCTCTCGGGCTCGCGCAGCGAAAGATAGACCAGCATGGGCTTGCCGATGATGGCCTGCCCCGGCACCAAACCCCAATAGCGGCTGTCCTCACTGTTATTGCGGTTGTCGCCAAGGACAAAGTATTGGCCCGCAGGAATGCGGAGTTCGCCATGATCTACCAGGTGCCGGAGCTGCATCCACCAACGCGCGTCTACATCCGGGTCGGTGGAGCTCAGGCGAGGGAAGTTGTCGCGAAAGTTATCGGGCGCGGACGATCGGTAAACAGCGTACGGTTCGATGAGCGACTTGCCGTTGATAAACACGTGGTCGTCCTGCATGCGCAGCCGCTCGCCCGGTAGCCCGATGACTCGCTTGACCAGATGCACGGAAGGGCTTGCCGGGAAGTGAAAGACGATGACATCGCCGCGCTCAATGGTGCCCGGAGCGAGTGGCGGTCTGTCGCGATCAGCGGTCTGTTTGTTGACGAGCAGAAAATCGCCAACGAGCAGAGTCGGAACCATGGAGGCGGAGGGAATGCGAAACGGCTGCACGGTGAAGGTGTTGATGAAGATCGCGACCACGATGATTTGGAGTAGGGCCTGCAGGGCGAGCAGCAGCGTATTCTCGTTTGCTGCCTGAAGAGGCGGCGCTACGCCGGGGCGCGGTGGTGGAGGCGCGGCGCTGGCGCTCATGGAGTCTTCTCGATCGAAGATTGATCGCGGCCGCCGAGTTCGGGGAGGCGCCTATCCAGGTCCAGCAGCGCAAGGCGAGCGGCCTCCTGTTGGGCAAGCTTCTTGGTTGGACCTTCAGATTCGGCAAGAGCGATGCTGGAGCCGTCGGCCGCCTTAATCTGCACCTCGACGCGAAATAGCCGCTGGTGGTCTGGACCACTTTCGTCCGTAAGCACGTAGCGCGGCTGACCAACCCGGGTCGCCTGTAAACGCTCCTGCAGGGCAGACTTGTAGTCGCCGATCGCCGCGCCCTGAGCAAGGGCCTGACGAAGCTCGGGAAGCGCCGGAGAGACGATCTCCCGCTCAACGAAGGCGGATGCCGCCGGCAGGCCGCCATCGAGATAGAGCGCCGCGATGACAGCTTCAAGCGCGTCCGCGAGCAGGGCCGGCTTCCTGCGGCCGCCGCTGCGATCCTCGCCTCGCCCCAAGCGAAGATAGGCTCCGAGATTCAACGCTGTGGCGATGGTAGCGAGGTGTTTGCTGCTGACGATCGACGCGCGAAGCCGTGTGAGATCGCCTTCACGCGCCGAGGGAAAGCTGCGGAAGAGACGCTCCGCCACCACGAGGCTGAGGACCGCATCCCCAAGGAATTCCAGCTGTTCATTGTCTGGTGAGGGTGGTTGTGGCGCATTGCCGCGCATCGCCGGATCTTCATGGAGCAACGAACTGTGCGTCAGCGCCATGTTCAGCAGGGCGGGGTTGTGAAAGGTGTGGCCGGTTCGAAAGCTCTCAGACATGCGGTTCGGCGCGCGATCCGGAGCATGGCTTGGAGCCGCTTTCTGTCGACTCACCTCGATCGCCGGTCCGCTACGCGTCACGCTCTGCCCCCGAATCTAGAGAATATCGTTCTCTGCAGGTCCTGAGCGCAGAGGGACGGGTATGGCAGATCCTACGGCTTCGCATTGGGAGCGTACGCATCCTTTTCGGCCTTGCCGCTAGGGTCGATCGGATCCTCCTGCTCAGCCGGCGCCTGTGCCTTCGGCAAAGCAAAAGGGGTCTTGAGCCCGGTTGAGGCGGCCAGGCGCGTATCTGCCTGTGCACCCGGAACCGCGAGCGCGGCCTGATACTCCTGTACCGCTTTCCTGCGGTCCGGCTGCACATCGTAGAGGCGACCAAGGTAGATATGCGACCAGGCAACTGTATGTGGATTGCGGGCACTCGAGAGAGTCGCCTGGAAGTGTGTCATGGCCTCCTCTGGCTGACGTTGCAGCAGCGCGATGCGGGCAAGGATATAGTTCGCCTCGGCATGATCCCCTGCCGGATCAGCAAGGGCCTTCTTCGCCAGTTCCTCGGCGGCCGGGGCGTCCCCCTGCATCAGCTTCATCTCTGCCAGGCGCAGACCGGTTGGTGGCAGAGCAACCCGGCGGACGTCCTCGTGCGATGCCTCCGGGATAAAGGCGATCTGCTTTGCTTCGTGAGCCTGCCGATCCACGTCCATGCCGTAGACCATCTGGCCAATGTTGTCTTTCAGGCTGACGTTATTGCGTTCTTCCTGAATCAGTTGCTGGTAGAAGTAGTTCGTAAGCACCCAGCCATGGCGCGTGGCAAGATCCGCGGCATTGCGGCGAGCTGCTTCTGTCTGGCGCTCGTACACACTCCGGGCCGCGTCGTACTTTTCGAAGTCGACCCGCTCGCGCATCCCGGCGGGTTTCACCGGAGGAGCGATTCCCGTGTCCATGGTGCGAGCCTCCACCGCCTTGATCAGGCACTCTGCGATGAGCGAGACGATGTCGGACTTGTGCGCGAAGTCGATAGGCGCGTCCTGCACCGACTTGAGGATGGGCTGAAGGCGATCCATGGCGGACGCTCGCGCGTAGACCAGGGGCTCGACCTCGTAGTGCAGGTACGTATGGCGAATCTGCTCCAGGTGAAACGAGCCGGCGGCTGACGGTGAGACCGCGACGATGTAGTTCGAGCCATAGATGCGGGCGTTGACCGCGGTTGGGGCGAGCATGGGCTCAAGCAGCACCTGGAAGCGTCGGCCGTCGTAGCTCGAAACCGGTAAGTGCAAGTAAATGTTGGTGTTGAGAATGAGCTTCGAGAGCGGATCGTGGAGTTGATCGAGCAGTGCCGTGTAGGCGGGGCGATTCTCGATCCAGATGGCGTGCAGGTGGATTGCGTCCGAGAGGTTATGGACCAGCGGCAGGACGCTGAGGACCTGCGTGGAGTCGGGCGGGAGCTCGGTTTCGTCCGCTAAAAGGGTCAGTTCCGGCGAGGTATAGAGGGCCAACGAGACGTATTGGGCGATGTTGAGGCCGCTATCGCTGAGGCTGTGCTGGCGGATGTAGGTGCACACTGCGTCTCGTGCGTGCATGGCTTCGGGCGAGGCAGCAACGGCGGCGGCGACCTGTTGGCGGACGGCGGTGCGGACCGGGCTGGATGCGGCGAGATCGGTGTCGTAGCCGCAGGCGTTGAGCGCGACGGCGAGATCGAACAGGGGCTCACTGGTCTCGAGGGTGACGGCGGAGCCGGTGGCCTCAGGCTGCGTGGGACGGGCCTCGCGGCCACCGCTTCCGGAGGATGAGCTACCCGATGGCCGGGACGAGGAGGGGGACTGGGTCGCCTGTCCCCAAGAAACTGCGGGGTACAGCGCGAGGAGCACGGCGAGGGTGAGAGCCAGGCGAGGAGCGCTGCGGAGCGGGAGCACGATGGGGTTTCGACGCACCCATGGAGTGTAGGAGAGCGTGTGGACTGTGTGCAAGAGCTAGCCCACGGACGATCCGGAGCCAGAAAGCGCCTGGCGCACACCACCCTACCCCACGGGTAAGCTATTCCCGTGCCGCTTCCGCTGCGTCATCCAGCTCCACTGGGGATAGCCGGGCGGATCGGAAGGTGACGAGCAGGCTTTTGTCCAGCACTAACCCCAATCCTTTGAATATTTTGCCCACAAGTGCGGAGGGGGCATAACCTAAGACTTTAGCCGTGGACCGAGATGCCGGAGAAGGTCATGATGACACGGCCGCGGACGGGAACGCCGAAGACACTGGCGGGGGTAAAGACGCTGCTGAGCAGGCGATCGACGAGCTGGCTGCGAACGGCTGTGTCTTCGGAGATGGAGGAGCCAAGGGGGCCGGAGACGATGCGGTAGTCGTAGACCTCACCACGGGCGTTGATCATGGCTTCGACAACCAGGGTGCTGTCCTCCGGTGTGGTGATGGGCTGGATGCCGGCGACGGAGTAGAGGTAGTGTGGAGCCGTCATAGCGCCGAGTGGTTCGTCGTTAGCCATGACGGGGTTGGCGGCGCTCATGGCGCCCAGCAGAAAGAGGATGCTGCCAAGCAGAAGGGTGGCGCAGGCCAGACCGGCGGCGGCCTGCATGGCCAGCGGACGAAGAGCGTTCTGCCAGCTCAGGGCGAGGCGATCGAGACGATTGGGCCAGCTGCGTCGGCTCTCGCGCGAGATGGCGAGGCGCAGGCGGAGGCTCAGATCGGATGGAACGCGCGACGGTCCAAGGGTGGAGAGCGTCTGCTGCATGGTGCGGGCGAGATCGAACTCGGCCTGGCAGGCGGTGCAACCCTCCAGATGATCTGCGATGTGGCGCATTTCAACGCCAGTGACGGCGCCATCGAGGTAGTTCGACAGGGAGGTGCGTACGTGCTGGCAGGCGGCGCCGGAGACGATCTGAAAGGGGGCCGGGCCAGATCTCTGCCCTGAGGTGCGGGAGCTCATGCCGATCTCCGCGAGGTGATAGTGGCAGGTTGAGAGCGGACTGGCTTCAGGCAGGGACGAAGCAGATCGCGAAGCAGATGCCGACCCCGCGTGAGGCGGCTCTTGACGGTGCCGAGATTGATGCCGAGCACCTCGGCGATCTCCTCGTAGGCAAAGCCCTCGATCTCGCGCAGCACGACGACGGTGCGAAAGGCTTCGGGAAGCTCGCGAAGTGCCTGCTCGACGCTGGCTCGAAGTTCGCCCTGCTCGGCATGGTCGAGCGGTGTGCCGTGGCCGTCGGCGAGGATCATGGCAAGAGTGGGCGCGTCTTCCTCAACCTCGGAGGGCGGGGTGTCGAGCGTGATCTCGCGGCGTTTGTGACGGGACCACCAGCGGCGCTGATTCGAGGCCTCGTGGAGCGCGATGCGATAGAGCCATGTGCGCAGGCTGGAGCCGCCGTTGAAGCTGCGAATCGAGCGGAAGACCTTGATGAAGACCTCCTGCGTGATATCGGAGGCGTCGGAGGGGTCGTCGAGGCTGCGGGCGATGAGCGAGAAGAGCGGCTGGTGGTACTGGGCGATCAGGATGGCGAAGGCGTCCTCGGAGCCGGCCTTGAGGTCGGCGATCAGGGTGGCTTCTTCTGTCGAGAAGCCGATCGCACTTGCCAGATTTCCCACCAGAGCGCCCGCCTGAGTCAAAGGAGTGTCCTCTAAAGTACGACCAACGTATGACGACATGCAAGGAAAACGAGATGGTGCGCCGCCGGCGGCCGAGTGCTCGCTCACTCTACAGGACTTAGACACCAAGGTCGGGGCAAAGGTTCCCGTCGTGAGGGCGTGTCGGCGGCTGCATTGACGAAACGCTGTCTGTCCGCCAGAATGAAGAGGTCCTTCCTTTGAGAGTGGGCCTGTGGCGCAGCTGGGAGCGCGCTTCCATGGCATGGAAGAGGTCATCGGTTCGATCCCGATCAGGTCCACCAAACAACCCCAAACAAAATAGCGTAGCGAAAGCCAGCCACCCTCCTCCCCGGAGCGTTTGGTGTGGAAGGCCTCGTAGTAGGCGCGAAGCAGAGACTTCAGAGTCACCTCGGGCACTATGCTCGCCGAGGTCTCACTTGTTCTTTCATCGTTTGCCTCCCGTCACAGTGGCGGGCACAATCGCCCCGGCTAGAACCCATCGCTCAACCAGCGCGATGTCCGCATCCGACAGACGCTCTCGTTCACTGGGCATCGGCATTGGATCGTTCGGTGGTCCCTCGTGTCGAATGAGGCGGACCAGAAGTGAGTTTGTCGCATCTCCCGGGATGATGACTGGCTTGTTCCGTCGATCCAGGAGCATGTCTTGACGCGAGCCCAGACTCAATCCTCCGCGGTGGTTAGAATCTCCGTGACAGCGCAGGCAATGAGCAGCGAAGATTGGCTGCACCTGTTGGGTATAAAACTCTGGTCTGCTTGCGTCACTTTGAGCCTGTATCGCTTGACTACCGACTAAGCTCACGAACGCAGTTATGGCCACAACCATCGAAAAGATCTTCATTTATGTATCTTGATGGCTGGTGATTGGCTCTGGTGTTTAGAACGGTTTGAAGTTGTCTAGATTTGTAGTTGTTGGGCGATCGAACGGCCTTCCCCTAGGCCGGCCAGACGTACAGATATCCCACCCCACGAACACTCTGTATACGGTCGCAATCATCGGGACGAGGACCAAGCTTTCGCCTCAGATTACTAATATGGAGATCGATACTGCGGTCGAAGGGCACAAAGGCGCGCTCAAGTATGTTTGCCACCAGCCATTCCCTCGTCAGAACCTCCCCTGGCGCTTCACAGAAGCTGCGCGTGAGATCGAATTCCGTCGAGGTCAACTTGATCTGTTCCCCTCTTCGAAGAACCATACGCAACGCAAGATCAATTTCGAGATCTCCGGAATAGATCTTAGGTGGTCTTCCTACACTGGAAGGTCCTTTCCAGGCCGAGCGTCGCAAGATAGCCATCATTCGAGCCAGCAATTCCCGCGTGCTAAAGGGTTTGGGCAGGTAGTCATCCGCACCTAGTTCGAGCCCAAGGATTCGATCCACTTCATCGCCCTGGGCGGTCAGCATGATGACCGGCGTAAGCGTGTGCTTTCTAAGCTCCCTGAGCACATCGAATCCCCGAGTATCGGGTAACATCACGTCGAGCACGATTAGTGCGAACGAGCTTTCCAAGGCGCATCGCAGCCCTTCCTTGCCTAGAAAAACCGTGTGCAGGTCAAGGCCCTCCGAGGCGAAGCGTGTTCTTAGGAGCTGACACAGGTCTTGATCGTCATCGATCAAAAGGATCTTTGGTCTTCCAGTACCGGCAGGAGTCTGCGATGGATCACTTCCGGGATTTGGGGCCACAAATGGGATGCGCGTCATAGAACCATTGTCCTCCATGCCCATTATCTAAGGCTTAGGGGAAAACACTGCGATCCTAGGTGCGCTCAGCAGTGCCGCGTAGGTTAGGTACACACGATGCGTCTCGGGATCGACAATCAAAGTATGAGCAAGGGGGTGAGTGTGGATATCGTCCAGGACACGATAATCTTCCCCGCTCTGCCCAATCACCGTCATAACGCCCTGCATGCCAGCGGTGTAGATGCGATGACGCTCAAGATCCAGGGCCACTGAGTCCGGCTTGCCACCTACCGGCAGGAAGGCAATAACTTTATGTTGTTCGAGTGAGAAGACTACAAGTTGCGAGCTTCCCATACAGACCACGTAGAGGCGACCCTGGACGGGGTCGAGTGCCAGCCCGGACGGACCGACGCATGGCGCCAGAGGCCATTGGCCGACGGTAGAACCACTTTTCAGATCGACCGCTGCGATCTCGTTCGTGTCATGC
>CAXSEC010000038.1:17426-23722 GCA_964236325.1 uncultured Acidobacteriaceae bacterium | reverse complement strand
AGATGATCACCTTGTTGCCCAGCTCATGCAGCGCCTCGGCCAGCCCGCGTCCAATGCCCGAACCGCCGCCCGTAATAAAGATCGTTCGTCCACTCAGCTTCATCGTCACTCCTCAATCTCTTCGTCGCCCGCGCGCCTTGCACGCCATGGCCGTATCCGTCAGATGAATCCAGCCGGAGCACGATTCGCAATAACTTCCGCTGCAACAAGCTGCCTGGAGATCCCCACGCCCTCTCGTACACTTGAAGCAGGGCTCAATCGAGGCTCTTGACCGGTCCGAGTGCGTGTAAGACCGCCTAGAATCCGCCTGAAGTTGGTACTAGGTACCAGACTGTTCCACGACTCCATCCGAGGTCCAGACCTAACCGAAGTTCCTTAGTATTTTGCGCAGTTTAGGTAGGAAGGGGTACCAGCATGGAAGCATCAAGCGCCACAGAAGCGTCAAGCCACTCCTTGGACACCTTCAGCCGGGCACAGGCAGCCGTTCATCACATCCGCACTCACTCCGCCCTCACACCCGCCGTCGGCATCATCCTCGGCTCCGGCCTCGGCAACTTCGCCGCCCACGTCGACCACGCCGTCGCCATCCCCTACACCGACATCCCGCACTTCCCGCACTCCACCGTCGTCGGCCACGCCGGCCAGCTCATCCTCGGCACCATCTCCGGCATCCCCGTCGCCGTCCTGCAGGGCCGCGTCCACGCCTACGAGGGCTACTCCCTCGCCGAGGTCGTCTTCCCCACCCGCGTTCTGTCCCTCCTCGGCTGCCGATCGCTCATCGTTACAAATGCCGCCGGTGGCATCGACCCCAGCTACGCTCCGGGCTCCCTCGTCCTCATCGCCGACCACATCAACCTCACCGGCAGCAACGCCGCCCTCGGCCCCAACGAGCCCCGCTTCGCCACTCGCCCCGGCACCGCCGAGCGCTTCTTCGACATGTCCACCGCCTACACCCCCGCTCTCCGCGCCCTCGCCCAGGCAGAGGCGAAGCGCCAGCACTTCGAGCTTCCCGAAGGCATCTACCTCGCCGTCCTCGGTCCCTCCTTCGAGACCCCCGCCGAAATCCGCGCCTTCCGCACCCTGGGCGCTACCCTCGTCGGCATGTCCACCGTGCACGAGGTCACCGTCGCCCGCCACATGGGTCTCGCTGTCCTCGGCCTGTCCCTCGTCACCAATGCCGCCGCCGGCATCACCCTGACCGCAGAAGGCGCGCCCGAGGCCATCGACCACCACGACGTCCTCGCCACCGGCCAGCGCGCGCAGGCGCAGATCACCCCCCTGCTCCTGGCCCTCATTCCGCAGATCGCCGCTCTCGAACCCGCCTAGCAGGAAGAAACGTCAGCCCGCAGCGATCCGCCTCCCAGCTGCAGCATGGCCGTGCGTGCCTCGACCGCCGCCGCCTTCCGCTCCGTCTGGGCAAAGACCACCGGCTGGTCCGCAAATCGCACCCTCACCTGCACGCCTTCAAGCGACAAAAAGTGCCCCACATGCTCCAGCAATCCGCGATCGCCCCAATACGCCACATCATCCTCAATCGTCGCGCCTCGCGGCCCCGCCACCGTGTACCGAATCACCGCGGCCGTAATCGGCAACGCGGCAATTCGCGCCTCCGCAATCAAACCGCCGCGAAACGGCAGCAAGCTCTCCCCGTTCGAAGTCGTCCCCTCCGGAAAGATCACCACCGGCACGCCAGCCTTCGCCGCGGCTAGCATCCCCACACTCGCCGCCGCCGCACTCCCGCCCCTGCCACGCTCCACAAACACCGTTCCTGCCATCTTCGTCATCCAGCCCACCACCGGCCATCGTGAGATCTCGGCCTTCGAAACAAAGACACAGGGCCAGAGCGACGCCAGCACCGTGATATCCATGTATGTCTGGTGATTGGCAATCACCACGCCGCCCGTCGGGAACACGCCCTCAACCATAACCGGCATCCTCAGCGCACGAACAATGCGCGCGCAGAATCGTTGATTCCACGCCGCCCTCGCCTCGCGCGTCTGCGGTCGCATCACCGCCAGCTCCGCTACGCCATACGCAATCTGCCCCACCACCACACCGCCGCGCCACACCGCCCGTCTCGTCGCTCGAACCGTCCATCGCCCGCGCAGCACTAGCCCTTGAACTCCTGCACCGGATCCGCGCTCTTCACCCACGCCGTGTAAATCAGGTCTCGCAGCTCGATCGCTCCCGCCGCCAGCCGCTCATCCACCATCGCCTTGCCCTCTGCCGTCCCCGCGCCCGTAAACGCCCCCGTCTTATCGAGCGCATACAGCGGCTCCACCAGCGTGTGCGAGTGGTGCAGATACTCCAGGTACCCTGTCCACACATCCTCGATCACCTTCGGCTTCGCCCCCGCCACCAGCGGCGACACATCCCCTGGCTTCACGTTCGCCGCCACATACGCAGTCTCAAACTGCGCATGGATCGTATGCAGCGTCGTGTACCCCTGCGGGTTCGGTCCCGTCGTCCACCCGTTGTAGTTCACCGACGTATGCAGCGGCATCGATCCATCGCCCACATAGTGCCCCAGCCAGCTCGCGTCGTACACAATCGCCAACTCCACCGGCTTCGTGTCTTCCTTCGCCGCCACCAGCCTCCGATACTCCCGCAGATCCACCTTCAGCCGCTCCCAAACCTCCATCGTCACATACGGCTGCAGCCCCACCTTCTCGACACTCAGCGCCAGCTCCGGATGATCCTTCTGCAACACCGCCAGCGCCCGCACATAGTCGTACCGCCGCCGCGGCAGCACCGGCAGCATGTCCGCATACTCCAGATCAATAAAGTGCTCCGGCGCCTGTGCCGCATTCAGCTCCGGCTCTGCCTGGTTCCGCCACCGATCCGGCTCCGGCCCCAGATACTCCATGGCATCCTGCGCCGCCGCATCCCGCAGGAACTCCGGCACCTCCGCCGGCAAACTCTGCGACGCCAGCCGGTTGATCATCCGATGCCCCACCTCGCCCCACGCCCATCCCTGTTCCACCAGCATCACCGGCAGCAGCACCACCGCCGCCGTCACCTGCACCCACCCGCCCCATCGTCCCAACATCTCCGAAGTATAAGCCGTCCCCCATGCCGCGCCCCGGCCCTTGCACCTCAACCCTCTCCTCATGCAAGATGCACGAGACCCACTCGCCCCATGACCTCTTCCTCCACGACGCCCTCTCTGCGCCGCCACCAGACCATCACCCTCGCCCTGCTCTTCCTCGCCGGCGTCGTCAACTTCTTCGATCGCTCCTCGCTCGCCGTCGCCAACACCACCATTCGCGCCGACCTGCACCTCAGCGGTACAGAGATGGGCTGGCTGCTCTCCGCCTTCTCCCTCGCCTACGGCCTCTCGCAGATCCCCCTCATCGCCCTGCTTGCCCGCACCGGCACCCGCACTGTCCTCGGCTCCGGCCTCGCCCTGTGGTCCGCCGCTCAGCTCCTCACCGGCTTCGTTCCCGCCTTCCGCCCCTTCCTTGCCCTCCGCGTCCTCCTCGGCATCGGCGAGTCCCCCTTCTACCCCGCCGGCGTCCAGACCGTCCGCGAGTGGTTCCCCCCAAAGTCGCGCGCTCGCGCCACCTCCGTCATGAGCTCGTCCCAGACCCTCGGCCTCGCGATCGCCCCGCCCGTCCTTACCATCCTCATCCTCCATATCGGCTGGCGCGCCATGTTCGTCCTCCTCGGCGCCGCTGGCCTCGTTCTCTCTCTCGCCTGGTTCGCCCTCTACCGCGCCCGCCACGACACCGCCTTCCGCGAGCCGCCATCCACCACACTCGAGCCCATCGCTCCCTGGACCGACCTCCTCCACCGCCGCACCGTCTGGGGCATGATGCTCGGCTTCGGCGGCATCAACTACACCAACTGGCTCTACACCGCCTGGATCCCCGGCTACCTCCAGATCGCCCGCCATCTCTCGCTCGCCCGCACCGGCTGGATCGCCGCCATCCCCTTCCTCTTCGGCGCCGCCGGCATGTTCTCGAGCGGCCTCCTCACCGATCTCCTGCTGCAACGCAGCCATCTCCCTCTCAACACCATCCATCGCACCTGCCTCGTCGCCGGCATGGTCCTCTCCGCCGCCAGCACCGTCGTCGTCGCCCGCAGCTCCTCCACCACCGTTGCCGTGGCCGGCATCAGCCTCGCCCTCTTCTTCATCCACTTCGCCGGAACCTCCGGCTGGGGCTACGCCCAATCAATCGGCGCGCCCCACCACGTCGCCTCGCTCTCCGCCCTCCAGAACTTCGCCGGCTTCACCATCGCCTCCGCCGCGCCCATCCTCACCGGCTTCCTGCTCGACCGCACCCACTCCTTCACCCTGTCGCTCTTCCTGTGCAGTGCCGTCACCCTCCTCGGTGCCTTCAGCTACGCCACCCTGGCCGCCCCAGACACCCCGAGCCGAACCGCCTAAACCAGCACCCGCTCCCGTCCCACCCCCACACTGCCAAACACCCGCCGATACCGCTCCACCCCCTCCTTCGGCCCCACCGCCTTGTTCGCGTTATCACTCAGCTTCACCGTCGGCCGCCCGCCGACACTCGTCAGCTTGCACACCAGGCTCAGCGGCTCAAGCGTCGCCTCCCCGCGCGGATGGCACCCGCGAAAGTCATTCGTCAGCAGCGTCCCCCACCCCCCGCTGAAGCGGATCCGCCCCTCAAAATACCGCTGCAGCGTCAAAATGTCCTCCACATCCAGCCCATCACTCGCAATCAGCCGCTTCGTCCGCGCATCGCCGCCCCGCCGCACAATCCAGTCGATATACTCGTCTCCCGCCTCCATCGCCGGCTTCGAGTCCACCCGCTGCCCCGTCCAGTCCAGCACCCACTCCGGCGCATCCTCCAAAAACTGCGTCGTCCCAAACGTGTCCGGCAGCATAATCAGCAGCGACCCGCCATAGCTCCGCTGCCACAGCTCCAGCACCCGATACTGCGACGCCTTCAGCTCCTCGTCCGTCGTCGCCATCGCCGCCAGCGCCATCGGCAGCTCATGCGCATTCGTCCCAATCGCCTCGAGATCATGCTTGTACGCGAGCGCCGTATTGCTGGTGCCCGTCATGCCCTCCCCCAGCACCGCCCGCAACGCCTCAACCGCATACTCCTGCCACAGAAAGCTATGCCGCCGTCGCGTCCCGAAGTCCGACAGCTTCAGCCCCGGCACCCCGCGCAGACGCTCCAATTTATCCCACAGCCGCGTCTTCGCCCGCGCATACAGCACATCGAGCTCCAGCTCCGTCATCTCTGCCAGCGCCGCCCGCGTCTTCAGCTCGCTCACAATTGCGAGCGCGTAGATCTCCCACATCGTCACCGCGCTCCACAGCCCCTCAAACCGCAGCACCAGCTGCCCATCCTGCTCGTCAATCATGTACTCGCTTAGGCGAAAGTCATGCTCCAGCCAGTCCAGAAAGCCCGGCTCAAAGATCGATCGCACCCCATAGAACGAGTTCCCCGCCAGCCAAACCAGCTCGCTCCTCCGGTAGCGCAGCCCCCGCACATGCTCCATCTGCTCCCGCAGCGCCGCCGCTCCAATCCGCTCCGCCAGCCGCACCGTCACCGTCCGGTTGTGCACCTCGCTCGTCACCCGCGTGCCCGAAAAGTTCTTCCAGATAAACTGCAGCATCAGCAGCTTGTAGAAGTCCGTATCAAGCAGCGACCGCACAATCGGATCCAGCTTCCAGTTATGGTTATGCGCCCGCTCCGCAAAGTTAACATTCATCGCTGCCTCACCCCGTCCGCATAAAGAAAGCCGTCATCTCGACCGAAGCGAGACGGCTCCATCGTATCGCGCAGTGGAGAGCCCCCTGCATTCGTTCATCCCGCCACAAAGCTCATGTCCCCCCTTGGGCACAACTTCCTGAGCGCATTTGCAATCTTTGATTGTCATTCCGAGCGTAGTGAGGAACCCTCGCATTCCGCCTTTAACCACGGAGCGCAGCGACGCGCACCCCGCCATCATCACCTCCAAAGAAGCCGTCATCTCGACCGAAGCCGTGCAGCTCTTCGCACGGCGCAGTGGAGAGACCCCGCATTTCGTCGTTGCTGTTGCTGTTGCAATCCTTGTTTGTCATTCCGAGCGCAGCGAGGAACCCCCGCATTTCGCCTCTAACCACGGAGCGAAGCGACGCGCCAATCGTTGAGAAGGGGTCAACGCACAACATGGCCAATGCTCGATCCACAAAGCGAAGTGACGAACCCCGCCACCCACCATCACCGACCCTCATCACATTGCCGACGCAGAGGCGCCGTACCAACCACATCCAGCCCCAGCCGAAACTTAAGCGACAATCGAGATCGTCAGGGACACTATGACGACTCTTCTGT
>CAXSEC010000038.1:0-17416 GCA_964236325.1 uncultured Acidobacteriaceae bacterium | reverse complement strand
GGCTTCAGCCATGCCGTAAATACCTCTAATAGCACGCGGCTTCAGCCGCTGAGGATAGCTTGGTCATACGCTTCGGACATCACCAGACTCTCCCGAAAACGCAAACTAAAATCCCCGCCAGGTCACCCGCCAGATGATCGAAACGCCAGAACCCCCGCATCATCACCACCATAAAACCGGCCTTCCCTGGTTCGACCTCGTCGTGCCCGTCGCCGTCGTTCTCCTCTCGATTGCCTCCCTGCTCACCTCCTTGCAGTCGGAAAAATCCATGCACGCCCTGGTCGAGCAGAACAAGCGCCTGGTCGACGCCCAATCCACACCGCTCCTCATGCTCGATACCAGCAATCTAAGCGACGACAAGCCGATTATCAGCATGAAGATCAGCAATGTGGGCACCGGCCCAGCGCACATCGTCTGGTTTCATGTCGTTGACGATCAGGGCACTGACTTCTCCGGCGGCGCTCTCTACGAACGAGTGGCAAAGATAGACACCCGTCTCCCGTTCATGTCCCAACAGATCTCGGGAACCCTCCTGCGCAGTGGCGACGAGCGTTTGGTATTCAAGTGGCCCAAGCCCGTCGGCAGCGATCTCGCACTCGCAGAGTGGAACAAGCTGAACCTGACCAGATTCCATCTCCACGCCAGCGCCTGCTACTGCTCCATCTTCGACGAATGCAGAACCACCGACTTCGGCGAGTCTCATCCCACGCCGGTAACCACCTGCGGCAATCCCCAAAAGCCATAATCCTGACCGCCGAAGCTCCTGACGAAGCCACGTCGCTGCCAATCACGCGATGAAGGCGGCGCCATGTCCGTTATCGCGGCTCCAGCGAGAGAGGTACTGCGGGTGGCACCACCGGTAGTACGCAGGTCGCATCCTCCAGAACTTTCTTATCAGCGTGTGCAATCCGAAAGTTGTAGAGGCGTCGTACTGCTGCAGTAACCCTCCGTTTGGGTACTTATGCGCGCCTGGTAACCCCTAAACGTCCATCGCACACTCAGCAAAGCCGTAAAGCCATCGCGGCTTTTCCCTATTTAGGTTCCCCGGGCACGAAAGATGCATTGCATTCGAGGCACACCCTCTCAAATCTGAGGGCACATCAACGAAAGAGGAGGTTGGCACTAGGAAAAAAGTACGCTTCTGTGCGAAAAATTTGCCGAAGTAGCGTTACTATTCTTCCCAGTACTGGTACATCCTTTGGTTACTTCATGCACGCTCTTCTGATCGCCGCCTGTAGCTGCCTGGTTCTTCTCTCGTTCGCCCTGCTCGTCGCGCTCCAGCGCTCGAGATCACGTACCGCCCATCTTGCCGCCCAGCTGCTCACCGCCACCAACCAGGTGGAGCGGGATCAGCGGCGGCTCGACGAGCGGTCAGAACTCGACACCCTTAAGGATGAGTTCATCTCAACCGTCTCGCACGAGCTCCGCACGCCACTGACCAGCATCCGCGGCTCCCTCGGTCTGCTCTCCTCGGGCGTCATGGGCTCGCTCGACCCCAAAGCTCAAAACCTCCTTCGCATCGCTGTCACCAACACGGACCGCCTGATCCGTCTTATCAACGACATCCTCGATCTCGAGCGCATGGAGTCCGGCCGAGCGCCTCTGCAACTCCGGCGCTGCTCTCTCCACGAACTCGCCATCTCCGCCGTCGACACCATGACCCCCATGGCCGAGGCTGCCTCGGTCCACATCGAGCTCACCACCGCCGGCGCCGCCGATGGCCTGTTCTTCGACGCCGACTCCGATCGCATCCTGCAGGTGCTCACCAACCTGCTCTCAAACGCCATCAAGTTCTCCCCGGTCGCCTCCACCATCCGCGTCCAGGCAGAGTCCACGTCAGACTCCATCCTGCTCCGCGTCTCCGATGAGGGTCGCGGCATTCCCGCTGAGAAGCTGGACAACATCTTCGATCGCTTCCAGCAGGTCGAGCCCTCGGACGCCCGGCAAAAGGGCGGAACCGGCCTTGGTCTGGCCATCTGCCGCACCATCGTCCAGCAGCACTCCGGCTCCATCTGGGCCCAGCGAAACCTCGGCCCCGGCACCACCTTCTACCTCATGCTGCCGCGCACCGCCCGTGCCTCTGATTCCCAGCTGCCGGCACCCGCTCTGCCGGTCGGCGAAGGCTGCATCCTCGTCTGCGATGACGACGCCGGCATCCGCACCATCGTCTGCGAACACCTCACCCAGCAGGGCTACCAGTGCCTGGAGGCCGCCTCCGGCGAGCAAGCCCTCACCCTCGCCACCCAGAACCGCGTCGAAGCCATCCTGCTCGACCTCTACATGCCCGGACTCAGCGGCTGGGAGACGTTGCAGCGACTCCGCGATACCCCGGCCACCTCTGCGATCCCGGTTGTGGTGCTAAGCGTTCTCTCCCCGGTTCTCCGGCGGGAGATGGCTGGCGACGCCCAGGGATGGGTGCAGAAACCCTTCAACGAGCACCTTCTTTTCGCCGAGCTGGGCCGCGTCCTGCGTCGCGGCGATGGGCCCGCGCAGATCCTTCTCGTCGAAGACGACCACGACCTGGCCAGTGTCGTCGTCGCCAGCTTTGAAGAAGCCGATGTCCAAGTCAACCACGCCGCTACCCGACAGCAGGCCATCCGTCACTGCGTCGCACACCGTCCCGACCTGCTGATCCTCGATCTCACCCTCCCCGACGGCGATGGCTTCTCCTTCGTCGAGTGGATGCGCCAGCAACCCGGGCTTGCCACCCTGCCGCTGGTCGTCTACTCCGGCCGCGAGATCTCTGACACCGAGATGTCCCAGCTTCGCCTCGGTCCGACCGAGTTCCTCACCAAGGCACGCGTTCAGCCGAAGGAGGTCGAAGAGCTCGTCCTCTCGATGGTGCAGCGTCTCCGTCGTCTCCAGCCCTCCCCCGAAGCGGTTCCGCTCGAGACCTCTGCGAAAACGCGCTTAACCTCAGCGAAAAGCCGCTTAACCTCAGCGAAAATCGCCTAAAAAGCACACCTTTCACTGGCAATTCCCGCTGTTCTAACTCGTTTCCAGTGTGAGAAGATAGGCTCGCCCATGCGACGGATCCTCATCATCGACGACGAAGACGACATCCGCGAGGTGGCGGCGCTTTCGCTGGAAGCTGTTGCAAACTGGGAGGTTATGACCGCCTCGTCGGGTCTCGAAGGCATCCGGACGGCGACCGCGGCAATGCCGGACGCTATCCTGATGGACGTCATGATGCCCGGCATGGACGGCCCAACGACCTTCCGGCAGATGCAGCAGGAGCCCGCCATCTCACACATTCCAGTGCTGTTACTGACTGCCAAGGTGCAGGGGACGGACCAGCGCCGCTTCGCCGACCTGGGGGTGGCGGCGGTGCTGTTCAAGCCATTCGATCCGTTGACTCTGGCGCAGCAGATCTCGGATGTTCTGGGCTGGAAAGAGTAAGTGAATCAACAAGATAGCAAGGATCTCCCGGACCCCGATCCAGCTCGGGATGGGGATCTGGATCCGGCCAGGGCAAAGATGGACGCCATGCTCAAGGAGCTGTGGCGGCGCAAGCTGCCGATGGTTCGGGAGCATCTTGCCGTCCTTGCCCAGGCTGCGGAACACGTTCATTCTGCTTCACTTACGGCTCCGCTGCGAAGCGAGGCGGCGATCTCTGCGCATAAGCTTGCGGGCTCGTTGGGCATGTTCGGCTACCCCGAGGGCACCCGCATCGCGCGAGAGATGGAGCATCTGCTCGACGCCGAAGCCACCCCGCCAGCGGACACCTTCAGCGGCCTGCTGCGGCAGCTTCGCGAGAGTTTACCCACCTAAAACGGTGCCTTTTTGCGCAGGTTAGCGCGCTTTTCGCTGAGGTTAAGGGGTGTTTTTGCGCATTTCTGCGAGGGTCCAGGCGGGCTCACCCAACCGGTGCGGGGCGCCGGCTGGAATCCCGAGGTGTTCTGCACTTTTTTGGGAAAGTTGGCGTAGTTACTGACAGGCGAGGGCGGTCCAGACAGGGGCGGCGGTACTGTTCGAACCGGCGATGGAGAGGTCGACGAAGGCGCCCGGGGGGATGGTGACGCTACCGGAGACGGTGCAGCTGTTGTTCGTTGCTGCGTTGCAGGAGAGGGTGGAGGCGGCCATCGCGCCGGGGGTGCCGGAGCGCAGGGTGACGGTGATGCCATTGCCCGCTCCCTGAGTGGAGAAGACGGCAAGGCTGGTGGCGGTGCAGCCGTTGGGAACCCAGGTCAGGACCGAGGTGGTCTCATTCGAGGCGCTGTTGACGCCGTTGACCGAGAAGTAGGTGGCGTTGTAGTTGACGGAGTGGAGGACGGAGGCGAAGGGGATGCCGCTGGTGCTTGCGCTTGAGCCGGAGCCGGTGCCGCCGCTGCCCGCTGGTCCGGTAGCTCCAGCGGGCAGGGTGAAGTTGAGCACGGCGGCGGAGCTGGTTCCGGAGTTGGTAACAACGGCGGAGGTGCCGGCGGCGCCGGTGGTGACGGAGCCGATGGAGACGGTGGCGCCGGCGCCGGTTGGACCGGAGGGGCCGGTGACGCCGGCGGCGGCGAGGAGCGCCCAGGCGGAGTTGCTGCCGGGTTGGACCCCGGAGTTGCTGGCGGTGGCGATCCAGGTGGATCCGGCGTAGGTTACGGCGTCGTTGGTCTGGTAGTTGGCGTTTGCGACCCAGGCGGCGCGGAAGTTGATGCCAGGGATGCCAGCGGGACCGGTCTGGCCCTGTGGTCCGGTTGAGCCGGTGGGACCGGTGACGCCGGCCGGGCCGGGCAATCCTGCGGCGCCCGTCGCGCCGGCGGGACCGGCAACGCCCGCTGCACCGCGCCCGGCGAGCACGGCCCACGAGGAGGTGCTGGTGTCGGGCGGGTTGCCGTGGTTGCCGGAGATGAGTGAGATGTAGGTGGAGCCGGTGTAGCTGACGGCGTCGTTGAGGTTGTAGCTGGTGGAGGAGTTGTAGGCGCCGGTGTAGTTGGCGACGGGTGGGCCCTGGGGGCCGGTTGCGCCTGTGGGGCCGGCAGCTCCGGCGAGGCCGGCGGGGCCTTGCGGACCGGTCAGGCCGGGCGATCCGGTGGCGCCAGCCGGGCCCGCGGCACCTGGCGCGCCGGCGGCGGCGAAGAGGGACCACTGCCCGGGGCTTTGATCTGGGGTGTTGCCCTGGTTCGAGGCGACGAGGGAGACAAAGCCGGAGCCGTTCCAGGTGACAGCGTCGCCGAGGGCGTAGTTGTGGGAAGAGCTGTAGGCGCCCTGCGGGGTAAGGCCGACAGGACCGGCGGGGCCCATGGGACCGGTTACACCGGGAGTACCCTGCGGGCCGGCGATGCCCGGGATGCCTTGCGCGCCGGCTTGCCCCGAGAGGCCTTGCAGCCCCTGGGCACCGGTATCGCCGTGATTGCCTTGGGGACCGCTGAGGCCCTGGGCGCCGGCCGGACCCTGGATGCCGATGGGACCGGTGGGGCCGGCGGGGCCGGGCGGACCAGCGAGGCCCTGGTAGCCCATGGGGCCGGTGAGGCCGATGGGGCCCTGGGTGCCGGTGAGACCCGTCGGACCCTGGGTGGCGAGAATGCCCCAGCTCTGCGGTGTGATGTCGGGCGTATTGCCGTGGTTGGAGGCGGTGAGCGAGGTGTAGGTGGCGCCCTGCCAGAGGACGATGTCGCCGGGGGCGTAGTTGGTGGTGGAGCTGTACGGACCCTGATAGGTGAGGCCGGGTGGACCCTGCGGGCCGGGGACGCCGGTGAGACCGACGGGGCCGACCGGGCCGATGACGCCGGGATTGCCCTGCGTGCCGGGCGGACCGGATGGGCCAGCGGGGCCGACAGCTCCCTGCGGGCCGGGCAGGGCGGAGGCGAGCAGACCCCAGGCGGTGGGAACGAGGCCGGGGGTGTTGCCGTGGTTCGAGGCGAGCAGCGAGAGATAGGACGAGCCGAGGTACTGCACGATGTCGCCGAGGGCGTAGTTGGTAGCGGGGGTGTAGACGCCCTGGTAGGTGAGGGTTTGCTGCGGTGTGGTTGGAGCTGCGGTTGTGGCGGTCTGACCGGCGGCGGCGAGCAGGCCCCAGGCGGTGGGAACGAGGCCGGGGGTGTTGCCGTGGTTCGAGGCGAGCAGCGAGAGATAGGACGAGCCGAGGTACTGCACGATGTCGCCGAGGGCGTAGTTGGTAGCGGGGGTGTAGGTGCCCTGGTAGGTGAGGCTCTGCTGGTTCGAGGTTGCGGTGGCTGTGGTGGTCTGGCCGGCGGCGGCGAGCAGACCCCAGGCAGTGCTGGCGTAGCCGGGAGTGTTTCCGCGATTGCCGGCGAGCAGCGAGATGTAGGACGAGCCGTTCGACTGGACGATGTCGCCGGAGGCGTAGTTGGTGGTGGAGTTGTAGACGCCCTGGTAGGTGAGGGTCTGCGCGGTGCTGGTCGTGGTCGAACTGGTGCCGTTCTGACCGGCGGCGGCGAGCAGACCCCACATGGCGGTGGAGAGGCCGGGGGTATTGCCGCGGTTGGCGGGGGCGAGCGAGAGATAGGAGGAGCCGCTGTAGGTGATGACGGCGTTGGCGGGGTAGGTGGTGAGCGAACTCCAGAGGCCCTGGTAGTTCATGGTGCCGGCGGGGCCTTGCGGGCCGGTGATGCCGGTAGCCCCTGCGGGGCCGGGTGCGCCGGCGGGCCCGGTTGCGCCGACCAAACCGGTTGCGCCGGTGGCACCTTGCGGGCCCGTTGGGCCCTGCGGACCGGCGGGACCCACGGTGCCTGCACCGCTGCTCGTCGCGGCGAGGGTGATGTCGAGCTCGGCGGGGTGGCTGGTGAGGTCGTTTTCCTTGGAGTCGAACTGAAGCGCGGCGGAAGCGGTGGAGAGGGCGAGGCCGAAATTGGTGGCTGGCGTGGTGATCCAGGCCTTCACCTCATTTGTAACGTCAATGGTAACGTATTGACCGGGGGTGGAGACCTGGGTGACGGCGATGCTGGCGCCGATCGAGGGCGCGGAGGCGGAGGTGACGCTGTACTCGCCCCAGGAAGAGGTGATGGGGGAGAGTGAGAGCAGACCGGGGGTGTCGGCGCGATTAACGAAGAGGCGGAGGGTGGCGCGCGAGACCTGGGGGGCGGCGACGCCGGTGGGCAGCGGGGAGAGATCGAACTGGAGAAGAGCGGTGGAGGTGGAGCTGACGACGAGATTGGTGAGGGTGCCGAAGTTGACGGCGGGCTGCGCGGTGGAGATGGCGGCGTCGGCGGTGAGGGTGGCGGTGGTGGCGTGGGCGGTTGCGGCGCAGAGGCTGAGAAGCAGCAGGAGGAGGATGGGGGTTGATCGTTGACAGCGTGTGCGTGGTTGCGCTCCGCGCTGTCTGGGGGACATCTTTAACTCCCTGTGCTGTTCGATCAAGACGATCTATTCGTCCTGAGACAGAGTAGGGCGGACGAGGTGGTGGGGGAATGGCTCGGAGGTGGGAGCGTGGTGGCCGTTTGGGGGTGTGGGGCGCGTTTTGGATTGCAGATGGGGCACCCGGAGTTGAAGGGGAGCGAAGTACGTGGATTGTTCTAAACTTCCTTCGAAGGCTGCCGATCTCTTGTACAGGCGAGCTCGGAGTGGAGGTGCATCCGAGTAGAGTGGCTTTGAGGCGCGGCGTTGCGGCGCATGGATTTTGCGATGGAGAGAGGGTGTGTATGAGTGTGACGAATCAGCCTGGGCAGCATCCGCGGCCTGAGACTCTGGTGAATGTGCCGAAGCTGTTGACGGCGTACTACGCGCTGCATCCTGATGCGGGGGTGGCGGCGGAGCGGGTGAGCTTTGGGACGTCGGGGCATCGCGGGAGCTCGTTGGCGACGAGCTTTAATGAGGATCATATTGCGGCGATCACGCAGGCGATCTGCGAGTATCGGCGGGATCAGGCTCCTGCGGGACAAAAGGCGACGGGGCCGCTGTTTCTGGCGCAGGATACGCATGCGCTGAGCGAGCCTGCGTTTGCGACGGCGCTTGAGGTGCTGGCCGGCAACGGGGTGGCGGTGAAGATCGACCAGGAGATGGGATATACGCCGACGCCGGTGCTGTCGCACGCAATTTTGACATACAACGCGGGACGGACCGATGGGCTGGCGGATGGGATTGTGATTACGCCGTCGCACAATCCGCCGGAGGATGGCGGCTTCAAGTACAACCCGCCGAGTGGTGGACCGGCGGATACGACGGCGACGAAGTGGATTGAGGATCGGGCGAATGCGCTGCTCGCTTCCGGGGTGAATGGTGGTGAGGTCAAGCGGGTGCCGTATGCGCGGGCTCTGGCGGCGGGGACGACTGAAAAGCATGACTACACTACGAGCTATGTCGAGGACCTGGGGAATGTGATTGATTTTGCGGCGATTGCGAGGTCGGGGCTGACGCTGGCGGTGGATCCGCTGGGTGGGGCGGGGGTGGCGTACTGGCCGCGGATTGCCGAGCGGTGGAAGCTGCCGCTCGAGGTGTTGAACAAGTATGTGGATCCGACGTTTCGGTTTATGACGTGCGACTGGGATGGGCGGATCCGGATGGATTGCTCGAGCCCGTTTGCGATGGCGTCGATGATTGCGAACAAGGATCGGTATGACGTGAGCTGGGCGTGCGATACGGACCATGACCGGCACGGGATTGTGACGAAGACGACGGGGCTGCTGAACCCGAACCACTACCTGTCGGTGGCGATCCAGTACCTGTTTACGCATCGGCCGGAGTGGTCGGCGCAGGTCGGGATTGGGAAGACGCTGGTGTCGTCGTCGATTATTGACCGGGTGGCGAAGGGTCTGGGGCGGCCGATGCTGGAGGTGCCGGTGGGCTTCAAGTGGTTTGTGGATGGGCTGATTGACGGGACGCTGGGGTTTGTGGGCGAGGAATCCGCCGGGGCGACGTTTTTGCGGCGGAATGGGAGGGTCTGGACGACGGATAAGGACGGCCTAATCATGGGGCTGCTGGCGGCGGAGATGACGGCGGTGACGGGGAAGGATCCGGGGCTGCTGTATGGCGAGCTGACGGCGAAGTACGGCGACCCGGTGTATCAGCGGATTGATGCGAAGGCGACCAAGGAGCAAAAGGCAAAGCTGGGGAAGCTGACGGCGAGCGAGGTGACGGCGACGACGCTGGCGGGAGAGGCGATTACGGGCGTGTTGACGGAGGCGCCGGGCAATCATGCGGCGATCGGCGGGTTGAAGGTGACGACGGCGGATGGATGGTTTGCGGCGCGGCCGTCGGGGACGGAGGATGTGTACAAGATCTATGCCGAGAGCTTTAAGGGGGCGGAGCAGCTGAAGAAGATACAGACGGAGGCTCAGGCTCTGGTGGACGGGGCGATCGGGTAGGGCTTGCGGTAATTGACGCTCGAGTTGGATTGACTTCCCGTGTGGGGTGGCTAAGGATTAAGGGTGAAGGATTCGAAGATGGCTATGAAGCAATCCACGATGACACTGCCTGAGACGGCCGACGCGGCGGGGTTTGCGGGTTCCGACAAGCCGCTGACGACGAATAAGCACCTGATCCGCTGGGTGGAGAAGATGGCGGAGCTGACGCAGCCGGAGTCGATCCACTGGATTGATGGATCGGCGGCGGAGAACGAGATGCTGTGCAACCGGCTGGTGGCGGCGGGGACGTTTACGCGGCTGAATCCGGAGCTGTGGCCGGGGTGTTTTTATGCGCGGTCGGCGGCGAACGATGTGGCACGGGTGGAGGATCGGACGTTTGTGTGCTCGCTGAGCAAGGATGCTGCGGGGCCGACGAATCACTGGGAAGATCCGTTTGCGATGCGGAAGAAGCTGAAGCAGCTGTTTCGCGGGTCGATGCGGGGACGGGTGATGTATGTGCTGCCGTACTCGATGGGCCCGGTGGGCGGGCCGATGAGCCAGATTGGGGTGCAGCTGACGGACTCCGCGTATGCGGTGGTGAATATGCGGATTATGGCGCGTGTTGGGGCGGCGGTGTTTCGCGAGATCGACAAGGGCGAGACGCGGGTGGTGCCGTGCATGCACACGGTAGGCGCGCCGCTCGGGCCGGGCGAGCAGGATGTGGCGTGGCCGTGCAATGAGCTGAAGTACATTGTGCACTTTCCGGAGACGCGGGAGATCTGGAGCTATGGATCTGGCTATGGGGGCAATGCGCTGCTCGGCAAGAAGTGTTTTGCGCTGCGGATTGCCGCGAATATCGCGCGGGACGAGGGATGGCTGGCGGAGCACATGCTGATTGTGGGGGTCGAGTCGCCGAAGGACGCCGCGGGCAAGAGCGAGAAGACGTATGTGGCGGCGGCGTTTCCGTCGGCATGCGGGAAGACGAATTTCGCGATGATGATTCCGCCGGCGGGGTTTGAAGGGTGGAAGGTGTGGACGGTGGGGGACGACATCGCGTGGATCAAGCCGGATGCGAATGGGCAGCTGCGGGCGATCAACCCGGAGGCTGGGTTCTTTGGGGTGGCGCCGGGGACGAGTGCGCGGACCAATCCGAATGCGATGGCGACTTTGGCGAAGAACACGATCTTTACCAATGTGGCGCTGACGCCAGAGGGCGGTGTGTGGTGGGAGGGGATGACGGAGACGCCGCCGGCGGAGTGTCTGGATTGGCGCGGGAATGTATGGACGCCTGAGAGTGCGAAGCAGACGGGCGCGACGGCAGCGCACCCGAACGGGCGGTTTACGGCGCCCGCGGCGCAGTGTCCGACGATGGACCCGGCGTGGGAGGATCCGGCAGGGGTGCCGATCGCGGCGTTTCTGTTTGGCGGCCGGCGATCGACGACGATGCCGCTGGTGGCGGAGAGTTTTAATTGGTCTGGCGGGGTGTATGCCGGAGCGACGATGGGGTCGGAGACGACGGCGGCGGCGGGCGGGGCGCTGGGCAAGGTGCGGCGCGATCCGATGGCGATGCTGCCTTTCTGCGGATACCACATGGGGGATTATTTTCGGCACTGGATCCGCATGCAGCGCTCGCTGACGACGACGCCGCGGATCTTTACGGTGAACTGGTTCCGCAAGGATGCGGAGGGACGATTTGTGTGGCCGGGCTACTCGGAGAATATGCGGGTGCTGGCGTGGGTACTGGATCGAGTGCACGGACGGGTGGCGGCGCGAGAGACGGCGATCGGATGGACGCCGTACTTTGAGGATATGCAGTGGGACGGGATGGACTTCCCTGCCGAGCAGTTTGCGGCGCTTGAAGAGGTGGACCGGGAGCAGTGGAAGGCGGAGGTGATGGGGCACGAGGAGCTGTTTTTACAGCTGCACGACCATCTGCCGCCGGAGATGATCTACGAACGGGAGCTGCTGATCTGCAGACTTTAGGGCACACGGTTGGAGACGCGAGATGGCTGGGTGGAAGTCGTACTTTTTGACTACAAACGATTGACATGCGTCGAAGGAGCAGGTAACTTAGGGGAGTGGCAAGACTCCCTTCGGGTTGAGTCAGTCATAACGAAGTCCACCCACTTCGTTGTTTTATAGGAATACCCACGCATCAGCCCCCACCGCGCTGCGTGGGTTTCCTCTTTAACGGAGAGTTTTTTTGCGGGGCGTTGATTGCGGCAGCCGGATCCAGATGGAGTGGGTAGAGCCTATCTTTCTGGGGGAGGCTGCGAGAATGGCACCCGGGCAGCTAAACGTATCGTTACACTTCATGGTTAAAGCAAGATGCGGGGGTTCTTCCCCATCGACTTCGCTCAGGGTCAGAATGATAACCAATCATTACAAAGGCGTGGTTGAACGATTGGTCCGGGCGGATGTTGACGTTTCCAGTAGAGAAGCAGGTTTCTTCGGGATGACAGAAACAGGGCATCGGGGTGAAGCAGTCTGTTCACTCCGCTTTGCTTGGTCGGGATGATAGGGGTGTGATGGTGGCGAGGGTGAAGCAGGTACTTCCACTTCGCTGCGCCCCGGTCGGGATGACAGGGGTGTGATGGTGGCGTGAGAAAGCGGGTACTTCCACAGCGCACCGCTTTCGGTCGGGACGACAGCTTAAGGAACAACAAAAAGCCAGCAGCGGGCGCGAAGCCTGCTGCTGGCGAAGAGTTGGTTGCTTTTAGCGGGTGATGCGGCGACGAGCGGCGGCGAAGGCGCCGGCGCTGCCGGTGAGCAGGAGAACGATGCTGCTGGGTTCCGGGACGGGGGCTACCGGAGGAGCGACCGGGGGCGCAACGGGCGGAATCACGACGGGCGCGAAACCGGCGGGACCGAAGACGGGACCGGGACCAAAGACAGGGTAGTAGGGGCCGCTGGACGGGACCTCGGGGCTGGCAGATGGGCCCTCGTAGGCGGGAGGCGTGTTCTCGGCGATGAGGGTTTCGTCTCCAGGCATGGAGTCGAGGTCGACCGGGCCGCCCATCGAGGTCTCGGAGACGAACTCGTCGGGGGACATGCGGGCGTCGAGCACCTGGGGTGCCGGGTCGACGGGGAGCTCGCCGCAGAGCAGGTCAAACTTCTTGAGCATCTGCACGGGGGTGAGATGTGGCCGAACGCTGGAGACGTGGGTCGGCTGCGGATGCGGCGCCGCCGGGGTCGTCAGTTGGACAAGCTTGCGGTGGGCATACGCGTTAGCGCGGTGCTTGGCGGCGAGCAGCTTCTGGGTGGTGGCCTTGTCGGCCAGAGCCTTCTTATAGTCGGCGAGCCATTTCTGGCAGTCGGTGGAGGCGTTAACTCCGTGGGCAGTCGTCACGATCAAGGCGGAGGTCAACAAAAGATACAAGGGCTTGCGCATAGTGTCACCTAACGAGCGGCTTCTGCTGAGAATAGTAGCAAGTACGGGGCCAAAGTCTGCGCAAAAAAATGCGGAGTAAACTGCAAGAAATACGGGGATTTAGGTACTGAGAGGTGGCTCTTCTTGCAAGCTGTGCAGAGTATTGCAGGGAAAGAATACTCGAGTTCCACTTTGTAGCACAATCTTTTCCTACTATGGAAGATTGTCGGAGTTGGTGCAGATGCTAAAGCGTAGGGGCTTCTATGAAAAGCTGTTGAGCCACTGGCCAAGGTACGAGGCAGCCCGCGCTCCGGATGCAAGGATCGTGGCCGGGCTGAGCCAGCTCGTAGCTTCAGGGGTGCTCTAGACTTGGGGCATGCCTTTGATCGCGACGGAGACGGGGGCGGCTTCGAGTGAGCCGCTTGTGGAGCTTCAGGGAGAGTCGGGCTTTGCGCCGCTTCGGTTGCCGCTGTTTCGCGATCGATGGATTGCGTCGACCATCTCGTCGGTGGGGACGTGGATGCAGGATACGGCGGGCACCTGGCTGATGACGGTGCTGACAGCGAGCCCGCTGCTGATCGCGCTGATGCAGACGGCGGCGAGTCTGCCGGTGCTGCTGCTGGGGCTGCTGGCTGGGGCGACAGCCGACATCTTTGACCGGCGGCGGCTGCTGATCTTCTGGCAGGTGTGGATGCTGGCGAGTGTGGCGGTGCTGGCGGTGCTGACGCTGCTGGGGCATATTTCGCCGTGGGCGCTGCTGGGGTTTACGTTTCTGCTGAATGTCGGGTCAGCGATGAACAATCCGGCGTGGCAGGCGATTGTGCCGGAGCTGGTGCCGCGCGAGTTGATTCCGGATACGGTGTCGCTGAACGCGGCGAGCAACAATCTGGCGCGAGCGCTGGGGCCGGCGCTGGGCGGGCTGATGGTGGCGGGGTTTGTGAGTGTGCACCGGGGCGCGGGGTCGGTCTTCTTCCTGAATGCGCTTTCGTTTGCGGGTGTGATCTGGGTGCTGGTGCGATGGAAGCGAACTCCTCTCTTTAAGAGTGCGTTGCCGGCGGAGCGGATTGCGGGATCGATCCGGTCGGGTTTGCGGTATGTGCGGTACTCGCCGACGCTGCAGTCGTCGTTGATCCGGGCGTTTACGTTTACGTTTTTCGTTTCGGGGATCTGGTCGCTGCTGGCGGTGGTGGGGAAGCGGGATCTGCGGGCGGGTGCGCTGGGGTACGGGATTCTGAACGGATCGCTGGGTCTGGGGGCGGTGGTGGCGGCGACGCAGCTGCCTAAGATTCGCAAGCGGTTTACGGCGGACAGGATTCTTGCGGTGTCTTCGGTCTACCAGGGCCTGACGCTGGTGGCGCTGGCGCTGGTGCATACGCCGTGGGTGGTGATTCCGATGCTGATGGTGTCGGGATTCGCGTGGACGAGCACGATGTCGCAGCTGAATGTGAGTGTGCAGCTGGCGGTGCCGGCGTGGGTGCAGGCGCGAGCGCTGGGGACGTACCTGATGACGTTTCAGGGAGGGATGGCGCTGGGATCGATCATGTGGGGGTTTGTGGCGGAGCATGGATCGACGAATGCGGCGCTGCTGGCGGCGGGGATCGGGCTGATGGGAACGCTGCCGGTGGTGAGCCGGTTCCATATTTTGCAGGGCGCGATCCCGGACCATACGCCGTATGTGTATAAGCGGCCGGCGCCGGAGCTGGCGGGTGTGCCGGGCTTGCTCGAGAGCGATCCGAGCGAAGGGCCCGTGCGGGTGACGGTCGAGTACCAGGTGCCGCTGGCGCGGTACACGGAGTTTACGCATGCGATCCATGAGCTGCGGGGGGTTCGGCTGCGGGACGGCGCGATGCGGTGGGGGATTTTTCGGGAGGCGGAGAATCCGGAGCATCTGATTGAGTCGTTTGTGATGGAGTCGTGGCTGGAGTATCTGCGATCGCGCGAGCGGGTGACGGCAGCGGACGCGTTGATCCGCGAGCGGGCGTATGCCATGCATACAGGGCAAGAGGCGCCGCGGATCTCGCACCAGATCTATGTGAGGGAGATCACGCCGGGGCTGATGGCGCGGGAGAGCGACCGGGCGATTTAGGGCGTCTGGTGTGGTCCTGAAAGTGTGACCAAGCTGACCTCAGCGGCTAAAGCCGCGTTCTTGGGAAGCACTTACGGCATGGCTGAAGCAATGCCCTTAACAAGGCACTTGATAAGAGTGCCCCGGGGCGAAGTGCTTGTTGGTTTGAGGCCAGAACAGGCAACGGCGAAAGGGAGGTACGGGGATCCTTCGCTGCGCTCCAGGGTGACAAACTCTACACCATCAGGTAAGTGTCCAGGATTTCTGTGGGCCAGGATTTCTGAGGGCTATGACTCCTGCGGGCTAGGACTCCTGTGGAGCTGGGCCGCGAGTGGGGGCTGGGGGTGGGGCGATTTTGACGGCTTTGCCGGTGCGAGCGGACTCGTAGATGGCGTCGGTGATGCGTTGGTCGTGGAGGCCTTCTTCGCCTGGGGTGTGCGGCTGGAGGTTCTGCTGGACGCACTGGGCCATGTGATCCATCTCGAGGGCGAACTGGTCTTTTTCTTCGATGGAGGGCTCGGAGAGGACGTTGTGGCCGTCTTCGGTCTGGTTGGTTTTGAGTTTGAGGCCGGTGTAGGCGAAGGCGGGGCTGAGTTCGGCCCAGGCCTTGTCGCCTTCGAGGCGCAGAAACTGCGAGCGATGGACGCCGTAGCCGGCGGTGCAGGTGGCGATGAGGCCGCTGGGGAAGCGGAGAGTGAAGCCGCAGGTCTCTTCGACTTCGCGGAAGCGGGGGTCGTCTTTGGGCTGGGTGGTGAAGGCGACGGCCTCGGAGGGTTCTTCGCCGGTGAGGAAGCGGGCGGCGTTGAAGCAGTAGATACCGACGTCGGGGAGGCAGCCGCCGCCGGCGAGGGCAAGGTTCTGCCGCCATTGCGCGGGGTCGCCCTGGTTCTGGCCATTGGTGGCGACGAAGCTTTTGACGGTGCCGAGCTTGCCGGCCTTGACCATTTTGACGATCTGGCGGTTCATGGGCTCGTACTGCTGGCGGTAGGCGATCATGAGCTTGACGTTAGCGGCCTTGCAGGCGGCGATCATGCGCTCGCAGTCTTTGGCGCTGGTGGCCATGGGCTTTTCGCAGAGGATGTGCTTGCCGGCTTTGGCGCCGCGGACGACGAACTCGGCGTGCAGGCTGTTGGGCAGGACGATGTAGATGACCTGAACGTCGGGGTTTTGGGCCAGCTGATCGTAGGTCTTGTAGTCGTAGAGGGAGCGGTCGGGGATGCCGTACTGGGCGGCGATCTTGCGGGACTTTTCGCGGTCGCCGCTGACGAGGGCGGTGACGCGGCAGAACTTGCTTTTGGCGAAGGCGGGAAGGATCTGGTTGAGGGCGAGGGTGCCGAGGCCGACGATGGCGAAGCCGGTGCGCTGGGACGGAGCTTCAAAGGGGCCGGGAGGTTTTTCCTCGGCCTCGGTGGGGGCATGGAGCTGAGGAAGCTGGACAGCGTCCTGGGCGTTGGGTTTGGCGGAGTCCTGGGCGGCGGCCAGGGGAGCGAGGCTGGCGGCGGCTATGGCAGTGGAGGCGCCGCGGAGGAAGGATCGGCGGGAGGTGGCGGGTTCGGTGGGAGTGGGGATCTGCGACGGGGGAGTTGGAGTGTCCATAGGCGTTGGGATGCCGTGGCGGAGGGATGAGCGTGGAAGGCGATTTGATGAGGTGATGGGTGGATGTGGGGACGGTTCGCGTCGCTGCGCTCCGTCGTGAAGAGCAAATGCGGGGGTTCCTCGCTGCGCTCGGAATGACAACCAAAAATGACGCTGTAAACGTAGTGGAGGCGTTATTGGTAGAGGAGCAGATCCCTACGGGATGACAACAAACAAGCAACGGGCAAAAAGACAAGTGCAGGGGCAAGAGCAAAAGCGAGAGCGAAGGCCAGAGCAAGGGCAAGAGCAAGTGCGGGGATCCTTCGCTGCGCTCTAGGATGACAATCAAAAGTACGCTGCAGGCGTCGTGCTGGCGATTGCGGGGAGAAGCAGATCCCTGCAGGATGACAACCGATAAGTGCGCTTTGCTTAGCGGAGGTTGCCGAAGGCTACGTCGAGCAGGGTTCGCTCTTCGAGTTCGTGGGCTTTGGCGGAGCCGGTGGCAGGACTGGCGGAGGCGCTGCGCTTGACGGAGAGGACGGCTCGATCGTGGGCGAGGCGGCGGAGGAGGGGCATGACGTAGAAGTGGGCGCCCATGTTGGCAGGTTCTTCCTGGACCCAGACGATCTCTTTGGCGCTGGGGTGCTGGTCGAGGGCGGCCTCGACTTCCTTTGCGGGCCAGGGGTAGAGCTGCTCGACGAAGATGATGGCGATCGAGGTGTCCTTGCGTTTTTCGCGCTCGACACGAAGGTTGTGGCCGATCTTGCCGGAGCAGACGAGGACGCGGCGGGGGTTCTGGACGGAGGTGTCGGGAAGGACGTTCTGGAAGCCGGCGACGGCCAGGGCGGCGAGGGATGAGCTGGCGTCGGGGTGGCGGAGCATGCTCTTGGGGGTGAAGACGACGAGGGGCTTGCGCCAGGGGCGCATGACCTGGCGGCGAAGGAGATGGAAGTGCTGGGCGGCGGTGGAGGGCTGGCAGATCTGCATGTTGTCGTTGGCGCAGAGCTGGAGGTAGCGCTCCATGCGGGCGGAGGAGTGCTCCGGGCCCTGGCCTTCGTAGCCGTGCGGGAGGAGCATGACGACGCCCGAGAGCAGGCCCCACTTGGCTTCGCTGGCGGCGATGAACTGGTCGATGATGATCTGGGCGCCGTTGGCGAAGTCGCCGAACTGCGCCTCCCA
>CAXSEC010000037.1:0-24298 GCA_964236325.1 uncultured Acidobacteriaceae bacterium | reverse complement strand
TCCTGGTCGAAAGCGCGCAAGCTGAGCTTCGCCGTCGACGCCTTCTTGCTTTTTTCGAGAAAAAAGAACCCGCGTGGCGCGACGAAGATCACCCGGAGCTCGCCGCCGGATCCAACGCCTGGGTTAAGTCCCTCCGCAACGAAGGAGCGAAACAACCCTCGCAGACGGTCGGGTCTGACTCGATCGAATGATCCTGCTTCTGGATACATCCGTACTCATTGATGTACTAAGACTGCGACAGGATCGACTATCTCTCTTGAAGAAGCTGGTCAACACTGGTCATAGCCTTACTTTCTCTATCATCTCTCTGGCCGAAATCTACGCCGGGGTACGCCCAGGGGAAGAAGAAGCAACTGAACATCTCCTCTCCAGTCTGCACTGTTATTTACTCACCCCGGCTATCGCTCGAAGAGGAGGAACAATGAAGCAAGCCTGGGCACGCAAGGGCCGAACTTTGGCTCTGACCGACATGCTCATCGCCGCCACAGCACTCGAGCATGAGCTCACCCTTATAACGGACAATCACAAAGACTTTCCCATGCCGGAGTTGCTGCTCTTCACTCCCTAATCCTCAAGGCACCAGGCGCGGCGCAGACCTCCGAACGATCCTGAAGGTCCCTCCTCAGGAACTTCGCTCGCGAAACTCCGGCAGCCACCGCCGCACAAACTCCTGATCCTCCTTCGCCAGCTCGCGAAACAGCGTCGGCCGATCCTGCGCCCGCAGCCCTTTCTGGTTGATCCGGTTCATCAGGCTCCAGTCCTTCGCCGGATGCTGCGGACTCGCATCCGCCGGCTCCTTTGCCGGCAGGTCGTACCGCGTCAGATCGATCACCCGCCACTCCGTCCCCTCCTGCCAGTCCCGCACCCGCGCCAGCCGCAGCTGCCGCTTCATAAACCACTCAATCTCAAGATTGTTGTACGAGTCCCCCAGCCCCGATCCGCGCTCAAGAAAGCTGTAGCTCCAGTCCTGGTTCGTCCGGTGCGCCGCCCGCCACATCCCCCCAAACTCCCCAAAGCTCACAAACCGCGTATCCGGCCAGCGCTTTTTCGTCTCCCCCACCCACATCCGCAGCGCCGAGCACACCAACTCCTCGCCAAACTCGCCCACCATCTCCGCCTCCCAGATGTTCGTCACCCACCCAAACCCGTTCCGCGCAAATCCTTCGTCAAAGTGGATTGCCTCCGTATGCATCACCTCGCGATGCCCCAGGTCCAGCCCCCACCCGATGTACGTCTCGAGCGGCCCCACCCCGCGCCGGCTGTTGTACCCCGTAATCTTCTGCCCCAGCGACCCACTCCGCCGCGCGCAGATAAAATCCATCGTCCATCCATCCAGATTCACGCAGTCGATGAAGTCCTTCGGCCCCTGCGCCGGCTTGCAAAAGTGCTCCGTCGACGGATAAAACGGGTACGACACCGACCCATCCGCTCCCCCACCATCAATCGCCTGCTGGCTCCAGATCACCGCATGCGCCGCATGGATCCGCTCCTTCTCGGCGAGATATTGGAGCGTATCCGCCGCGAGAAACCCGCCCATAATGCACTGCGGCCTGTACCCCTTCCCAACCAGGCCGGAGATGATCTCGATCGCCTCCGTCATCTCCCGGTTCACCCGCGCCCGCGGCAGATACATCGCCGGAAAATACCCCGGAAAGTACGACACCTCATCGCCAAACCGCTCCTGGCAATCCACCGCATACGCCCGAATCTCTTCATAGTTCTTGCGCTTGTCCTCAAGCGCGTTCAGTGTGAACCCCCACGTCAGCCGCCCCTCCGGATCCCCCTCGCGAAACGCATCCCGCATCGCCCGCACGCCATCGAGCGTGTGCCACATCGACTCATCGCGCGCCATCAGCTTCACATCCCGCGAAACCTCCCACGGCGTCGTCCGGATCATGATGCAAAACGTCGCAAAACGTCCGCCCCTCAGCCCCGGTCCCGGAACGTCCGCCCGTTCCGCCATCTCGCCCAGCAGCTTGCCAGCCACCTGCAGCGGCAGCGATCCCGCCGCCACTCGCAATCCACCAAGTGCCGCCCCTGCCAGAAGTGTCCGTCGTTCCATCGTCCTGCCTCCTCCTGCTCCAGCACCTCTCCCGAATCCTAGGGGCCACCCTGATCCCGGACCTAGCGGCCACTCTGATTATGTCGTGCTTGGATAAGGCCCTGGCTTCTTATGTCGCCCGTCGCCCCTTGGTTAAGGGCATGGCTTCAGCCATGCCATAACGGCTCTCCCTGGAACGCGGCTTTAGCCGCTGAGGGCAGCTTGGTCATACTCCCGGACCGAATCAGACTCTCCTTTGTCGACACGCCCTGGACCGCCACCGCACTTCGTCTGGACTCCCGCAAACCCGCCCACAGCTCCTCCCATCGGGCGCCGAGCCCTCCTCCTCAACCCCTGAGTCAGCATCGCCCTCCTCTGCCGCAACTCAATCCACCTCGCCGCGCTATGCTTGAGGTCTCGAGGGATCCCCGTGAGCATAGAAACCGTCTCCTTTCTCGGCCTGTCCGACTGCCTCAAACTCTCGAACCCCGACGCCGAGCTCATCGTCACCACCACCGTCGGCCCGCGCATCCTCTTCTACGGCACCTCAGGCGGCCGCAACGTCTTCGGCCAGTTCCCCGACGCCTCGAAGGACACCGCGCTCGGCACCTGGAAGCCCCTCGGCGGTCATCGCCTTTGGGTCGCGCCCGAGCTCTTCCCCGCCACCTACGCCCCCGACAACGATCCCGTCGAGCACCAGTCCACCGGCGATCTCTCGCTCACACTCCGCCAGAAGGTAGACGCCGCCGGCATCGCCAAACAGATCCGTCTCACCCTTGCTCCCTCCGGCACCAGCGTCGTCGTCGAGCAGACCGTCACCAGCCACAATCTCTGGCCGGTTCACATCTCCGCCTGGGGCATCAGCATCGTCGAGACCGGCACCTCCATCGTCCCCCGCGTTCCATTTCGCAGCCACGACGAGGTCGTCGCCCCCAGCCAGCCTCTCGCCCTCTGCGCCTTCACCGATCTTCAAGACCCCCGCTTCACCCTCGGCCTGCGCTACCTCCTGCTCCACGGCGATGCCGCGGTCCCCCACTCCCAGAAGCTCGGCCTTCTTAACAAGGAAGGCTGGTGCGCCCACCTCGTCGACGATCAGCTCTTCCTCAAGCAGTTCACCCACGACGAGCGCGAGACCTACCCCGACTTCGGCGTCAACACCGAGATCTACACCGAAGGCCGCTTCCAGGAGCTCGAGCTCCTCGGCCCGCAGCGCATCGTCGCTCCCGGCGAGTCACTCACCCTGGTCGAACGCTGGAGCCTTCGTCAAACTCCAGGTGCCAGCGCCGTCGCCCGCGACGCCGATCAGCTCCACACCATCCTCGCCCCGCACCTCGAAGCGCTGCTCGCGTAAGTCCGACCCAGCGCCCATGCGGCTCACAAGCCCATCCTCCCCCGCTGCTCCCTGTTCGTTGCTTGGCGCACCTGCTAGACCTTTCCGCGCCCATCACAGACAATCAAGGACATACACCCAGGCGCGCGCAGCTTCACACGCCGCAAGAGAGGTTCGTCTCAAAGCATGCATCGCTGGTCCCAGCTCTTCATCCCCACCCTCCGCGAGTTCCCCGCCGACGCTGAAGTCGCCAGCCACAAGCTCCTCCTGCGCGGCGGCTACGTCCGCCAGCTCGGCGCCGGCCTCTACAGCTACCTCTTCCTCGGCAACCGATCCATCAACAAGATCGTCGCCATCATCCGCGAAGAGATGGACACCATCGCCCAGGAGTTCTTCCTTCCCGCCCTTATGCCGCGTGAGCTCTGGGAAGAGTCCGGCCGCTGGGCCTCGATGGGCGAGAACATGTTCCGCCTCAAAGACCGCAAAGGCGCCGACCTCTGCCTCGGCATGACCCACGAAGAGGCCATGACCGCCATCGCCCGCGACGAGCTCCGCTCCTACAAGCAGCTCCCCCAGATCTGGTACCAGATCCAGACCAAGTTCCGCGACGAGCCTCGCCCCAAATCCGGCCTCTTGCGCGTCCGCCAGTTCCTGATGAAGGACGCCTACTCCTTCGACCTCGATCAGGCCGGCCTCGACGCCTCCTACGACAAGCACGATGCCGTCTACCGTCGCATCTTCACCCGCTGCGGCCTCGACTTCGTCGCCGTCGAAGCCGACTCCGGCTCCATGGGCGGCTCCCAGTCGCAGGAGTTCATGGTCTACACCGAGGCCGGCGAAGACCTCATCGCCTCCTCCGCCTCCGGCTACGCCGCCAACCTCGAACGCGCCACCTCCACCCTCGCTCCCGTCGAAAACCTTCCACCCCACGGCGACGGCACCCCCGAGCTCATCGCGACCCCCGGCATGGGCGCCATCGCCGACATCTGCGCCTTCCTCGACATCTCGCCCGTCCACGACATCAAGTGCGTCGCCTTCATGGGCCAGCGCACCTTCGCCGACGCCAGAGCCCAGACTTCGGAGACGCGCGAGAAGCCCGTCATCGCCTTCCTTCGCGGCGACCATCAAGTCAACGAGACCAAACTCCAGAAAGCCTCGCAGTCCGACGCCCTCCGCCCCATGACCCCCGAGGAGCTCACCCAGTACCTCAACGCCCCCGCCGGCTTCCTCGGTCCCCTCGGCCTCACGGTGCTTCCCGTCTGGGCCATGAAGTACGACCACGGCTTCTACACCGCCGCCTCCCTCGCCGCCGCCAAAGGCCTGAACCCCGACAAGCAGGCCCAGCTCCTCAACCCACACGCCGCCACCGTCATCCTCGACGCCGCCCTCACCGGCCGCGAAAACATGATCTGCGGCGCCAACCAGCTCGACTATCACCTTCGCAACGTCTCCATCGCCCGCGACGTCACCGCAACCTCCACCGAAGACATACGCAACGTCAGCGAAAACGAGCCGGACCCCATCGACGGAAGCCCTCTTCGCCTCGGAAAAGCCGTCGAAATCGGCCACATCTTCAAGCTTGGCTACAAATACTCCGAGTCCATGGGCGCCCGCGTCCTCAACGCCCAAGGCAAAGAAATCACCCCCATCATGGGCTCCTACGGCATCGGCATCGAACGCATCCTCACCGCCGCCATCGAGCAATCCGCCGCTAAAGCTCTGTCATCCCGACCGGAGGCGCAACGCGCCGCAGCGGAGGGACCTGCTTCTTCCGCATCAGATCCCACCTACGCCCTGCCACCCGCCATCGCCCCCTTCGCCGTCGTCGTCACCGTCACCAACGTCCGCGAAGAGCCCCTCCGCGCAGGCGGCGAACAAGTCGCCCAGGCCCTCGAGCAGGCCGGCCTCGACGTCCTCCTCGACGACCGCGACGAGCGAGCCGGCGTCAAATTCAAAGACGCCGATATCATCGGCATCCCTTTTAGAATCACCATCGGCAAGCGCTTCGCCGAGGGCTTTGTCGAGTTCACCGACCGCCTCCGCCACGAATCGACCGATGTACCCTCGTCAGATATCGCCTCCCATCTCGCCGCCCGCATCTCAGCCAGTAACACGAACCCACCGGCCGCTGACCTCCCCCACCGCGCCGGGCAAACGTCCAAACAGGGGTAAACCGTGGCCGTCACACTCAAGTACCGCAGCCCAAACGATCCCGGTCGATCCGCCGTAGATCCCACCGCCCTTCCAGGCCGCCGCTCCTCTGCACTCAGGCACCCGCTCGTCCGCCTCTTCCTGATCCTGGTCGTCGCCGTCCTCGTCGCCGTCGGTCTCTTCAGCATCTTCGTCTACCAGCACTACAAAGGCGTCGTCGACGACCGTCTCTCCGCCGGCCCGCTCTTCGCCCCCGTCGCCCAGATCTACGCCGCTCCGCGCGAAGTCCGCTCCGGCCAGTCCCTCACCGCCGATGAGATCGCCGTCGACCTCCGTCGCGCCGGCTACGCCGCCAACTCGCAGCTCGGCACCTATGACATGCGCGGTGCGGACACCATCTTCATCAAGCCCGGCTCCCAGTCCTACCACTCCACCGACGGCGCCACCATCGTCACCACCGGCGGAATCGTTCAGTCCATCACCGCGGAAAACGGCGCCCAGCTCGCCGCCTATCAGCTCGAGCCGCAGCTCATCACCGCGCTCTCCGAAGACAAGAACCGCACCAAGCGCCGCCTCGTCACCTTCAACGACATCCCCAATCAGCTCGTCCAGGCCGTCACCTCCATCGAAGATCGCCGCTTCTTCGAGCACGGCGGCGTCGACTACCACTCCATGCTCGGCTGGGCCTGGCACGATCTCCGCGGCGATCGCCGCTTCTCGGGCGGCGGTTCCACCCTCACCATGCAGCTCTCGCGCGGCATCTTCCTCTCGCCCGAACGCCGCCTTAAACGCAAACTCATCGAAATCCTCATCACCTTTCATCTCGAAAGCCGCTTCACCAAGCAACAGATCTTTGAGATGTACGCGAACCAGATCAGCCTCGGTCAGCGCGGATCGTTTGCCGTGAATGGGTTCGGCGAGGCCGCCCAGGCCTACTTTGGCAAAGACCTCCGCCAGCTCGATCTCTCGCAGTTCGCCATGCTCGCCGGCATGGTCCAGAGCCCCAGCCGCCTCAACCCCTACCGCCATCCCGAGCGAGCCATCGAGCGCCGCAACGTCGTCCTCAACGCCATGGTCGAAACCGGTGACATCACCCCCGCGCAGGCCCGCACCGCCTCCGCCGAGCCCCTCCGTCTCGCCCCGCAGAACGTCGATGCCAGCGAGGCTCCCTTCTTCGTCGACCTCGTACACGACCAGCTCAACCAGCGGCTCGGCGAGCAGGAGCAGGCTCACGACTCCCTCCGCATCTACACCTCGCTCGATCCTGAACTGCAACGTGTCGCGTCCGAAGCCGTCGAAGCCGGCATGAAGAACGTCGACACCATGATCGACAAGCGCAAGCGCGGCAATGGCGACTCCGATGCCCCGCCCCAGGTCGCGCTCGTCGCCCTCAACCCCCACACCGGCCAGGTCCTCGCCCTTGTCGGCGGCCGCAACTACAACGCCTCGCAGTACGATCACGCCGTCGCCAAGCGACCCACCGGCTCCATCTTCAAGCCCTTCGTCTACGCCGCCGCCTATAACTCCTCGCTCAACGGCACAGCTCTCGGCGATCAGGGCCCCTTCACCGCCGTCACCCAGCTCAATGACGAGTCCACCACCTTCACCTATGACAACGGCCGCAAATCCTACAACCCGCAGAACAAACTGAGCGGCTTCAAGGGCCAGGTCACCGCCATCTACGCCCTCGCCCACTCCCTCAACGCCGCCACCGTCTCCCTTGGTCAAAAGGTCGGCTTTGAGAATGTCGCCTCGCTCGCCCGCGCCTCCGGCATCACCGCCGCGCAGGGCACTCCCTCCGTCGCCCTCGGCTCCTACGACGCCACCCCGCTCGACATGGCCGGCGCCTACACCGTCTTCGCCAATGGTGGCGTCCATCTCAAGCCCTGGATGCTCGCGAGCGTGCGCAACGCCAACGGAGACATCGTCACCGACTTCACCCCGCAGGCCCAGCAGGTCATGGATCCCCGCTCCGCCTATCTCACCCAGTCCATGCTCGAAGCCGTCATGACCTACGGCACCGCCGCCCTCGTCCGCACCCACGGCTTCACCGCGCCCGCCGCCGGTAAGACCGGCACCTCACACGATGTGTGGTTCGCCGCCTACACCTCGAACCTGCTCTGCGTCATCTGGATCGGCAACGACGACTACACCGACATCAAGATGCAGGGCGCCACCGCCGCCGCACCCATCTGGGCCGACTTCATGAAGCACGCCCAGAAGCTCCCCCAGTACTCCGACATGAAGAGCTTCGTCGCCCCCGCCGGCATCCAGATCGTCCGCCTAGACAAGACCTCTAACCTGCTCGCCGACGCCTCCTGTCCCGACGACTACACCGCCGCCTTCCTCGACGGCACCGTTCCCCAAAACACCTGCGCGTCCATGACCGAGAGCCCCGGCAACTTCGTCACCCGCATCTTCTCGAACAACGCCAGCCCTTACGCCCGCCCCGAACCCGCCAACAACCCCTACGGCGGCCCCAACCCATCTGTTGCGGTCCCCCCCGGCTCAGAACCCCAGGAACTCAACCCCGACGGCACCCCCAAAAAGAAAAAGGGCTTCTTCGGCCGCCTCTTCGGCAGCGGCGACGACAAATCCAAGCAATCGCAGCCTACCGCTCCGCCGCCTCAATAGCTCGATAAAACCAGGCCGTCTTGCGGTGTGTCTCCGCCTCGATCCTCCACTCGCAACACGTTCAGTAGCGGCGTGGTCATCGCCGTCGTCACCAGCGCCATCACCACCAGCACGGTGAACAGCGTCGGCGAGAAAACATGCGCGTTGTACGCGATGTTCAACACAATCAGCTCCACCAGGCCGCGCGTGTTCAGCAGCGCGCCCAGCGCAAACGCGTTCTGCCAGGTGTGCCCCGTCCATCGTGCCGCCAGCACCGCACCGCCAATCTTCCCTGCCACCGCAACCAGAAGAATGATCGCTGCCCACAGCCAGACCTCTCGTCCGCTCAACAGGTCAAGTCGCGTCCGCATCCCCGTCAAAGCAAAGAACATCGGCAGCAGCAGCACCGACACCACCACCTCCAGGCGCGTCTTCACTGCCTCCTGCCAGGGCTTGATCCGCGGGAAGCAGATCCCCGCCAGAAACGCGCCAAACAGCGGGTGAATGCCAATCGCCTCGGTCGCCGCCGCGGACCCCAGCAGGCCCGCCACCATCACGCCCAGCAGCTCATAGGAAAACGTGATGCTGCCCTGTCGGCGCGCCAGCCAACCTCCCAGCGGTCGCACGACAAACCACATCACTACCAGATAAAGGACCAGGGCCCCCAGCCGGAACCCCAGAGAAGCCGATCCCCTCGCATGCGGCAGCAGCGTCAGCGCCACCGCCAGCAGCGTCCACGCCGCAACGTCGTCCACCGCCGCGCACAGCAGCGCCGTTGCCCCCAGCGGTGTTGTCTGTATACCTCGCTCCTCCAGAATGCGCGCAAGCACCGGAAACGCCGTAATGCTGAGCGAAATGCCGAGAAACAAAGCAAAGGGCAGACCTCCCATACCAACCGGTGCATAGCGAACCCGCAAGAAAGGGGCCAACACCATCGCCATCGCAAACGGAAGCAGAATGCTCATCCCGCTCGCCAGTGTCGCCGTCACCTTCTGCCGGCGCATCTGCTCGTAGTCCAGCTCGCTCCCGATCAGGAACAGAAACAAGATCAGCCCCACCGTGCTCAAGACCTCGAGCGGCGCAAACGATGTGGGCGGAAACAGCGCAGCCTCAAACCGCGGCGCGATCCGCCCCAGCAACGAAGGACCTAACAGAACTCCGCCGGCAATCTCGCCGATTACCCTCGCCTGCCCCAGCCGGCGAGCGATCCATCCACATCCCAGCGCGGTCAGCAGCACAACACTCATCTGCACCAGCAGCAGAGTCATCGAGCGTCCATGCTGCTCGCCTTTGCCCGCCGCGCAGCCCGCCTTTGCTCGATCAGCAGTACCGCTTCAATCACCAGCAGAATGAGTCCCGCCGGGGCCATGCGGAAGCCCAGCATCGCCGGCCACGAGAGCCTGAAGTCCGCATGCCAGTCCACCAGAACCAACAGCACTCCCGCGAGAAAGAGAAACGAGCCAACCCATCGCCGGAACCCCGCCGTAATCCCGCGCTCCGCCTTATGACGCACACCCTGAACTTCAAGCACGGGCTGCCCGGCTAACCCATTGTGGTCATACACGCGGCACTCGAGCGTCGGCCGCCGCGCGATCTCTTCCTCCGCATGCCGCTTCGCCTCGGCAACACTGTCAAAGATCGTGCAGATCGCCTCGCCGCCTGCCTCGTGCTCCGAATACAGCACCGCAAATTCGCCCGGCGCCATCCGCTCATTCCAGCTCGCAGGCTCCGCCGCGCGGTCAAACAGGGGCAAGGTCCGGTGCGGCATGAACTTACTATACCCAGACCAAAGCCTGCCCCTCAGACCTCGCGAACCGTCAACCTCAATCGCCGATGCAGACCCAGAGCAAAACCGGCAAAGTGGCGCAACCATCGTCGCACCCTCAGTAGCTTTGAAACATGCCACCCAACGCCTGAGCGCCGACACATCCACATCCCCGAGGGACGCGTCACTGAGTTACAGATCAGCGACGGAAAGCTCAGGGGTACAGACCACTTAGGTCCACACCTATCCTGCCTGCAATAAGTACCTTTGCGCGCAAAGTACGGTGTGGGCGCCTCAACATCCCACCTTCCGCCGCCGGCTGCCAAACTCCCCACCCACCGGCGCGACCGCACTCTGCCCCTCGCTCGGCACCCACGGCTGGCAACCCGGACACCAGTACGTCGACCGCGCCTGCTCCCCCTGCTTGCGCATCATCACCGTCGCCCCACACCGCCGGCACTCCTGCCCCTGCCGCCCATACACCCACAACCGGTCCTCCCGCCGCATCGAGTGCGTCGTCCGCCGATTCCCTGAGTACGTCACAATCCCGTCGCCCGAACCGTCCAGCACATTCGCCTTCATCCACTGCTGGCTCTTGTCGACCATGATCTCCCGCTCGCGATCGGTGATCGTCCGCATCGCCCGGAACGGATTCACCCCCGCCGCAAACGCCACCTCGCTCTTGTACACATTGCCCAGCCCCGCCATCACCCGCTGGTTCAGCAGCACCACGGCAATCTCCGCCTCCGGATGCTCCGCCCCATACGCCGCCAGCCGCGCGATCCCGCCCTCGACCGTAAACTCATCCGACAGCAGGTCCGGCCCGAGCTTCGGCACCTGGCTCGACCGCTCGAGCGACCGCGCCGTATGAAACTCCACAATCGGCACGTTAAAGGCCACCGCCTGCCAGCCTTCGACCGCCACCGCCACCCGCATCCGGCTCTTGCCCATCCACCACTTCTCGCCCGTCCGGTAGATGTGCCACGACCCGCTCATCAGCATGTGCGTCACCAGGATCAGATCGCCCGAGAACCACACCAGACACCACTTGCCCCGCGACTCCACCTTCTCCACCACCCGCCCCTTCAGCGGTGAGTCATCATTCACCCGCGCAATCGGCGCCAGGTTCGTCTCAAACCCCGTTACCGCCTTACCCGTCAGCGCCTTTCCTAAGGCTCGCGCCGCCCGATAGATTGTGTCCCCTTCAGGCATGACCCACCTCCCTCAGTCCGTAACTCGAATCGTTACGCATTTGGCCTCGCTCCTACCCGTCCACTCGGCAACGCCGGCAAGTTCCGCCGCACATTGAACCCCATAGCCCCCGCCTGAAATCCAGCATCAAGCAGATACCGCGCCAGCGGACTCTCCGCCGCCGCCACCCCGTTCACCGACGCCACCAGCATCCCCACCCGCGAGCTCGCATCACTCGCCGACGTCACACCCTCCTGCCCCTGCACTCGCGTCACCAGGAACTCCGCCAGCGCCCGCGCCACCTGCCCCCGCGCCGGCTCCTCCTCCGGCAGCCAAACCTGCAGGTTCGGATTCCCGCGTCGCAGATACGCCACCAGCGCGCCGTCACACAAAATCACCCGCGCCCCCACACTGCGCTGCAATGAAGACGACGCATCCGGTGCCGCCGGCCACTTCAGCAGCGCCCCATACGGATTCGCCGGATCGGTCGCCGCCAGCTGCACCATCTCCGCCTCATCCCCTTCGCGCTCGCCCCGCAACGACCGCAGCAGATCCACCGCCGCCGGCATCGCAAACTGCGTCGCCCCCAGATCCGCCGCAAAGAATCCTCGACGAATCTTCCCACTCTCCTCCATCGCCTTCAACACGTCATACACCGCCGAAAACCCACCCACCAAGCCCTCCGCATGCGCCGTCTCGCGAAACACGACCCCATACCGCGCCAGCAGCTGATGCGCCTCCGCCAGACTCCACTCCGTCATCCGCTTGGCGCGATCTTCAGCGGTTACAAATGCATTCGCCTGCAACGCCCACCGCCCCTGCACCGTCGGCGGCGTCGTCCGTCGACTCCGAAAACCCGCCTGGTTGTGCACCCGCCGCGCCGCCGGTCGGCCGTTCTTCGCCGTCGTCGAAGTCGCCCGCGCCCCATACGCCCGCAGCGCCGACATCCCATCATTGGTCAGCATCCCGCGCCACACTAGCGACCACATTGCCTCAATCGTCTCCCCCGGATACCCGCCACCCACACCGTCGTGTAGCTCCTGAAAGAACGAGGCTCCCCGCGTCCGCAGGTACGCGAGCACCTCATCCTCCTTCGCCGAAAGCGGCTCGGCCTCGCCGCTTCGAACCGGCGGCCAAAGCACTGGCAGCTTCTCCGCTAGATACAACCCGATGCGTCCGTCCCGCTCGCCCAGCGGCTCCAGTCCAACCCACACCACCTCGCCCGCCGCAATCAACGTATCCAGATCCGCCGCCCGATACCCCAGCACCCGCGACGGCAGAATCTCCGTCTCCACAATCGACGCCGGCAGCGGCGCTCCCTGCAGGTTCTCAATCACATCCAGCAGCGCATCGAGACCGCGCCGCGGCGTCACCACCCCTTGCCACCGCGTAAACAGCCGCGCCAGCACTCGCTGTTCAACCGGCTCGACCTCCTTTCGCAGCCGCGCCAGCGACTTCCGCCGCACCGCCCGCAGCACCTCCACCTCAATCCACTCGCGACTCAACCCGCCCGGCCGGAACCCGCCCTCCTGTACCCGTCCCAGCCCCACCAGTCGCTGCAACACCGCTTCCACACTCTCCATCGGCAGCGAATATCGCTCAGCAACCTCTTTGGTTACAAATGGACCATGCGTCCGCGCAAACCGCCGCACCACATCCAGCAACGCATCCGGCACACTGGTCAGAAACGCCGTCGGCAGACCCGGCGGCAGCGGCACCCCCACAGCATCGCGGAATCTTGCCGCATCCTCGACCGCAATCAGCCGCCGCTCTCCGGCAACGCCCACCTCAAGCACCCGCCGCGCCTTGATCAACCGATCCGCACTCTCCGCCACCTCGCCTGTCGTCGATCGCGCCCGCAGCTCCGACCGCGTCAAATCGCCTAGCCGCAGCAGCAGATCATGCACACCGTCCATCGATCGCGCCTTGTACCCATCAGCCAAACACTGCAGCTGCTCCTCCGTCTCTTCAATCGCATGCAGGTCCAGCAACTCGCGCAGATCCGCATCACCCATTAGCTCGCGCAGCTGATCCTGATCGATCGACAGCGCCTGCGCCCGTCGCTCCGCCAGCGGCGCATCGCCGTCATAGATGTAGTTCGCCACGTAGCTGAACAGCAGCGCCGCAGCAAACGGACTCGGCGTCCGCGAGTCCACCGTATGCACCCGCAGCGACCGATTGCCCACCGCCCGCAGCGTCTCCATCAAAGCCGGCATATCGAATACATCGCGCAGACACTCGCGATACGCCTCGAGCAAAATCGGAAACGCCGGATACCGGCTCGCCACACCCAGCAGGTCATACGAGCGCTTCCGTTGCTGCCACAGCGGCGTTCGCCCATCCGCTCGTCGCCTTGGCAGCAGCAGCGCCCGCGCCGCACTCTCGCGAAACTTCGCCGCAAACAACGCCGTTGATCCCAGCTGTCGCAGCACCAGCTCCGCGGCCTCCTCCGGCTCCAACAGCAGCACCTCAACCTCCGGCGGCGTCTCCGACTCAGGAAAGCGCAGGCAGAACCCGTCCTCACTCCACATGGTCTCCACCTCCTGCCCGCCGTTCGCCCGCAGCTTTGCCGTCACCGCCATTGCCCATGGCGCATGGATCCTGCTGCCAAACGGCGTCAGGCAGCACACCCGCCAGTCACCAAGCTCATCCCGCACCCGCTCGATGACAATTGTGCGGTCATCAGGCACATATCCGCTCGCCAGCTCCTGGTCCGCCAGGTACCGCAGTGCGTTCTCCGCCGCGCCCTGCTCCAGATCATGCGCCTGCATCAGCGTCGTCAGCGCCACACTCCGCGGTGCCTCTCGCAGCTCCCTCACCAACGCGCCGATCCGCCGGCCAAACTCGATCGGCCTGCCCGCCTGGTCGCCATGCCAGAACGGCATCTTGCCCGCATCCCCCGGCGCCGGACTCACCAGCACCCGATCATGCGTGATCTCCTCCACACGCCACGTCGACGCCCCCAGGATGAACGTGTCGCCCGTCCGCTGCTCAAACACCATTTCCTCATCCAGCTCGCCCACGCGGATCGGCTTCGCATGCTGCCCGGCGAGAAACACGCCATATGTCCCACGATCCGGAATCGTCCCGCCGTTCAGAATCGCAATCTTCTTTACGCCCCCGCGCGGCGTGATCCAGTTCCGCTGCCGATCCCACGTCACCCGCGGCCGCAGCTCGGCAAACTCATCCGACGGATACCGCCCCGCCAGCATGTCCAGCACACCCTCAAACACCGCCACACTCAGCCCCGCGAACGACGCCGCACTTCGCACCAGGCCCAGCAGCGCGTCGTAGCTGATCCCCGGACTCATCGCCTCCTCATCCGCCCGCTTCGACCTGCGCTCCGCATCCGCCACACCCAACGGCGGATGCGCAATGACCGCCACCATCTGCTGCGCCAGCACGTCCAGAGGATTGCGCAGAAACCGCGTCGACTCCACATGCCCCTCGTGCATCGCTTTTGTAACCGCCGCGCACGCAATTAGGTCCGCCCTGTACTTCGGAAAGATAATCCCTGTCGATGGCGCCCCCACCTGGTGTCCAGCCCGCCCGATCCGCTGCATCCCACTCGCCACACTCGGCGGCGCCTCAATCTGAATCACCAGGTCCACCGCGCCCATGTCAATGCCGAGCTCAAGCGAAGAGGTACACACCAGCGCCTTGATCTTCCCGGCCTTAAGCAGCTCTTCAATCTCCGTCCGCTGCGCAGCCGCCAGCGACCCATGGTGCGCCCGCGCAATCTGTTCCGCAGCCAGTTCATTCAGTGCCCCAGCCAGCCGCTCCGCCACCCGCCGCGCATTCACAAAGATCAGCGTCGACGTCCGCTCGCGAATAATCTCCAGCAACCGCGGATGGATCGACTGCCAGATCGACGTCCGCTTCGGCCCCTGGCTCGCCGGCCCGCTCGGCATGTCCTGAATCTCGCCGAGCCGCGCCATGTCCTCAACTGGCACCTCCACCCGCAGCTCCAGCACCTTCCGCGCGCCCGCGTTCACCACCGTCACCGGCCGGTATCGCACCCCGCTCGCCGCATCCGCTTGGGCATCGGCCTCCGCCACACTGGTCGCCCCGCCGCCTGCAACCGCCATCAGGCCAGCGTCTACGGCATCTCCTTCAGCGGCAGCAGACTCTTCCCCAATCGGCGCATCCCCTGTCCCCAGCGCTGCAATCGCGACGCTCGCGGCACCCTGCAGGGCCAGCTGCGACGACCCATCAACGATCATCGCCGAGCCCACCACGCCGCCCTCAGCCCCACCCAGAAACCGCGCCACCTCCTCGAGCGGCCGCTGCGTCGCACTCAGTCCAATCCGCTGCAACCGCCGCCCGCATAACGCCTCCAGCCGCTCCAGACTCAGCGCCATATGCGCGCCGCGCTTCGACGGCACCAGCGCATGAATCTCGTCGATAATCACCGTCTCCACCGACCGCAGCGACTCTCCCGCCTCGCTCGTCAGCAGCAGGTACAAACTCTCCGGCGTCGTGATCAAAATGTCGCCCGGATGCTTGCGAAACCGCGCTCGCTCCTTCTGCGGCGTGTCCCCCGTCCGCACGCTAATCTCCGGCATCCGCACCGGCACCCCATCGCGCTTCGCCATGTTCGCAATCCCCGCCAGCGGACTGCGCAGATTTCGTTCTACGTCCGCTGCCAACGCCTTCAGCGGCGACAGGTACAGCACGCGGCATCCCTTCTCCGCCTCGGGCGAGGCCTGCAGCATTAACTTGTCCAGACACCACAGGAACGCCGTCAGCGTCTTGCCCGTTCCCGTCGGCGCCAGAATCAGCGTCGACTCGCCCCGCGCAATCGCCGGCCAACCTTCGATCTGCGGCGCCGTCGGCCCGTCAAACACCGCCCGAAACCACTGCGCCGTGATCGGATGAAACAAGCCCAGCGTCCGTTCCGCCGCCATCGCACGCGCCGTCGGATCCGCCGCCACACCAGCCGCCGTCAGCCCTGCCCGTGAGATCTCCGCATGCACCTCGGCATCGCCCACCCCCTCGGCCCCTCGACCCATCGTGCTTCCGGCCGGCTCCACGATGCCCTTGACCTTGCTCTTCGCCGTCCCGCGCGACGCGGCACCCTTCTTCATCGCCTTTGCAGGAGCTTTCGGCATGGATATTGGATGCGCGACGATGAACGACGATAGATCGCCACGTCTCCTCGGCTCAACTTCGCCGGCCCGGTCGTCCAGCCGCACACCGCCCCCTCCTTGCTCTTCGAACCGCCACCCGCGTAGCCTCGTCAGAGCATGCCCGAGACTCTCCACATCGCGCTCCTGTCTCCTGAACAAGCCATCGATCTCCGCGTTCAGGCCGCCGCGGCTGCGCACAACGCCTATGCTCCCTACAGCCACTTCCGTGTCGGCGCCGCCATCCTCCTCGCGGCTCCGCACGCTGGCGAAATCATCACCGGTTGCAACGTCGAAAACGCCAGCTTCCGCCTCACTACCTGCGCCGAACAGACCGCCATAGTCACCGCCATCACCCGCTTCGGCCCAGACATCCGCATCGCCGCCGTCGCCGTCGCCAACCTCAACCAGTCCGCCTCCATGCCCTGCGGCGCCTGCCGTCAAACCCTGCTCGAGTTCGCCCCCGACCCCACCGCCGTCACCATCCTCTTCCCCAGCATCGACCGCGCCGGCAACCTCACGGAGCAGCAGTCCACCCTCGCCGACCTCCTTCCCGCAGCCTTTCGCCTCGACCTATTACCGCACTAAGCACCAGCATCATGCCCGATCAAACCGTCACCATCCACGCCCTCGACCTCATCCTCCGCAAACGCGCCGGCGGCGACCTCTCCGACGCCCAGATCCGCTTCCTCATCACGGCCGTCGTCACCGACGCCTCCGCCCGCGACCACACCGCCGCCAGCCACCCCCTGCCTGATCCCCCCAAGATCTCCGACGCCCAGCTCGGCGCGCTCCTCATGGCCATCTACCAGCACGGCCTCACCCCGCGCGAGCTCGCCACCCTCACCGACGCCATGCGCCTCTCGGGCGAGACCTTCGACGCAGCACCGCTCAAGACCTTTGTCGTCGACAAGCACTCCACCGGCGGTGTCGGCGACACCACCTCGCTGCTCATCGCGCCCATCCTCGCTGCCGCTGGCCTCGCTCATCCGACCTCCGCTGGCCTCCCATCCCTCTGCGTTCCCATGATCAGCGGGCGCAGCCTCGGCCATACCGGCGGCACCCTCGACAAACTCGAAACCATCCCCGGCTTCGACTCCCAACTCTCGCTCCAGCGCTTCGCCGACGTCCTCCGTCACTGCGGCGCCGCCCTCATCGGCCAGACGCCCTCGCTCGTCCCCGCCGATCGCCTCCTCTACGCCATGCGCGATCACACCGGCACCGTCGAGTCGCCCTTCCTCATCACCGCCAGCATCATGAGCAAAAAGCTCGCCGAGTCGCTCGACGCCCTCGTCCTCGACGTCAAAGTCGGCTCCGGCGCCTTCCTTCCCTCAATCGAGCAGGCCCGTCACCTGGCCTCACTCCTGGTCGAAACCGGCAGCCGCGCCGGAACCAAAACCATCGCCCTCCTCACCAGCATGAACGAGCCCCTCAGCCGTTTCGCCGGCAACTGGCTCGAAGTCGCCGAGTGCATCCAGATCCTTCAGGGCCACCCGCATCCGCTCAGCCGTGACCTCGTCCATCTCTCACTCACCCTCGCCGGCCACATGCTCCACCTCGCCGGCCGCGCGCCCTCCGCCGCCGCCGGCGCTCAGCTCGCAAACCAGCTCCTCACCACCGGTGCCGCCTACCAGGCCTGGCTCGGCATCGTCACCGCCCAGGGCGGCGACACCCGCATCTTCGCCGACCCCTTCGCGCATCACAGGCCATCCGCCACCCGAACCCTCACCGCACCGCACGACGGCTTCCTCGCCAGCATGCACTGCAAACAGGTCGGTTGGGCCGTCCAGCGTCTCGGGGCCGGTCGCGCCCGCCCCGGAGATCCCGTCAGCGCCCACGCCGGTATCGAAATGCACGCCAGACTTGGGGATCGCCTCCAGGCCGGCCAGCCCCTCATCACCCTCTTCGCCGAAGACGCCGCCCTCCTCGACGAACCCGCTCGCATGCTCCGCGAGACCCTCCGGATCGCCAGCCAGCCCCCGTCTCTCGCTCCGCTCATCCAGCAGATCCTCACCGCGGAAAGCCTCACCACCGATCAACCGCCCTCCGCCCCGTAACCTTCACACCAGATCCGTGTCTCCACCATCGTGCATGATCCAAAACACCTCCGGCCAGATAGCCATTCCAACACCCCTCGCAGAAACACGTCCCGGCGCCTGATCCCGCTCGCCCTGGCACTCCTCACCGCCGTCTCCTCCCTTCAAGCCCAGTCACCGGATCCCGCCGCTGAACGAACCCTCTTCCTCCTCACTAACCAGATCCGTGCCGATCACCATCTCGCCCCGTTCACCTGGGACCCGGCACTCGCCATCGCCGCCCAAAAACACGCCCTCTACCTCGCATCGGAACCCGGCCCGCTCGAACATCAGTACCCCGGCGAGCCCGACCTTCTTACCCGCGCCGCACAAGCCGGCGCCAGCTTCCATGCCGTCTCTGAAAACCTCGCCCGCGGCAACACCGGCCCCGCAGCGCTCGAGAAGATCTGGATGGAAACGCCAATCCACCGCGCCAACCTCCTCGACCCGCAACTCACCGCCATCGGCATCGCCGTCCTCAACCGCGACGGCGTCCTCTTCGCCGTACAGGACTTCTCCCGCGCCGCACCCGCCTTCTCGCGCGACGCCATCGAAGCCCGCGTTCTAGCCCTTCTCGAGGACCAGGGTCTGTCCACCGTCACCATCTCGCAACTCGCCCGCGCCACCTGCGAGACCCAAGCCACCACCGCCGCCGGCGCCCGCCTCATCATCCAGTGGGACGGCGACACCTCGCAGTTGCCCAACGTTCTTCTTCAGCAACTGCAACGATCGCACTTTGACACCGCAGCCGTAGGCGCCTGCCCCAGCGCCCAGCCCTCGGCTGGCTTCGCCTCCGCCCGCGTCGCCGTCCTCCTCTTCTAGAGCTCTTCCACCAGGCCCGCCGTGTTGATCGCACGCACAACCCCCCTTGAGCCTCCACCTCCCTCACACCTGAGGACATCTGCCGCCACGCCAATCCCGTCTCAACGTTCATCAGCCATCTGCTTGGATCTCGGCCGTCATGCCGAGCGGAGCAAGGTACTTCGTCAGATCCTTCGCTAAACCAGCGGACCATCACCCTAATACCCCCAAAAACAGGAGCACCTGCATGTCCACCGCCGCCACCTCCCTCCTTCCTGAAATCCAAAAGCGCCTTCACAAAACCATCGACGCCCGCACCCACGGCATCATCGACTACTGCCACGCCGCCGCCTTCCTCACCCTCGGCTTCATCCTGCTCAAATCCAACAAGCGAGCTGCCGCCGCCGCCCTCACCACCGGCAGCTTCGTCCTCGTCCAGTCGCTCCTCACCGACTACCCTCTCGGCGTCAATCCCCTCATCCCATTCCACCTCCACGGCCAGATGGATGGCGCCTTCGCCTCGTCCTCCTGGGCGCTCCCGTTTGTCTTCGGCTTTGCAAACACAGCTCCCGCCAAAATCTTCACCACCAACTCCTGGGTCGAAGGCGCCGTCGTTGCCCTCACCGACTTCTCAACCGAGCACGCCCGCGCCCAGAAAGCCGTCGCCACTCTCCTCAGCTAGCGCATCCTCCCAGCGCCGCGTCGCCGCACACCTTCGCGGCGACGCCCACCACCCCGAGTACACTGCAGGGACACTACACGACGGAGCGTCCCCGTGCCCCGAGTCACCGGCCTCCTCGGCCTAGCCGTCTTTCTCGCGCTCGCCTTTGCCTTCTCCACCGACCGCCGCGCCATCCGCTGGCGCACCGTCGCCTGGGGCCTCTCGCTCCAGATCCTCTTCGCCGTCCTGGTCATCAAGTGGACCCTCGGCCAGCGCATCCTGCACACCGTGGCAGCCGTCATCACCTCGCTCCTGGGCCACTCCGCCGACGGCTCCTCGCTCGTCTTCGGCCCGCTCGGCACCCCCGGCTCACCCCTCGCCGTCCTCGCCTTCGCCGTTCTTCCCACCATCATCTTCGTCAGCGCCTTCTTCGCCGTCCTCTATCACGTCGGCTTCATGCAGCGCGTCATCCGCGTCGTCGCCTGGATCATGTTCCGCACCATGGGAACGTCAGGCGCCGAAAGTACCAACGTCGCCGCCAGCATCTTCATGGGCCAGACTGAAGCCCCGCTCACCATCCGGCCGTTTCTGGCAGGTGCAACGCGCAGCGAGCTGATGACCATCATGACCTCCGGCATGGCCCACGTCTCGGGCGGCATCATGGCCGCCTACATCAGCTTCGGCATCAACGCCCAGGACCTCCTCTCCGCCGTCATCATGACCGCCCCCGGCACCATCCTCGTCGCCAAAATGCTCGTCCCCGAAACCGAGCAGCCCGCCACCGCCGGCACCGTCACCATGCCGCCCGACGAGCAGCATCGCGACGAGAACCTCCTCGGCGCCATCGCCCGCGGCACCATCGACGGCGGCCGCCTCGCCTTCAACGTCGCCATCATGCTCATCAGCTTCCTCGCCCTCGTCGGCCTCGTCAACGCCCTCATGCTCGGCATCCACAACGGCCTCGGCGTCCACCACCTCGGCTCGCACGAAGTCTCTTTCCCCACCAGCCTCAACAGCATTCTCGGCGTCATCGGCGCCCCCGTCGCCTGGCTCATCGGCATCCCTTGGCACGACGCCCACACCATCGGCAACCTGCTCGGAACCCGCGCCGTCCTCAACGAGTTCATCGCCTTCACCCAGCTCGGCGCACAGAAATCCACCCTCTCCCCGCGCACCTTTTCGATCGCCACCTTCGCCCTCTGCGGCTTCGCCAACCTCGGCTCCATCGGCATGCAGATCGGCGGTATCGGCGCCCTCATCCCCGCCCGCCGCAACGATCTCGCCCGCCTCGGCCTCCGCGCCATGCTCGCCGGCACCATGGCCAACCTTATGAGCGCCAGCATCGTCAGCCTGCTCCTTCACTAACGAACCTGAGGGCATGCGGCATTGCAATCTCCTCCAGCGGACCCTGCTAACCCCTGCTATGTTCCTACTTGGCACTCTCTCCGCAGGAAACTGAACGTCGATGTCCACCGCCCCCAAAGACACTCTGGCCGCCCCAGGCCTGAGTCACCTCCCCGCCCTCGATGGTGTCCGCGGTCTGGCCATCCTTCTCGTCATCGCCTGCCACACCAGCGCTCACATCGGCAGTGAGAGCCACCTCGCCGATGCGCTGAGTCAAGGCTTGTTCCGCAGCCTTGGCGCAGGCTGGATCGGCGTCGATCTCTTCTTTGTCCTCTCCGGCTTCCTCATCACCCGCATCCTGCTCGCCAGCCGCGGCAGACCTCGTTTCTGCCAGAGCTTCTATCTTCGTCGCGCCCTCCGCATCCTTCCCCTCTACCTTGCCTTCTGCGGCTTTCTCGCCTTCGAATACCACCTGAGGCCCACACCCGCCGCACGAGCCGACCTCCTTTCTCTCCTCGGCTACTACAACAACATCCGCGAAGCCCTAGTCGGCTGGCATACCGCCTTCGCCCTTCATCTCTGGTCGCTCGCCGTCGAAGAGCACTTCTATCTCGTCTGGCCCTTTCTCGTCGCCTTCACACCCACGCGCCACCTCCGCATCGTCTGTGTCGCCGGCATCGCCCTCTCCTTCTTCCTGCGCGTCCTCGCCCTCACCCACAGTGTGCCCGTGCACGCCGTCTACATCCTCACGCCCTGCCGTCTCGACGGCCTTCTCGCCGGCGCCTGGCTCGCTTCCGCCTTCACCGATCCCGCACTGTGGCCGCGCGTCCAGCGCTGGCGCCGCCCTGTCATGGCTCTGGCAGCCACCGGCCTGGCCCTCATCGCCATCTACCAGGGACACCTCTTCGACTTCGTCTCTCCCTCCCACCGCGCCGGCATGCTCCACTCCTCCCGCGTGCTTCTTGGACCAGGCCTGCTTCTCCTCGCGGTCTTCTTCGCCGCCCTCCTCACCGAATCCATCTCCGGCGGCCCCGTCTCCCGCATCCTGCAGCGCCCAGTCCTGAAAACCCTCGGAACCTACAGCTACGGCATGTATGTCCTTCACGTCTACGTCATGATTCGCATACGAGGCGCCATCCTGCACCATCTCACCCAGACCTCGAACTACCTCAAACTCGAACCTATCCTCTTCTTCAGTGTGCTTCTCGGCACCTTCGCCGTCGCCTATGTGAGTTACAACATCTACGAAAAACCCTTCCTTACCCTCAAACGCTTCTTTCCCGCAACCGGCGACCGGGTAGCTCGCAGCAGTTCGCGCTAAATCGCCTCTTGTAAGTTGCAGCGTGGCTGACGACAAGCTAACTTGCACGATCCATTGATCCCGATAGAACTTTCGCGCCCAAAACTCATCTCTAGAGAGCTAACTCATCTATAGAACGCTATATGATCTCCGGCAAAGTCATCGCGATCACAGGCGCAAGTAGCGGTATCGGGAAAGCAACGGCCCTTCATCTCGCCCAGTGCGGCGCAAAGGTTGTACTTGGGGCACGGCATGAACAGAGACTTGCACAGCTCACCCAGGAGATCCATCGCGCGGGCGGTCAGGCGATGTACCGAGTCACGGACGTAAGTCGACGTGAAGACCTTCAGGAACTCGTCGCTCTTGCACGACAGGCCTTCGGTCGACTTGATGTTCTGTTCAGCAATGCGGGTGCAATGCCCATCGGGCCCTTTGACGAGCTCGCAGTCGATGATTGGGAGACCATGGTCGATGTCAACATCAAAGGCGTTCTGTTTGGTATCGCGGCCGCCCTGCCTGTCTTTCGCCATCAAGGCTCAGGACACTTCATCCACACCGCATCCACTGCGGCTCGCAAGACGGTACCGAACCAGGTCGTCTACTCAGCCACTAAGGCGGCTGTACTTGCTCTCTCGGACGGTCTAAGACAAGAATTGGCCGGTCACATTCGAGTGAGTACGATCCTGCCAGGTTTCACAGACACTGCCTTCAGCGAGCACGTGAAAAGCCCGGAACTCAAGCAGCAGCTTCAAAAAGCCGGAGAAAAGTTCGCCATGTCCCCTGATGCTGTGGCACGCGCCGTTGCCTACCTTCTCGATCAACCCGATGAGATCAATGTGGGTGAGATTACTCTGCGCTCCAGAGCACAGCCCTGACACTCCCTACTCGAGCCCGCTTAGGCACTCTACTCATCAGCCGCCGATCCCGCTGACCTCATCAAACCTCCCATGACCCCTTCTCGCCTCACCCGTCCTCTCTTGCTTGCTCTTCTCAGTCTCGGCGCCGTTATGCCGCTCACAGGCTGCCTTATGGTCGGTGGCTATAGTTCAGGCGGAGGCTGGTTTATCTGGCCTGGCAGCTTCGGCTTCCTCATCATCCTGCTGCTGCTCTTCTTCTTCCTTCGCCGCCGCAGATAAGTTAGCCCAGAACAAAACGGCGCCCCCAGAAGAGGCGCCGCTCCACCCACCCACAACTATTACTTGCCGCTCAGCATGTCATTCTGCTTCGTGAAGAACGCGCGCTCCTGCGGGCCCGCATTGTTCCGCTGCGGCTTCGCCCGTTCCACCAGCACCTCGTCTGTATCCGTTCCCAGCAGCCGCATCGTCTCTTCGATGTACTCCTTCAGCGGCATCGCGCGCGGATCCGTCGCCTGCTGAGCCCCCGTCAGCTCCGTCTGCACATAGGGCGGCACCAGCTCCACCACCTGCACCGCCGTATCTTTCAACATGTACCGCAGCGAGAGCGAATACGAGTGGATCGCCGCCTTCGTTGCAGAGTACGTCGCATGCGTCGCCCGAGGCGTAAACGCCAGCCCCGAGGTCACCGTAAGAATCGTCGCCTCCGGCCGCGACTTCAGATGATCGAGCAGCGCCGACGTCAGCCGTATCGGCCCCAGCAGATTCGTCGCTATCGTCGACGCAACAATCGCATCATCCACCGGGCCGTCCACGGCATCCGCCTTCATGATGCCTGCATTGTTCAGCAGCACATCAAGCTCCGGATACTCCGCAATTAGCTTCTTCGCCACCGCCGCAATGCTCGCGGGATCCTCAATATCCAACTGCACAAACTCCATGCCGGCATTCGCCTTCGTCGTCTCCTCCAGAACCTCCTTGCGCCGCCCGGAGATGATCACCTTGTTGCCCAGCTCATGCAGCGCCTCGGCCAGCCCGCGTCCAAT
>CAXSEC010000036.1:24272-24811 GCA_964236325.1 uncultured Acidobacteriaceae bacterium | reverse complement strand
ACAAGCTGACGTACGCCGGCAATCCGGAGACACTGGCGCCGGTAGAAGGATCGGCGCGATACACGTTTGTGCATGGCGATATCTGCGACGCGGCGCTGGTGGCGCGGCTGCTCGAGGAGTTTCGGCCGCGGGCGATCGTGCACTTTGCGGCGGAGAGCCACGTCGATCGATCGATCCTGGGGCCGGAGGCGTTTCTGCGGACGAATATTGATGGCACGTTTAGGTTGCTGCAGGCGGCGCGGTCGCACTTTCAGCGCCTGGACGGGACAGAGCGGGAGCAGTTTCGCTTTCTGCATGTGTCGACCGATGAGGTGTTTGGGTCGCTCGAGCCAGAGGATGCCGCGTTTCATGAAGCGACGCCATACTCTCCGCGATCGCCCTATGCGGCGAGCAAGGCAGCGAGCGACCACCTGGTGCGGGCGTGGGCGCATACGTATGGCTTGCCGGCGGTGATTACGAACTGCTCAAACAACTATGGGCCGCACCAGTTTCCGGAGAAGTTGATTCCGCTGGTGCTGACGTATGCGCTGCGAGGCAAG
>CAXSEC010000036.1:21104-24262 GCA_964236325.1 uncultured Acidobacteriaceae bacterium | reverse complement strand
GGCGCTGCCGATCTATGGTAATGGCCAGCAGGTGCGGGACTGGTTGTATGTGGGCGACCATACCAGCGCGATCCGGGCGGTGCTCGAGCGCGGACAGACGGGCGAGACGTACAACATTGGTGGCAACAACCAGCGCAGCAATCTGGAGGTGGTGACGGCGATCTGCGGGCTGCTTGATGAGCTGGTGCCGGACTCGGCGTTTCGGCCGCATCGCCAGCTGCTGACGTATGTGCAGGATCGGCCGGGACACGATCGGCGGTACGCGATTGATGCGCGCAAGATCGAACGCGAGCTGGGATGGAAGCCGACGGAGAGCTTTGAGACCGGGCTGCGCAAGACAGTGCAGTGGTACCTCGACCATGCCGCGTGGGTGGAGCGGGTGACGAGCGGCGCGTATCGCGAGTGGGAGGCGACGAACTATACAGGCCGGGGTGGCTCCGCAGGGGAGCCGGCGGTTGCCAGGGCGGAGGCGGGACGGTGAAGGGGATCATTCTGGCCGGAGGCTCGGGGACGCGGCTGCATCCGGTGACGCAGGCGATCAGCAAGCAGCTGCTGCCGATCTATGACAAGCCGATGATTTACTATCCGCTTTCGGCGCTGATGCTGGCGGGGATCCGCGAGATCCTGATCATCTCGACGCCGGTCGATACGCCGCGCTTTGAGCAGCTGCTGGGTGACGGCAGGCAATGGGGGCTGACGCTGCGCTATGCGGTGCAGCCGAGTCCGGATGGGCTGGCGCAGGCGTTTCTGATCGGCCGGGAGTTTCTTGCGGGCGAGGGGTGCTGCCTGGTGCTGGGCGACAACATCTTCTACGGGCATGATTTTCAAAGGACGCTGCGCGAGGCGGCGGTCCAGACCGAGGGCGCGACAGTGTTTGCGTACCCGGTGCTTGATCCGGAGCGGTACGGGGTGGTGGAGTTCGACGCGCAGGGCAAAGCGATCGGGCTCGAAGAGAAGCCGCTGAAGCCGAAGAGCCGCTATGCGGTGACGGGGATTTACTTCTACGACGCGCAGGTGGTAGGGGTGGCGGAGGGATTGAAGCCGTCGCCGCGCGGGGAGCTCGAGATCACGGACGTGAACCGGTGGTATATGGAGCGCGGGCAGCTGCGGACGCAGGTTCTGGGGCGAGGCATGGCGTGGCTCGATACCGGCACGCATGACTCGCTGCTGGAGGCGTCGACATTCATCCATACCATTGAGCAGCGGCAGGGATTAAAGGTTTCGTGCCCGGAGGAGATTGCGTTTCGGCTGGGGTACATCTCGGCGGACGAACTGCGGGCGTTGGCGATGCGCATTCAGAAGAGCAGCTATGGGCAGTACCTGCTGCGCTTGCTGGAGGATCGGGTGTTCTGAGCGGGGTGGGCGTCGAACGGGGAGGCCTGGCTCTAGTATTCTGATGGTTATGGGTTTTCTGGAGCTGACGGTTTGATCGCTGCATGTACGGTGATCTCGCCGAACTACCTGCCGTTTGCTCGGACGCTGGCGGTTTCTTACCTTCGCCATCATCCGGGTCACTGGTTCTTCGTGCTGCTGGTGGCGGACCTGCCGGACGTGAGTCCCTTTCTTGGCGAGCGGTTTGAGGCGGTGGCGCTGGCGGAGATTGGCCTTGCCGATCTGCGCGGGGAGGCGATGAAGTACGACATTCTGGAGCTGAACACGAATGTGAAGCCGGCGTTTCTGGCGTATCTGTTTCGCACGTATGGGCTGGAGCAGCTGGTGTATCTCGATCCGGACATCTGCGTGTACAGCCCGCTCGAGCCGGTGTTTGCGGCGTTACGATCGGGGGCGAACGCAGTGCTGACGCCGCATCTGACGACGCCGCTCGACGATGCTTTTGAGCCGAGCGAGCAGGATCACCTCTACAACGGCACCTACAATCTGGGGTTTGCGGCGTTTCGGCGGTCGGAGGAGACCGATCGGCTGCTGCGCTGGTGGAGCGAGCGATGTCTGTCGCTGGGGTTCAGCGAGGGGCGGACGGGTCTGTTTGTCGACCAGAAGTGGATGAACCTGGCGCCCGGGATGTTTGAGGGTGTGGCGATTCTGCGGGATGCGGGATGCAACATGGCGTACTGGAACCTGCATGAGCGCGGGCTGCGATCGACCGAGGCAGGGCTGATGGTGGAGACTCCGGCGGGATCGTCGATACCGGCGCGGCCGTTGGTGCCGCTGCGCTTCTTTCACTTCAGCGGGCTGGAGGTTGAGAAGAAGGACGGGCTTTCGCGCAATACGAACCGCTTTACGCTGGCCGATCGACCCGACCTGCAGCCGCTGTTTGCCACGTACCGCGAGGCGCTGCGGGCGGCGACGGATCTGCGGCTGCAAGGGGTGCCGTATGGCTTTGACCGGCTGTCGGATGGAACCGTGGTGACCCGGCTGGCGCGGCGGATCTATGCCAAGCACCAGGCACGCTGGCGGGGCCAGGATCCGTTCGCGGCGGCGGGGGAGTTCGCCGGATTTGCGCGACGGCTGCGTCTGGTGGCCGGCAAAGAGGCGCCGGCAAAGTCGACGTGGCGGGAGTTCAGCCCGCGCGATCGGCGGGTCACGGCGGTGCACTGGATGTTGAAGCTGACGCTGCGGGTGCTGGGACCGAACCGCTATGAGCTGCTGATGCGGTATCTGGCGTTTATCTCCGTGCTGCGCAATCAATCGGTGTTTCTGGACGAGAGATAGCATGGGGCGGGTGCTGATCGTCAAGCTGGGCGCGATTGGGGATGTGCTGATGCTGGTGCCGGCGGTGCGGGCGCTGCGCGATCAGGGCCATGAGATCGACTGGCTGTGCGGGGAGCAGGTTGCGCCGCTGCTGGCGCTGTATCCGTGGATCACGCCGATCGCGGCCGAGGAGACGACGTTGTTGCGCGGCGGCACGGCTGTGCGGCTGCGGGCGCTGCTCTCGCTGTGGAGGCGGCTGGCGGGGCGAAGCTACGATCGGATCGGCACGGTGTACTACGACCGGCGCTATCAGGTGTTGACGCGCACTGCGCGGGCTGGGCGCAGATGGGCGCTGTCAGCTGACGTGCGGGAGCGGCGGATTTTGCCGGGAAGACATCATTCAGACGAGTTTGTGCGGCTGCTGCTGGAGCTGCCGGATGATGTTCGGCCGCAGGCGACGGCGCCGGTCGCTCCACCGCAGATGCCGGACTCGCCGCTGCCGCGCGCTG
>CAXSEC010000036.1:0-21004 GCA_964236325.1 uncultured Acidobacteriaceae bacterium | reverse complement strand
GAGTGATGTGGTGGTGACGCCGGATACGGGGCCGCTGCATCTGGCGGGGCTGAGCGATGCGGGGATCGTGGCGATCTTTGGGCCGACCAGTCCGCATACTTTTCTGCCGCAGCGGCCCGGGGTGATCGGGCTGTGGGGAGGGGAGGGGTTTGCGTGCAGGCCCTGTTACGACGGGAAGGACTATGCGCCGTGCCGCAACAACGCCTGCGTGCAGCAGGTGTCGCCAGCGATGGTGGTGGAGGCGGTGAATGAACTGCTTCGGGCGCGCCGGGAAGGAGGATGTTTGGGGCCACAGATTCGGGTGCCGACGGCAGGGAAATGTCTTGGAGCTTGATTCAGTCCGGGGAGTATGACCAGGCTGACCTCAGCGGCTAAAGCCGAGTTTGCGGCGGGCACTTACGGCATGGCTGAAGCCATGCCCTTAGCCAGGGGGCCATTTGATCGAAGTGCCCCAGAACAAAGAGGAGGTGGCGATGGTTGAGCGGGCTCTGTTTCTTGATCGCGACGGCGTGATCAATGAGGAGATCGGGTATCTGATCCGGGCGGAGGATGTGCGCTTCGTTCCTGGGATCGTTTCGCTCTGCAGGGCGGCGCAGCGGCTGGGCTACCGGCTGGTGGTGGTGACGAACCAGTCCGGGATCGCGCGCGGCTACTACACGGAGGGCGAGTTCCATACACTGATGGAGTGGATGCGGGCGGAGCTCGGGCGCGCGGGCGTGCGGCTGGATGCGGTCTACTTCTGTCCGTATCATCCCGAGCACGGTGTGGGCGAGTACCGGCTGGAGCATGAGGACCGGAAGCCCTCGCCGGGGATGCTGCGGCGAGCGGTGACGGAGCTGGGCATCTCGCTGGCGGCGTCGGTTCTGGTGGGGGATCGCTGCAGCGACGTGGCGGCGGCGAATAGAGCGGGCCTGCGGCAGGCCTTTCTGTTGGAGGGAACGGAGGAGACGCCGTGCTCCGGTGAGTATCAGGGGGTTTCCAGCCTGGCGGAGGTGGAGCTGTGGCTGGCCCACGCGGGTGAGGCTGGCGACGTTACGGGAGCTCCGCATCCTTGAAGGCGGTGCCGACGGCGTCTTTGCCGCTGACGGCGGGCGGCGCGCCGGCGAGCAGATGGAGCGGCCAGGCGATGTTGAGGGTGGGGTCGTTCCAGAGGATGGCGCGCTCGCCGGCGGGGTGGTAGAGATCGGTCGTCTTGTAGAGCACCTCGGCGGTGTCTGAGACGACCAGGAAGCCGTGGGCAAAGCCTTCCGGGATCCAGAGGAGCTCGAGATCACCGTCCTCGGTGAGGGGCTTGAGGTCGAAGGCTGCCCACTGACCGAAGTGCGGCGAGTGGCGCCGCAGGTCGACGGCGACGTCCCAGATGTGGCCGGAGAGCACGCGAACGAGCTTTCCCTGGGGCCGGCCGAGCTGGTAGTGAAGTCCGCGCAGGACGCCCTTTCGCGAGAAGGACTGATTGTCCTGAACGAAGCTGGCGGGAAGACCGGCGGCGGCGAAGCGCTCGGTATTGAAGACTTCGGCAAACCAGCCACGGTCGTCGCCGAAGCGTGTAGGGCGAAGGCGCTTGACGCCGGCGAGAGAGGTGTCGAGGATCTGCATCCAGGTCATTCTAGAGCACTTTTCCTAAGGCTATGGCGCTGTTCCACTGCAGTGGAGACCATCTTCCTGGAGAGAAAATGGCCCGATCGGGAGCGGCTTGCTGTACACCTTCAGGAAAGATGCTGTAAGGGTTATGAGGCAGGTTCGAGAGAAGCGACCTCCCCCGAAAGGGTTACATTTTCTCCCAAACGCTGGAGTGCTGGGGGGTTAGACTGAAGCGGAACTTCTGCGGCTCTGGGACTACCCGCTTCAGGAACGTGCACTCTTTTGGGTCTGGGACGCGCCACCATCGGACTGGCTTACATAGATCCGGCTCATAGGTGCAGGAAGCAGAGCCGCACGCTGGCTATCCGCTTGTTGCGCAACCGCATGCAGTAGGTCACCACATGAGGGTTAGTCCAACGCGTGCCTAGACAGGATTCCTATGCAGCATGAGGAGCAGTCTCCGGCGACACGCACCGCTACGCTTCCGGGCTCGTTTTCCTACGCCGAAGCGGTGGAGGTGAGTGCGGGCAGGGAGCGGCCACGCAGCTCGGTGGAGGATCTGCCGTGCCGGCTCCTGCGGTACCGGGCCAAGCGCATCATCGACATCCTGCTCATCCTGATCTCTCTGCCGGTGACGCTGCCGATTCTTGGGCTGTTGTCGGTTCTTGTGATGATGACGACGCCGGGGCCGATCTTCTACTCGCACCGACGGATCGGCCGGAATGGCGCCTTCTTTTCGATGTGGAAGTTTCGTACGATGTGCGAGAACTCGGCAAAGGTGCTGGACGACTACCTGGCACGCCATCCGCAGGCGCGGGCGGAGTGGAGCCGGACGCACAAGCTGCGCTACGATCCGCGAGTGACCCGGATCGGCCGCTTTCTGCGGCGGTACAGCCTGGATGAACTGCCGCAGCTGTGGAATGTGATGACGGGCAAGATGACGCTGGTGGGGCCACGCCCGATCGTTGCGGCGGAGGTCGAGAAGTATGGTGACGGGTTCAGCTACTATCGACGGGTCAAGCCGGGGCTGACCGGGCTGTGGCAGGTCTCGGGGCGCAGCCAGCTAACGTATCCGCAGCGGGTGCAGCTGGACTGCGACTATGTGGAGCGATGGTCGATGCGGCGAGACTTCGTGATTCTGCTGCGGACGTTTCTCTCGGTGGTGAACCAGGATGGCGCGTACTGACGGCGGAGCTGTCGGGAACGCGATAGGCTGAGCGCATGCGGGTTGCGCTGGTTCATCACTGGTTTGTGACACGCGGCGGCGGGGAGCGCGTGGCGGAGTGCCTGGGTGCGCTGTTTCCAACCGCTGAGCTATTTACGCTGGTGGCAGAGCCGCAGGCGCTGCCGGAGGGGCTTGCCGGCCGGCCGCTGCATACGTCGTTTCTCGAGCGCGTGCCGCTGGCGCGGCGCTTTCATCGCCACATGATGCCGCTGTATCCGGCGGCGACGGAGAGCCTGGATCTGCGCGGCTTCGATCTGGTGATCTCGTCCGACAGCGGGCCGGTGAAGGGGGTGCGGGCCGACCCGGGCGCGACGCATGTCTGCTACTGTCACTCGCCGATGCGCTATCTGTATGACGGGTATGAGCCGTATCGCGCGAGCATGGGGCCGGTAACACGGGCGGTGTTTACGGCGACGGCGGCGCGGGTGCGGCGATGGGATACGACGGCTTCAGGCAGAGTGACGGACTTTATGGCGAACTCGCAGTACGTGGCGGACCGGATTGCGCGCTGCTATGGCCGGTCGAGTACGGTCATTGCCCCGCCGATCGATCTTTCGCGGGCGCGGCGAGGGTCGCCAGGGACGCACTATCTGGCGGCCGGCCGGCTGGTGGCCTACAAGCGGACCGAGCTGATGATTGCGGCGTGCCAGCAGCTGGGGAGATCGCTGCGAGTGGTTGGAGCCGGCCCGGAGATGGCGCGGCTGCGGCGGCTGGCCGGCCCGGAGACGACGTTTCTGGGGGAGCTCCCGACGGAAGAGCTTTGGGAGCAGTATGCGGCATGCCGGGCGCTGCTGTTTGCGGCGGACGAGGACTTCGGCATGGTGCCGCTTGAAGCGCAGGCGTGCGGCCGGCCGGTGATCGCCTACGGCGCTGGAGGATCGCTCGAGACGGTGCGGGGATCGGGCCCGGCGGCCACAGGGGTGTACTTCGACCAGCAGACCGCGGGCTCCCTGGCGGAGGGTATACGACGTTTCGAGGCAGGAGAGAGCCGCTTTGATCCGGAGACGGCGCATGCCTGGGCCAGGAGCTTCCGGACGGAGGTCTTTCTGGAGCGGGTACGGGCGCATGTACTCGAGATTGTGCCCGGGGCGGCGGACGTCATGGCGCCGGCGCCTGCGCGGGCCGCGAGATAGAGACGGAGAGACGCGATGCAGGGAATGCGGGACTTACTGCGGTCTTCGCTGGGTAAAAGCCTGAGCGGGCTGGCGCCGGTGGACAAGCTGGCGGCGGCCTGGCCGGTGGCGTGTGGGCGGGCGATGGCCGAGCATGGCGTGGTGATGGAGTATGGCGACGGTGTTGTCACGATCGAGGTCAGCGATGACCCCTGGCTGCAGCAGATGTTGATCCTGCGTGGGCAGCTCACGGCCGATCTGCGGCGAATCGCCCGGGTGGAGCTGCGCGAGATACACTTTCAGAGGAGCGGAGGATCGAAGGCGGTCCAGCGCGGCGTTCGCCCGGCAACCGGGAAGAAGCGTTCCACAAAGGGGTTTCGCGAGTCATGACGGTAACGGACAACACGGCCAGAAGGGTCTCGCGGGACGAGGTGCGGCACGTCGCAGCGCTGGCCAATCTGCAGCTCACGGCGGAGGAAGAGCCGGCGATTGAACGCGATCTGAATGCGATTCTGGAGCACATTGCGCGGATGAATGAGCTGGACACGACGGGCGTACCCGCGATGGCGCAGGTGGGCGAGATGCTGGCGCTGGCGGAGAGCGGCCAGGATTCACAAAGCGGCCAGGAGCTGCGAGTGGACGCGGTACGGCCTTCGGTCGATCGCGTCTCCGTACTGGCCGCGGCGCCCGAGACCGATGGTCGCTTCTTCAAGGTTCCGAAGGTCATTGAGCGCTAACGACGGAACGAGCGCTAGAGACGGAATGATCGCTAGAGACGGAACGATGGAGGGTGGGTTGGACGGAATCAATCTGGAAGGCCTGACGCTGGTTGCGGCGCGTGCTGCGGTGGCGCGCGGGCAGATCTCGGCCGTGCGCCTGGCGGAGCTGCACTATGAGCGCATCGCCGCTGTGGACGGGCCGACGGGGCAGGGGATCAACAGCTATCTGGCGCTGAGCCGGGAGCGAGCGCTGGCACAGGCGGAGCGGATCGACGGCATGGTGGCTGCGGGCGAGCCGCTGCCGCCGCTGGCGGGCGTGCCGGTGGGCATCAAGGATGTTCTGGCGATGCGGGGCGCGCCGGCCACGGCTGGATCGAAAATCCTCGCCGGGTATCTGCCACCCTATGACGCGACGGTGGTTGGCCGGCTGGAGGCCGCGGGCGCGGTCCTGCTGGGCAAGCTGAACTGCGACGAGTTTGCGATGGGTTCCTCGAATGAGAACTCGGCGTTCGGGCCGGTGCGCAATCCGCGGGCGCTCGACCGGGTGCCGGGCGGGTCCAGTGGTGGCTCGGCAGCGGCGGTGGCGGCTGATCTCTGCGTGGCGAGCCTAGGCACGGATACTGGCGGATCGGTACGGCAGCCGGCGGCCTTCTGCGGGGTGGTCGGGGTGCTGCCGACCTACGGACGGGTGAGCCGCTACGGGCTGATTGCATTTGCCTCGTCGCTCGATCGGGTGGGGCCGCTGACCAAGACGGTCGAAGACGCGGCGTTGATGATGGAGGTTCTGGCCGGGAGCGACGGGTGTGACGCGACCACGTCCGACAGGCAGGTTCCACGGTATAGCGCGGGGCTGCAGGAGCCGGTGGCGGGTCTGCGCGTAGGGGTTCCGGCGGAGTACTTCGGCGAGGGGCTCGATCCGGAGATTCGAAGCGCGGTCGAGCAGGCGATTGCGGGCCTGCGAGCCAAGGGATGCGAGGTGAAGCCGGTGGCGCTGCCGCATACGCGGTACGCCATCCCGGCGTACTACGTGCTGGCGACGGCGGAGGCCTCGTCGAACCTCTCCCGCTTCGACGGCGTTCGCTTTGGGCTGCGGGCAGAGACCGCGACGACGCTGGGCAGCATGTACCGCGAGACCCGCGACCAGGGCTTTGGCGCCGAGGTGAAGCGACGCATTCTGCTGGGCACCTACGCGCTGAGCTCGGGGTACTACGACGCGTACTATCGCAAGGCGCAGCAGGTACGAACGCTGCTGACACGCGATTTTCTGGCCGCCTTCAGTGAGGTGGACGTGCTGGTCGGGCCGATGACGCCAACGCCGCCCTTCAGGCTCGGCGAAAAGACGGCTGACCCGGTCGCGATGTATCTGGCCGATATCTACTCGGTTGCCGCAAGTCTGGCGGGTCTGCCGGCGATCAGCGTGCCCTGCGGGAGGACTGCGGAGGGGCTGCCGATCGGCGTGCAGGTGATGGGACGACACTTCGATGAAACCACCATGCTGCAGGTTGCGGCGGCTCTGGAGCGGCAGCAGAGTGCTGACCGTCAGCGGACCGCAGGCTGAACCAGAGGGCCCGTGTCGCTGAGCGGCCGGGTCGCCGACACGAACGAGCGTCGCTACGAAAGACAGTCGTCACGAAAGAGGAAAGATCCATGGGTTTGCTTGAGAAGCTGTTTGGAAAGAAGGGCGCGGCGAGCACCAGCACGCGCGAAGCTGAGCCGGAAGCAAAGCTGGTGGAAGAGCTATTGCCGGTTGCGCCGGCGGAGCCGTTGCCGATCTCCGAGCCGGCACAGGTGGCTGAGCCGCTGCCGGTTGCTGTGCCGCCGATCAGCACCGGGATGCCAAGTCCAATAGCAAGTCCGGTGGCAACCCCGCTGGCGCCGCCGGCCTCGGTTGAGGAAGTTGCGGAGCCTCCTTTGGCGACGGGGGCAGGGCCGTTCCTGGTGAAGGATCAGCCGACTCACGCGATCGAGGAGCCGGAGCTGGCGCCAGCTCCAGAAGAAGCGAAGCCGGCTCCGGTAAAGGGCGACCCAGCTGTGATCAACGACGGTCTCTCGCTGGTGAAGGACGGCGGCCGTGACCAGGATCCGTCGGCTACGCCGGCGCAGATCTCCGAGCCCGCGCCCAGGTCCGAGCCCAGGTCCGAATCGATGACGGTCGAGCAGATGCGCAATGATCCCAACTTCGTCCGGGTGTATGACCAGTATGGTCAGGAGGTCTTTCTCACCCGGCAGCAGTGGCGGGAGGAGATTCTGCCGGCCAGTCTGCAGGCGAACTGGGAGTCGCCGGAGGAGCTCTACACCGTGCTGGTGAATGCGATGAACGATGGCTTGTTCGTCGACATTGAGCCGGCAGCGGCACGGCTGTATGCCATTGATACCAACCCGGTGCGGGGCGCGTGCGTGTATGCCATTGTGCTGCTGCAGCTCGGCCGCATCGACGAAGCGGAGCGGGTGCTGAACGATTATCTCAACCGCTTTGGCGAGGACGGCGCCGTGCTCACCAACCTGGCCAAGGTGTACGCCGGGCGCAACCAGCCGGAGCGCGCCGAGGCAACGCTGTGGCGGGCGATCGAGCTTGATCCGAACATCGAGAACGGTCTGGGCTGGTATCTGGCGACTGAGTTCGAGCGGGGCGGGGAAGACGCGCGCCTGCAGGCGATGGAGCGGGTGCGGGCGCTGCCGAACAGCTGGCGGGTGCGTCTGTGGCTGGCCAAGGCGGCGATGGCCAGCGGCGATCTGCCACGCGCCCTCACGCTCTATCAGGAGGGCCTGGCCAGCTTCACCGGACCGGTGCCGACGGACTTCCTCTATCCGATGAGCGGCGATCTGGGTCTGGGCGGGCACCTGCGGGAGCTGATCGAGATTACCGGGCCGCTGTTTATGCCGGAGATCCACGGGCTGATGGTGGGCAACAACCTGATCAAGGCGCATGTGGACCTGGGCGAGTTTGAGCCGGCGGGCGCGATCGTCAATCAGCTGTTTGCGCAGCGGCGGCCAGACTGGCGGGAGACGCTGGGCTTCTGGGAGAACACGATAGCCCGGCTGCGGCAGGCGAACACGCCGCGCGACCCGCAGCTGCCGCTCGAGATTGGCATGCTGGAGATGATCGGGCCGGTGTGGAAGCGCGTCGGCGGACCGCTGACCGAGGTCTTTGGCGACAAGCCGGAGGTTGCTCCGGTGGTGACGCTGCTGGGTGGAACGGCAGAGTTTGCGCCGCCCGAGGGCCCACAGGGGATGCAGATGGCGGACGCGCTTGGCCGCCTGAGCCGTGCGCTGCCGCTGTTTCTCGCTGAACAGCTTGAGTTTCATACGGCGGCGCGGGTTCGTACGCTGCTGCCGCGCGTGACCCAGGGCGGATCGGGATTTGTGCTGCGGGGCGGCGAGTGGAGCGACGCGGAGGCGATGGAGTCGGCGTTTGAGGCGGAGCTGACGCCGGACTTCGTCGTGAAGGTGCACCTGCTTGCGATGACGCCGGAGTGGACGCTGCAGGGGACGGTGCTGCGCGCCGCGGACAGCACGTCCCTGGGGCAAGCGCAGGCGACATGCCCAGCGGGCCAGCCGGAGGTCGCGGTGATGACACTGGCCGGCGAGCTGATCCGGCTGCTGGCGCAAAGCGGCCTGACCGCGGAGACGCCGTCGCCGTTCTATCGGCTGCCCGAGGGACCCGCACTGGCGAACTACATGATTCGCCTGGAGCAACTGCTGGCGGTTCGCTCCGCCATCACGGCGGGTGATGAGCCGCCTGCGATCGCAGGCGAGCGCGACATTCTGGAGGGAACGTTGTTTCTCGCGCTGCAGCAGTCGCAGAGCCCGGCAGTCCGGGCGTTGCTGGCGGGCATGGTGGTGGCGATGCGGCGCATCCGGCCGGAGATCGTCGAGGAGTTTACCGATCGCCTGACCATGCTGCAGCGCGACCGGCCGCTCGGCGAGCCGATGGACGAGATTGTGACCGATATGGTGACAGACGATTAGGCCAGGGCTTCGGTGGCTGGCCTCTTCTGCCTTCGAGCGCGGCAGCCGCCAGCGAGCTGACTGGTTAGAGGTGCCAGCTGCGATCGGTACCCAGCACCAGGCCAAGCGTGATGATGGCGATCACGATCTCTCCTAGGGCGCTCACGATGAACGGCCGGGCGCCCTGTCGGCCAAGGTCTCGCAGGTTGGTCCGCAGGCCGACGCCGGCAAAGGTCAGCAGGAACGCCCATCGGCTGAGATTGCCGAGGACGAGCAGCTGCGGCCTGGTGAAGCCGAACGCGGCGATTCCTGGGTTGTGCGACGAGCCAAGCGTTGCCAGAAGCGAGATCAGCAGGAAGCCGAGCACGAACTTGGGAAACTTTGCCCACAGGAACGCGCCTTTGTGTTGCAGCTGCGCCGAGGTTGTAGCGTTGGCGACGCCCCTTCGCGCCCACTGCACGGCATAGCCGAGAACGACGAAGCCGATCATGGCGTTGCGGCAGGTCTTGGCGAGCACGGCGAACTTGCCGGCGGCGTCTGAGTAGAGCGCGCCCGCGGCGGTGGCCTCGGCGGTGTTGTCGACAGCCAGACCTGCCCAGAGACCGTATGCCTGGTCGGACATGTGAAGGCTGTGGCCCACCAGAGGGAAGGCGATCAGCGAGAGTGCACCAAGGGCGAGGATGGCCGCGATGGCGGTCGAAGACTCACGCTCGTCGGCTTCAATCGTGCCCTGCATGGCGATGATGGCGGACACGCCGCAGACGGAGCTGCCGACGGCGAGCAGGGTCGTCAGTTTGTCGCCGAGCCCGAAGCGCTTGCCGAGCCAGGTCATAAAGGCAAGCGACAGGATGAGCTCAAGGAAGACAAGGATGAGCGAGCGGCCGCCGAGTTTGGCGACATCGCCAAGCACGAAGCGGGCTCCCAGCAGGATGATGCCGGCTTTGAGCCAAAACTCATAGGTCGCCACCCCGGCGCGGAAGAGACGCGGCAGGCCGACGGTGTTGGCGATGATCGCACCGAAGAGGATGGCCCACAGGACGTACTCAATGTTCGGCAGGATCAGGTGATGTGCCTTGCCGTAGCGGCTGATGGATTGCTCGACGAACTTGCCGGCGACGCCCACGGCTGCGAGCAGGAGGATGCCGGGTACGAGATCAAGCAGGGTGGTGCGCGGTTCCAGACGACTGGCAGCGGTGGCCGCCAGCGTCTCTGTGGGGGTCTTGCCTAGCGGTGTCTTCATAAGCCAGCTTCCTTGTCGCGGGGTGAGGAGCTTTCCGAGCGGCGATGGCGCCAGGCAGGCGTTACCACGGAACGGAGCGTATCAGCCCGAAGCGGACAGTAAGGGCAAGCAGAAGCGCGAGCACGACGGCCCACACATCGAGCGAGAGACGAGGTCGAACGGGCATGAAGGACTCCTTGGAGCTGGGCGAAGAGCCAGCAGGTTCCGGGAGGGACGATGTCTGTGAACAAGCGGCGGAGTGGAGAGAGCGGGCTTCAGCGACAGCGACAACAGAGAGCCATGAGGTGCAGCAACGCGCGATGGTTGGAGACCGTCATGGTTTCGGTAGTGTACCGCAGCGCGAGCCCGCGCATGGTAGACTCCGTGCAGTAGCCCTGAAGCACAGGGGCAAACAGCAATCGCAGGCAAACGACACGTCGCTGCACTGAAGAGGACTGGCCGGATCGACACAGGATCCCCGGTTTCGCAGCGGGGCAAGTCTGGCCAGAGACTGCGATTGTTCATCCACCCGAGTCCCTTCCTCATATTGTGCGAAGGTTCGGCTGGTTGCTCTGGCTTTGATGGCAGCTTCATCGGAAGCCGCCTCGCCACGCAGCAGCAGCGCTTTGCAGTATGAGCCTTGCTGAACGGAACTTCAGTCATCAGGTGCTCATGCACCCCTGCATCCTGCCCTACGATCTATCCCTTCCCCTACCCAAGGACATATCTTGACCAGCGCAACACTTGAAGCAAAGACCCTTTCGGGTCCCTCTGAGACGCCCGTCTCCGCCTCCACCCCCTCTCACCTCCCGCTCGTGGAGGGTGTTTCGTTCTCTGACTTTGCCATCTCCGACTCGCTCAAGCAGCGGCTGGCCGCGGCCAAGTTCACCACGCCCACGCCGGTGCAGGCAGCCGCCATTCCGCCGGCGCTCGAGCAGAAGGACATCCTGGCCACGGCCTCGACCGGCACCGGAAAGACGCTCTCGTTCTTGATCCCGATGATCGAGCGCATGGACGCAACCTCTGTTCCCTCGACGCGCGGCAAGCGTGGCCCGATCCGCTCGCTGATCCTGTTGCCCACGCGCGAACTCGCCATGCAGGTGCTTGAGGCCTACGGCAAGCTGGTTCCCCAGGCAAAGCATGACTCCGTTCTGGTCTGCGGCGGCCTGTCCGAGAACAATCAGCTGGATCAGCTCGATCGCGGTCCACGCCTTGTTGTAGCCACGCCCGGCCGGCTTGAAGACTTCCTTCGCCGCCGCGAGGTGAATCTTGGCGCGGTTGAGATGCTGGTGCTCGATGAGGTGGATCGCATGCTCGACATGGGCTTCCTGCCCGCGATCCGCCGCATTGTGGGCGCGCTGCCGAAGACGCGTCAGACGATGTGCTACTCCGCGACGCTCGATGCCAACATCTCGGAGATCGTGAAGGACTACGTGCAGAAGCCGATACGGATTCAGATCGGCACCACCTCTAAGCCAAGCGATCGCGTTGAGCTCGTGGTCTATACGGTCATGCAGGATCAAAAGACAGGTCTGCTCGACCAGATGTTGAAGGAGCATGAAGGAACCTTCCTGGTCTTCTCGCGCACCAAGCACGGCGCGGATCGCATCGCGAAGAAGCTCGAGAAGCTGGGCCACGATGCGGACGTGATCCATGGCGACCGCTCGCAGTCGCAGCGGACGGCGGCGCTCAAGGGCTTTACCACTGGCAAGCATCGCGTGCTCGTAGCGACGGACGTTGCCGCGCGCGGCATCGATGTGCAGAACATCGCGCATGTCGTGAACTACGATCTGCCTAACGCGTCAGACGACTTTGTGCACCGCATTGGCCGGACCGGCCGCGCCGGCGCCAAGGGCGTTGCGACCACCTTTGTCATGCCGCAGGAACGGTCAGACGCCCGCAAGCTGGAGCGCGAGTTGAAGATCAAGTTCGAGTGGCGCGAGGCGGATAAAAACCTGGAGAAGGAAGAGCGCAACAAGCCAGTCGATCTGAACACGGCCACCTCAAACGGTGATATGTCCGGTCTGCTCGCCATGGAGACCCGTTCCTGGAAGTCCGGCGATGCTGCTGGATCCAGCGCGCCCTCAGGCGATCGTCCGCGCTCCAGCCGGCCTTCCGGTGGTCGCGGCGGCTTCCGTGGCGCCTCGAGCGGCCGCTCTGGTCCTGGCGGCTCGGGCGGCGGGCGTAGCTCCGGCGGCGCCGCCGGCGGTCGCACGTCCAGTCCGCGCAGCAGTTCGGACTCGCGCAGCAGCTCCGGATCGCGGCCAACCCGCGGCAATCGCGGTCGATAGCACGCCAGCACAGAGCTCCTCGCGTCAGGCTGCAACCGCATGCCTGGCGTGAGGAGGTATCTGCGCGCGCAGGTCTCATCATGTCAGAAGACCTTTCCCATCCCGAAGAGATCTCGAAGCCGGTCCTCGATGACAGGAACTTCGTGCTGCGTATCGTGCAGCCCGGCCTTGCGGGTCTCATGGATGGCTCCGTCTCCACGCTCGCACCCATCTTTGCCACGGCCTTCGCCACCAGCAGCTCGCGAACCGTCTTTCTCATTGGAGCCGCCTCGGCTGTCGGAGCGGGCATCTCGATGGCATTCTCAGAGGGGCTTTCCGATGACGGCGAGCTGACCGGCCGTGGAAACCCGGTCATTCGCGGCCTGATCACCGGCCTCATGACCTTCATTGGCGGCTTCCTGCACACGCTGCCCTTTCTCATCCACAACGTGCACACGGCGCTGCTGTGGGCCTATGGCGTGGTTGGCGTGGAATTGTTTGTGATCGCCCTGATCCGCTATCGCTACTTCAAGACCAGCTTTGCGCTCTCCTGTCTGCAGGTCATTGTGGGCGGTGGGCTGGTCTTCGCCGCGGGTGTCTTGATTGGCCGCTCGTGATCGCCGCCCGCGGAGTGATCCAGCCTTCGTCTGTCTCGCGTCGACAGCGATGCGACGGCTCGATTGGCGCACGAACAGGCGCTTGCATCGTTTCAAGAGACAGCACCATCCCACCTACCGTATGACAGCACCCGCCTCCTCGGACACAGTCCATCTGACCTCCGAACAGTTTCAGGCCATTACGCGAGTCCTGGCCGATCCACGCCGTTTCGCCATGCTGCAGCAGATCGCCGCGAGCGGGAGCCTACTCTGCGGCTGTCTTGATGTGCAGGCAAGCATCACTCCGGCGACGATCTCGCACCATCTTCGCGAGCTGCAGGAGGCCGGTCTGGTGGAGGCCCAGCGGCAGGGGCGCAGCATGTGCCTCAGCCTGCGCCGCCCGGTGTGGAACGCGTATCTCGCTTATCTGCAGACAATCTGAGCGGGGGCCTCTTTCTTCGCATCCTTCCGCCACAGGTCACATCTCTTAGATGAACGTCTAACGATCGGACGAAGATCGGCAGACCAAAGGAGATGAGCAATGGCGAGTTTGACAGGGAAAGTGGCAGTCGTTACCGGAGCTTCGAAGGGCATCGGCGCAGGCATCGCCAAAGCGCTGGGCGCGGCCGGTGCGAGCGTGGTCGTCAACTACTCGACAAGCAAGGAAGGCGCGGATCGCGTGGTGGCGGAGATCAAGGCAGCGGGTGGGGCCGCTGTGGCGATCGGGGGAAATGTGGCGAAGGCCGCTGAGATCGACGCTCTCTTCGCCGAGACCAAAAAGCAGTTCGGCAAGGTGGATGTGCTGGTCAACAATGCCGGCGTCTACACGTTTTCGCCGCTCGAGAGCATTACGGAAGAGGCGATCGACACCACGTTTAACGTAAACGTGAGGGGTCTGCTGCTCGCCACCAAGGCAGCTGTCGCGCTCTTCCCGGCCGAGGGTGGAAGCGTGATCAACATAGGCTCCGTCGTCTCCGAGCAGACGCCGCCAGCCACCGCGGTCTACAGCGGCACCAAGGGTGCTGTGGATGCCATCACACGCGTCTTTGCCAAGGAGCTTGGGCCGAGAAAGATCCGCGTCAATGCGATCAATCCCGGGGCGACTGTGACTGAAGGCGCGAAGGCTGCGGGCTTTAACAATGCAGATATGGTCAAGGCCATCATCGCGCAGACACCGCTCGGCCGTCTCGGCCAACCGGACGATATTGCGGATGTCGTGACCTTTCTGGCCTCGGATGACGCCCGCTGGATCACGGGATCGCTGCTGCAGGTCGGCGGCGGTCTCCGCTAACCCAATCGCCGTGCCTGGCCCCTAAGACTCAGGGGCAGGCGGCGGTCAAAAGAACGTTCTTCTAACCCATCGATCTTCATGAAGGCTCCTATGAACCTTATTTTGCTTCTCCCCACACTTCTCGTTATCGCCCGGTACTTCTTCTCGGGATCGCGCCCCAACGCACCCACCTCGAACGTACCTGGCGACTGCTGCATCTAGCCTTAATCAGCCTTTTCTCGCGTTTTCTCGCCCCCGTGTGAGAAACTTGGACTGATGATCTCTGTCTCTAATGTCACCATGCGCTACGGCTCGAAGCTGCTCTTCGAGGATGTCTCTGTCTCGTTTACCGACGATCGCCGGTACGGCCTGACCGGTCCGAACGGCGCCGGCAAGTCCACCTTCATGAAGGTGCTGACGGGCGAGATCGATGCGCAGAAGGGCTCGGTTGTGCGGCCGCGCAAGCTGGGCGTGCTCAAGCAGGATCAGTACGCCTTTGACGCCTATCGCGTGATCGACACCGTGATCATGGGCAACACGGCTTTGTGGGCGGCTCTTGAAGAGCGTGAGCGGCTCTATGAGAAGGCCGAACTCACCGATGACGATGGCTCCCGGCTGGGCGAGCTCGAAGGCATCGTTGGCGATGAAGACGGCTACGAGGCGGAGGCGAACGCCGCGGTTCTGCTGCAGGGCCTTGATATCGCGGACGAGCTGCACGAGCGCAGGATGAGCGAGCTGCAGGGCGGTCAGAAGGTGCGCGTGCTGCTCGCGCAGGCGCTGTTCGGCAACCCACAGGCCTTGCTACTTGACGAGCCGACCAACTATCTCGATCTCGAGTCCATCCACTGGCTGCAGGACTTCCTCAATCGCTACAGCGGCACCGTCATCACCATCTCGCACGACAGGCACTTTCTAAACAACGTCTGCACCCACATTGCGGACATCGACTACGAGACGATCATCACCTACAACGGCGGCTACGACGATATGGTGCTGCAGAAGACCAGCATCCGGACCCGCATCGAGTCGCAGAACGAGCAGCGCGAGAAGAAGATCTCGCAGCTGAACGACTTTATCGCGCGCTTCTCGGCCGGCACCCGCTCCAGCCAGGTGAACTCCCGCAAGAAAGAGGTCGAGCGCCTCGCCACCTCGGAACTCGCCCGCTCGAACATAGCGCGGCCGTTCATCCGCTTCGACATGCTTCGACCCTCCGGCAAGAACGTGCTCGACTTTGAGATGGTGAACAAAAGCTACAGCCAGCCCGATGGCAAAACCGAGCACGTCATCAACAACTTCTCAGCCTCGGTGCAGCGTGGGGACAAGGTCATCCTGATGGGTCGCAACGGCCAGGGAAAGACCACGCTGCTCAAGGCGTTGCTAGCGAATGGACCCGGCATCGATGAGACTGACGTGTCGATCGACTCCGGCATCGTGAAGTGGGGTCACGAAGCGCAAATCGGCTACTTTGCGCAGGATCACAAAGGCTCAATCCCGCATGGCACCACCGCCGCCGAGTGGCTGCACGGCTTCGATCCGCAGGCAACAAAGGAAGACATCCGCGGCATTCTGGGACAGATGCTCTTCCGCGGGGAAGAGGGCACCAAGAAGACCGAAGCGCTCTCAGGCGGAGAAGCCGCGCGGCTGCTGTTCTGCAAGATCATGCTGCAGAAGCCGAATATTCTGGTGCTCGACGAGCCGACCAACCATCTTGATCTCGAAAGTATTAACGCGCTCAATCAGGCGATCCAGAAGTACGAGGGAACGGTGTTCCTGGTCACGCATGATCAGGATCTGATCGAGGAAGCCGGCACACGCATCTGGCACTTTGAAGGTGGTCCGGCAGACTTCCACATTACGGACCACAAGGGACCGTATGAGGAGTACCGACAGCAACTGGCGCTGGTCGCCAAGTAGCGTCACCTCCCTCGAGAAAACGAAGAGGCCGCGAGCAGGTCGTGGCCTCCTGGCTTTAAGATCGCGGCGGATGGCTGGTTGGGCAGCTCTCCTCCTTATGATGGATGGCCAGGGCAAAACGAGCGAGCTATCATCATTCGTCGGTCCAGTGCTGGTCTGGCTGGTGGCAGGTCAGGCCTGTTCCCTTTGGAGTACCAATGCAGTCGTTGAGACAGCGAAGACTGGTGACGCAGCTATGCCTCGGCGTGGCGCTGCTGCTTCTGCTTGTCTCCGGCGCGATGGTGATACGGCCAACATCTGTTCGTGCCGGCTCCGACGCTACGGTGGCCGTCGAAAATCACAAGGCTTTTAACGAGAAGGCAGCCGAGAAGTACAACGACCACTTCGGCAAGGATCTGCACTTTCTGCCATCGAACGCCAGCACGGCAGACGGCCAGTTTATCGATCCAAAGCTGTTCCCGACAGCGCAGTACTGCGGCCACTGCCATCAGGAGTCGCACAAGGAGTGGCGCGAGTCCGCGCACTCAAACTCTAACCGCGTGCCCTACTATCTGCGCAACGTCGATCTGCTGGCGGCGCAGAAGGGCGTGGAGTACACGCGGCACTGCGAGGGTTGCCACGATCCCGTGGCGCTCTTCGCCGGCGTGCTGACGCAGGGTGCCCCCAAGAAGCGGCCGTACGATCAGGACGGCGTGACCTGCATGGTCTGCCACTCGATCGCCAAGGTGGACACCCGCGGCACCGGCAGCTATGTGATGGGAACGCCGGCCGTTCTGGTCGATGAGGCCGGCCAGCCGATCACGCGACCCGTCTCGGATGGCGAGATCCTCGAGCATCTTGACCGTCACTCCGCCGCGGTCATGAAGCCCTTCTACAAGACGAGCGAGTACTGCTCTTCATGCCACAAGGCGGCGCTTCCGCACGCGCTCAACGACTACAAGTGGCAGCGCGCCATGTCGCCCTACGACGAGTGGCAGAACAGCTCGTTCGCCAAGCAGTCGCCGCTGCCGTTCTACGTTAAGGACTCGGTCTCCACCTGCCAGACCTGCCACATGCAGCGCGAGGGCTCGCTCAAACTTCCCGATCCCGGCATGAAGATCGGCCAGCTGGCCAGCCATCGCTGGCTCGGCGCGAATACGCTCATACCCAAGATCTACGGCTTCGATGAGCAGGCCGCACGGGTCGTCAAGTTCCTGCAGAACTCGGTCTTCAACATCGATCTCTTCGCCGTCGAGCATGGCGATGCCTCGGTCACCTCGTCGCCGGTCGTCGTCAACGCGCCGCTGGGTCTGGTCGCGTTTACGGTGCAGCCCGGCGAACGGCTGACGACCGATGTCATCATCCAGAACAAGGGCGCGGCGCACTCCCATGTACCCGAGCAGCGCGATATGTATGAGTCCTGGGTCAACTTCACGGTGAAGGACGCCTCCGGCAAGACCCTGCACGAGAGTGGCTTCCTGAAGCCGGACGGGAACCTGGATGAGGGCGCGCACAGCTTCACCAACCGGCTGATCAACACTGACGGCACACTCAACGACCTTCATCAGGTCTGGAACAACCGCGTCGTCGCCTACAACAACACGATTCAGTCCGGCCGCTCACAGCTGGTTCGTTACAGCTTTCGCATGCCCAAAGAGGCAAACGGTCAGGTCACCATCACCGCGACCGTCAAGTACCGCCGCTTCAATCAGCACTTCGTCGACTTCGGTATGAACAAGCACTACGAGCAGCCCATCGTCGACATGGTGTCCCAGAGCCGCACGATCCACGTCGGAGACAACCAGCCGACCGCGCCAATGGCGAACGATAACAAGGAGTGGATGCGCTGGAACAACTACGGCATCGCGCTGCTCGACGCGCAGCAGTACGCGGCCTCGGTCGGTGCCTTTCAGCACGTTGCGAAGCTTCGTCCCGACTACGCCGATGCGTACACGAACATGGCGTTGGTCGAGATTCAATGGGAGCAGTACGCCGCCGCCAGGCCGCACCTGGAAAAGGCATTGGCACTGGCGCCGAACAACGCCCGCGCGCTTTACTACCGGGCTCTCGTCAAGCGGAACGCCGGGGATCTAAACGGCGGCATCGAGGATCTTCAGCTTGTGGCCGCGTCGTTCCCCCGCTCGCGCGATGCGCATCGCGAACTCGGTTTCTCCTTCTACCAGCAGCACAAATATGCCGAGGCACGCGCCGAGTACGAGACGGTGCAGAGTATCGACCCGGATGATCTCGCCGCCCACTACAATCTTGCAATCCTCTATCGTCGCCTGGGCATGAAGGACAAGGCTGCCATTGAGGCCGCCGCGTTCGCCGACCAGAAAGATGATCCGACGGCCAGCATCTACGCCCTGCAGTTCCTGCGAAAACATACGGAGATCGCGAGCGAGAGCGTGGTTTGGCACACGCATGAGCTCGACGGCGCGACGCCCGGAAGTGGCAATACCGCCACCATGCCGACCACCTTCTCCGCGAATCAATAGGCGCCATCGCCCCTCGTACACACGCCTAATAAGCTTCTAAACTTTGACCTGCTATGCCTCTCTCTGCCCTTCGACTTCCTGTCACCTGTCTTCTCGCCACGGCTGGCCTCTCGCTGATCGTGGCGACGCTGCCACATCTTCCCCTCGCAACTGTTCGTGCATCGGCAAAGGCCGATCGCGCCGCGGGGCAGGCGCTCTTCCACGACAAGGGATGTGAACACTGCCACGGGGTCGATGGCGCTGGCGCAGAGAAGGGGCCATCGTTGCTCGGTGTTGGGCGTACGCTCAAGCCGGCCGGGATCCAAGCGCAGATCCTGCACGGCGGCGATGCCATGCCGCCCTTTGCGGACGCGCTGGCTCCCGAGGAGGTACGCGCGCTGGTCGAGTATCTCTCGGCGAAGAAGAAGGTGATTCGCGGCAAAGGCGCGGCGGTCGCGCCCGCGAAGCCGGCTCCCAAACCAAATACTGGCGGGTCCGATGATTCCAATGATCAGTAACTCATTCTGTTATAAATTCGGGAACACGGTTCGAAGTCAGGTTGGCCTCTGTGGCACTCGTGCCGGTCTAGGTGTCTTTGCGGCGGCTCTGCTGCTTGCAACAGTGGCGACCAGCGAGGCGCAGAGCCCGCTTCCGCCCAACCCACTCGAGCAGCAGACCCAAAAGGCCACCGAGGGATCGCAGCCAGCCTCGACCTCCGGGGTCAACACCGGTGGCCCGCACGCCACTGTGCTTGATAGTCAGCATCGCCCCATGACCGCGGGCGGCTTTGTGAAGACAGGCCCGGTCGTCTTCACCGACATCGCCGCGCAGGCAGGTCTCTCCACCTGGCGCCACCAGATGGGCACGCCGAAGAAGGCGTACATCCTCGAGAGCATCGGCTCCGGCGTGGCGCTGCTCGACTTCGACAATGACGGTTGGCTCGACATCTACCTGGTCAACGGCTCGACCGTGGACGCGCAGGCTGGCAAGGCTCCCGCACCCCACGCCGCGCTCTTCCACAATAATCACGATGGCACCTTCACCGATGTCGCGGCAAAGGCCGGCGTGGCGAACGACCGGTGGGGCTTCGGCGCCGTCGCCGGTGACTTCGACAACGATGGCTGGCCCGACCTATATGTAACCAACTTCGGTAAGAACCGGCTCTACCGCAACAACCACGACGGCACCTTCACCGACGTTGCCGCAAAGGCCGGCGTCACGCTCGGCAACTGGTCGACCGGAGCCACCTGGGGCGACTTCGACGGCGATGGCCGGCTGGACCTGTTCGTCCCCGGATACGTTCATTGGGATCTCGCCAATCAACCCTTGCAGGGCGACGGTGGTGTCTCTTTCTCCTTCTGCACCTTCCGCGGCGTCAACGTAATGTGTGGGCCGCACGGCCTGAAGGGAGAGCCCGACCACCTCTTCCACAACAACGGCGACGGAACCTTCACCGATGTCAGTCAACACGCCGGGGTCGCGGATGAGCATGCCTACTACGGTCTCGCCTCGCTCTTCGTCGACGTGAACGGCGACGGCAAGCCCGACCTGCTCGTCGCCGACGATTCCACACCAAACTACCTGTATCTCAACAAGGGCGACGGCACATTTGAGGATGTCTCCTTCGCCTCCGGCTACGCCCTCAACGAGAGCGGCCGCGAGACCGCCAGCATGGGCATCGCCGAAGGGGACTACACCCACAACGGGCGGCTGGACCTCTTCAACACCACCTTTTCGGACGACTACAAGCCGCTCTACCGCAACGACGGCGACGCGAACTTTACCGATATCAGCTACGAGGCCGGCATCGCCGAGGCCACGGTGCCCTTCCTTGGCTGGGGTACCGGCTTCTTCGACTACGACAATGACGGATGGCTGGATCTCTTCACCGCCAACGGCCACATCTATCCCATCGTCGATCAGCAACCCTGGGGAACGAGCTGGAGGCAGCGGCCGTTACTGCTGCACAACGTGCAGGGCAAGCTGGCCTTTGTTCCGCCGGTTGAGGGAACCGGGCTCGCCAAGTTGGCAACTGGCCGAGGTATGGCCTTCGGCGACCTGTTCAACGACGGCCGCATCGACGTCGTCATCAACAATCTGGACTCGCCACCGACGCTGCTGCGCAACGTCACCAAGGAAGACAATCACTGGATCGCCTTCAAGCTCTCCGGAGGCCCGAAGAGTCCGCGCGACGGCGTCGGCGCAGCCGTGTATCTCACTGCCAATGGCTTCCGGCAGCGAGCGGATGTCATCGCCGGCGGCTCGTTCGCGTCCAGCCCCGATCAGCGGCCGCACTTTGGTCTGGGCGCGGCCACCAGGATCGATGCGATCGAAGTGCACTGGCCGAGCGGTCTGAAGGAAACGATTGCACCGCCCGCGGAGCTCGATCGCTTCTATGTGCTCACGGAGGGAAAAGGGTTGACGCGGCAGCCATAATGCGATCGGTGCGGGCGCGTCTAACGCTTCGCCGCCAGACCCTGTATTCTGACCTCCGTTGGTATGCCCGCGTGAACCAGCAGAGCCTCTCGCGGCAGCACCTGTCGCCACTACTACAATCATCCGGAGACGCTTTGACTTACGCGCAACAAACCACCTCCACGGATCGCCTGCGCATCGGCATCGATCTCGGCGGCACGAAGATTGAAGGCGTTTTGCTCAACGGAGCCGGCGTCGTGCTGGCCCGGCAGCGCATCG
>CAXSEC010000035.1:21734-25080 GCA_964236325.1 uncultured Acidobacteriaceae bacterium | reverse complement strand
AAAAAAGCAAGAAGGCGTCGACGGCGAAGCTCAGCTTGCGCGCTTTCGACCAGGAAGGCGTTTCGGCCGCGCGTGCCGACTATTGCGTCTATTTCTTCGACGAGTTTCTGCGGCAGGACGAGGTTTGTTCTTTGCGATGCCATGGTGGCTCCCACGCTAAGTGTGACATGCAGCAGCGCTCATGGGGACAGGGTTCTTGCTCGACGAGGAAACTCGCGGAGGGTGCGATCGATCAGCGCAGGTCGACTGTGATGGGGGTGTGGTCGGAGGGGCGGAGTTGGGTGCGGGGGGTGCGGTCGATGGTGCAGGACTCGAGGCGGGTGGCGAGGTCGGGCGAGAGAAGGAAGTGGTCGATGCGGATGCCGCGGTTGTGCTCGAAGGACTGGCGGAAGTAGTCCCAGAAGGTGAACTGGCCGGTTTCGTCCGGGTGAAGGTGGCGGAAGGCGTCGGTGTAGCCGAGGGCGAGGAAGCTGCGGTAGGCGGCGCGGGTCTCGGGCTGGAAGAGGGCGTCGCGCAGCCAGGAGGCGGGCTTGTGGCAGTCGATGTCTTCGGGGATGACGTTGAAGTCGCCGCCGATGAGGGTGGGGGTTGAGGTGTGGAGCCAGCCGGCCATTTGCTGCTGGAGGCGGGCCATCCAGGCGAGCTTGTAGGTGAACTTTTCGGTGCCGATGGGGTTGCCGTTGGGCAGATAGATGTTGACGACGCGGATGCCTTCGATGATGGCTTCGAGGAAGCGGGCGTGGCTGTCGTGCTCGTCGCCGGCGAGGGTGGTGGTGATGGTCTCGATGGGATGGCGGGAGAGGATGGCGACGCCGTTGTAGGACTTTTGGGTGACGGCGGCGGAGTGGTAGCCGACGGACTTGAAGACGTCGGCGGGGAAGTCGGTGCCTTTGAGTTCCTGAAGGAGAAGGGCGTCGGGCTGGTTGGTTTCGAGCCAGGAGAGGACGAGATCGAGGCGGGCGCGGATGGAGTTGACGTTCCAGGTGGCGATTCGGATGGTGGGGGCTCCTGTTTGTGGTTGGCGGGGGTGCGATGGCCTTTTGACTAAAGGGGTCTCTCCGCTGCGGCGCTCTGCGCCTTCGGTCGAGATGACGGCTGTTGGGGTTAGAGGTTGAGCTTCCAGAGGTCGTGGAGGTGGAGGATGCCTTCGACCTGGTTGCCGGGGGTGGTGACGAGGAGGGCGGTGATGTGGCGGGCTTCCATGAGGGCAAGGGCGGCGGCGGCGAAGGTGTCGGCGGGGATGGTGATGGGCGTGGGATTCATGATGTCGGCGGCGGAGAGGGTGAGGGAGTTGGCGCCGACGCGTTCGAGCATGCGGCGGAGGTCGCCGTCGGAGATGATGCCCTGGAGCTGGTTGTTGTTGTCGAGAACGGTCGTGAGGCCGAGTTTTTTGCGGGACATCTCGTAGATGACGTCGGGCATGAGGGTGGCGGGGGCGACGATGGGGATGGCGGTGCCGGTGTGCATTGCGTCGCGGACGCGGGTGAGTTTGAGGCCGAGGTGGCCGCCGGGGTGGAGGTCGGCGAAGTGCTCGGGGGCGAAGCCGCGGCGCTGGCTGAGGGTGAGGGCGAGGGCGTCGCCGAGGGCGAGCATGACGGTGGTGGAGGTTGTGGGGGCGAGGTTGTGGGGGCAGGCTTCGGCGGAGATGGAGAGGTCGAGCGCGAGGCGGGCGGCGCGGGCGAGGGTGGATGCCGGGGCGCAACAGAGGGCGAGGAGTTTGAGGTCGAGGCGCTGGGCGATGGGAAGGAGGGCGAGGAGCTCTTCGGTTTCGCCGCTGGCGGAGAGCAGGAGGAGGGTGTCCGAGGGGGACAGCATGCCGAGGTCGCCGTGGAGAGCTTCGGTGGGGTGGAGGAAGTGGGCGGGGGTGCCGGTGGAGCGGAAGGTGGCGGCGATCTTCTGGGCGATCAGGCCGCTTTTGCCGATGCCGGTGAGGAAGAGGGGGCGGGTGGCTGCGGTGGCTTGCTCAAGGAGGTCGAGGGCTCCTTGAAAGGTGGCGGCGAGATCGGAGTCGAGGCGGTGGGCGAGGGCGGCGAGGGCGCCGGCTTCAGCGGAGACGACCTGGGCGGCGGTGATGTTGGTGGGGTCGCTGGCAGTCTGGCGGGGCATCGAGGGTGATGCTAGCAGAGCGTAAACTTGGAGGGGCGGGCCGGAGTAGATGACATCGGGTGACGCGGGAGTTTTCGCTATGAAGCGCATGGGATTGATGGTTACGGTGATGGTGGTGGGGATTGCGATTATGCTGTGGGCGGGGTGGCACAACCTGCGCGAGCGGCGGCTGGCCATGCAGCAGGCGGCGGCGACCCATGTGACGTTGACGCCGGATGGGAAGATGACGAAGGACAGTGATGTGACGGCGCCGGGTGGTGATGGGGGGTCGAAGCTGGTGGGGAAGGCTGCGCCGGCGTTTACGCTGGTGACGCTTGAGGGCAAGAAGGTGTCACTGGCGGACTACAAGGGGCGGCCGGTGCTGGTGAACTTCTGGGCGACGTGGTGTGCGCCGTGCAAGCTGGAGATGCCTTGGTTTGAGGGCTTCCGCGAGCAGTACAAGGGGCAGGGGTTTGAGATTCTGGGGATCAATGAAGACCCTGAGATTGGCAAGGACAAGATTGCGGCGACGGCGCAGAAGACGGGCGTGAGCTATCCGATTCTGCTGTCGGATGACAAGGTGTCGCCGGCGTATGGCGGGGTGGATTATCTGCCGATGTCGTTCTATGTGGACCGGAACGGCGTGGTCGAGGAGGAGACGGCGGGGCTGGCGAGCAAGGATGAGGTGGAGGCGCACATTAAGAAGATTGTGGGGACGGCAACGGCCGAGAATTTGGTGCCGGCGCGATGATGGAGGGTTTGCTGGCCGGGCTGCTATTTCTTGGAGTTGCGGGGCAGCAGTTTGGCGATCTGCAGGGTGGCGGGGCGCGAGCGGGGAGGCAGCAGCGGGAGTACGTAACGTATGCTGCGGAGCCGGCGGTGGTGGTGGCGGGGAAGCGATCGGTGGTTGAGGTGCGGCTGCTGGTGGCGGACGGGTACCACGTGAACTCGCATGCGCCGAAGTCGGAGCTGCTGATTCCTACGGTGGCGAAGCTGGAGGCGCAGGATGCTGCGGTGCGCATGGAGCCGGTTGAGTATCCGAAGGGAGTGAGCTACAGCTTTGCGACGGATCCGGGCGAGGTGCTGGACGTCTATAGCGGGGCGGTGGTGCTGCGGGTGCCGGTGGTGGCGGCGGCGGGGGAGCATGTGCTCAAGGGGACGCTGCGGTACCAGGCTTGCGATCAGAAGGCGTGCTACCCGCCGAAGACGCTGGTGCTGATGGTGCCGTTTACGGCGAGGTAGGGCGAGGGCCGCGGTAGAG
>CAXSEC010000035.1:0-21634 GCA_964236325.1 uncultured Acidobacteriaceae bacterium | reverse complement strand
GAACTTGGGGCGTCGTTGGCCTGGAGGTCGCCGAGGGCGTACTGGATGCCGGCGAGCACGTGCTCCATCATGGGCGTGTTGGCGTAGATGTGCTCGCTGTGGCCGAGGACTTCCATGTAGACGCGGCCTTTGCCTTCGCGGCGGATCCAGCTGAGGGCGTAGTCGCCGTCGGTGCGGGGGAACTTCTCCTTGGCCTTGTCTTCGGCGCTCATCTTGGCGTAATCGACGCTGGTAAGGACGTGGACGTTTTTGCGAGAGAAGGAATCCTGCGCGAGGGTGTAGGTCTCGTCGTGGATCTGGAACTCCTGGCCGTGGAACATGGAGGTGAGGGGGCTTTTGGGGTCGTCGATCTTGACGGTGAGGAGCTGCGGATAGACCCAGTGGTATTTGAAGAAGCCGCCGACCATGGTGTTGAACTCGGGCCAGGTGCCGGTAGGTGGGCCGTTGGTGAAGGGCTCGGGCGAGTGGTAGGTGTCGGCGGCGGCGTGGAGGCCGACGAGGCCTTTGCCGCCGCGAACGAAGTCGAGCAGGGCCTTGCGGCGGGCGGCGGTAGCGGTGGCGTCGTTGGGGTCGTCAAGGAAGGCCAGGGTGGTGCTGTCGAGGACGATGGCGTCGTACTGGGCGAGGTTCTGGGTGGTGATGTCGGCGGAGTCGTAGGTGATGGTGGTGGCGTAGGCGCCGGTCTTTTCGCCCATGGCCTTGACGGTGGCGGCGGCGAGCGGGATGGAGGAGTGGACGTAGCCGGCGGCCTTGCAGAGGACAAGGACCTTGCGGGGCTGCCTGGGTGTGGCGGGGGCTTTGGTGGGGATGCCGTCTTCCATGGCGACGAGGTCTTCGCGGTAGGCGGTCTGGATCTGGACGCCGTCCTTGATGCTTTGGCCGCGGCTGCCGCTGTAGGGAGCAGGGGCCTGGGTGGGTGCGGGGGTCGCGGTGGTCTGGGAGAAGCAGGGGATGGCGAGGAAGCAGGTCAGGGCGAGGGTGGCTGCGAGGCACGTGTGCTTCAGTCGAGGTATGGGCAAGGTCAATCCAATTTTCGAGGTAGGCCAAGGTCGCCGGACAACCGGCTCACACTAGCGGGCGGCGACGGGTGCTGTCAATAGGAGTGGACCGTGGGTTCGGGAAAGGCCGTCCTGTTTACCTCTTCAGGCGTCGTACACGACTCCATCGATCTTGATCCTGGAGCACCGAAAGCAATGGAGAACCTCTCTGCCAGGGACGAGTGTCGTGAGGTCCAGTCTGCGCCAGCCATGCCATCCCACACGACAGAGCTGTCCCAGCAGAATGTTGGCTTCATATGCTCGCGGTGCGGCCAGAGTTTCGCTACCCGATGGGCGAGCTCCGCGTCGGGGAGGGCATCGTTCAGGGGTTCCATGTTTTGGAATGCTCTCAGTCCGATGGTTGAGACGCAAGGCCAAACTGCGTGCGAAGCGGGCGAGACTCTTGGATTAGTCTCAGGAACGATGGGGTGAATGCGGTTCCAGGAGTACGCGGTGTGTGATGGCACGGCAGAGAGTGGGAGCTAGGCGAAGGTTTTCTTAAACTTCGCGGAGGCAGCCTGAGAGATGGTCTTGCCGTGGCCGAAGCAGGCGATCTGGAAGTCGAGGGCGGCGAGCTTGCGGAGGCTTTGTTTGCCGACCTCGAGGTCCTCGTAGGCGATGGTGAGACCTAGCCCGAACTCGTTCATGGCGGCATCGGCGACGAAGAGGACGCCGCCGTGTTGTGGCCAGAGGAAGGAGACCTGGCCAGCGCGGTGGCCGGGGGTGTGGATCGCGGTGATGCCGCCGGCGAGGGGGATGGGGTCGCTATCGTTGAGCTCGCGGTCGACCGTGGCGGGCTCAACCTGCATGGCCGGATGGACGAGGAACTTGACGATGAGGAGGTTGAGCAGGCCCGGCGTGGGGGTGAGTTTGGGCCAGCCTTTGCCGGCGCGAATGAGTGGGGCGTCGATGGGATGCGCGTAGGTGGTGGCGCCGGTGGTTTTCTGGAGAGCGGCGGCGCCGCCGATGTGGTCGGGGTGGGCGTGGGTGAGGAGGATGTGGCGAACGTCGGAGGGCTGCTTGCCGATGCTGGCGAGCGCTTCGAGGATGACGGAGTGCTTGTCAGGGAAGCCGGTGTCGATGAGGATGCCGCCGGCGGGATCGTCAATGAAGAAGGTATTTACGGCTCCGACGGCGATGCTGTAGAGACCGGCGACGATCTGTTTGGCTGGCATGATTGACTCCTGAATCCTGTTACTTCTTCTGATTGGCGGCACGTTTGGCGAGGTCGGTCTGGGTGTTGAGGAAGCGGCGGATGCGGTCGATGCTGCGCGGTTTGCCGAAGATGATGAGGGAGTCCATGAGGGGTGGGGACTGGGTGGAGCCGGTGAGGATGGCGCGGAGGAGCATGAAGTTTTCCTTGACCGGCCACTGCTTGAACTCGCCGAGGGACTTCATGGCGGCCTCGATGGCGTCGGGCTCCCAGGGGGCGGCTTCGAGGGTGGTGAGGAGGTCGGCGGTGAAGGCGAGGGTGTCTTCGAGGGAGCGCTTTTTGGGGACGAAGATCTCAGGGGTGGGCATGATGTTGTCGGCGAGGAAGAAGTTGGTTATGTCGCCGAACTGGGCGAGGGTTTCGACGCGGTTCTGGATGAGGGCGGCGATGTCGCGGAGGTAGTCGTCAGACAGGACGTTCTGGCGGAGGGCGGCGTAGAAGTCTTCGGGCGAGAGGCGGCGGAGGTACTCGCCGTTGAGCCACTTGAGCTTGGTGAGATCGAAGACAGGGCCGCCGAGGGAGATTTTCTCAAAGCGGAACTTTTCGAGCATGTCAGCGAGGGTGAAGAGGTCGCCTTCCTTGGTGTTCAGGGACTTGCTGACGATCTCCTGCTCGGTGGGCTGGGCCATGCCGCCGCCCATGAGGCCGAGGAAGTTGAGCATGGCCTGCGGGAGGAAGCCGGCCTCGAGGTAGTAGACGAGGGAGACGGGGTTCTTGCGCTTAGAGATCTTGCTCTTGTCGGGGTTGCGGAGGAGCGGCATGTGCCAGAAGCGGGGGCGCTGCCAGCCGAAGGCCTCGTAGAGCAGGACGTGCTTGGGGGTGGAGGAGATCCACTCTTCGGCGCGGATGACGTCGGTGATCTGCATGAGGTGATCGTCGACGACGTTGGCGAGGTGGTAGGTGGGGAAGCCGTCGGACTTGAGCAGGACCTGGTCGTCGACGTTGGCGTGATCGAAGGTGATGTCGCCGCGGAGTTCGTCGCGGAAGGTAGTCTTCTGGCCTGCTCCCTGGGGGACGCGGAGGCGGATGGTGTATGGGTTGCTGGATTGTAGTTCGGCGGCGATCTCGGCTTCGGTGAGAGTGCGGGAGCGGCCGACGTACTTGGGTGGGAGCTTGGCGGCGGTCTGGGACTTGCGTTCGGCTTCGAGCTCTTCGGGGGTCTCAAAGGCGCGGTAGGCCCAGCCGTTGGCGAGGAGGATCTCGGCGTGCTGGCGGTAGATCTCGGTGCGTTCGGACTGGCGATAGGGGCCGAAGGGGCCGCCGACGTCGGGGCCTTCGTCCCAGGTGAGACCGACCCAGCGGAGGGACTCGAAGATCATCTGCTCGGAGGTGGGGACGAAGCGGGTGCGGTCGGTGTCTTCGATGCGGAGGACGAACTTGCCCGCGCGCTGTTTGGCGAAGACGTAGTTGAGCAGGCCGATGTAGGCGGTGCCGACGTGGGGGTCGCCGGTGGGCGAGGGGGCGATGCGGACGCGTGTGGGAGCGGTGACGGCGGGGGTGAGGTCAGTCATGATGGAGGGTCAGATTGGATGGTAGCAGGGGGATGCGGGACGGACCTGGGTGAGGTCAGGTCCAGTTCTCGACGCGCAGGGTTCCGGAGAGGCGGAGCAGGGCGGTGTCGTTGTGACGAGGACGCAGTCTTCCGCGAGTGCGTGGGCGGCGATGAGTAGATCGATGGCAGCGAGCGAGAGGCCGGAGCTCTCAGTAGCGGCGCGGAGGGTGGCATAGGTGCGGGCGGCGTTGGAGGTCCAGGGAAGGATGTTCAGGCCACCAAGAATCTCACGGATGACAGATTCGAGTTGCGGCGAGGGAGCTCTCTTCGCCAAGCCGAAGAGGGTTTCGGCTTCGGTTAGAACCGACGCGCAGGTCTGGCGTGTATCAGTTTGGGCGAGGCGTGCTGCGAGAGCGAAGGAGGGTCCGCGAGCGATGTAGGAGACGATGTTGGTGTCCAGCATGTAGCGAATCATTCGGAGGTTTCGCTGAAGAGCCCGGGGCGATCTTGTGGGAGGCGACGATCCCGCTCGGCGTCGGTCAGGAAGTCTTTCGGAATCGCTCCGTGGTCGAGCTTGGCGAGGATCTCAGCCCAGGCGCCGGGACGGCGGGAGAGGATGACGTCTCCGGTGGCGCTATCGCGGCGAATGTAGACCTCTGGCTCGGAGAAGCGGAACTCGACGGGCAGGCGGACAGCCTGACTGCGGCCTTTGTTGAAGATTTTGGCGGTTTGGGCCATGGTTTGGGGCATTGCTCACCTCCGATATAGGCCGTAGTTTACCGCTGATGGGCTCTTTGCCCGTCGGGAGTTGGTGAACGCGGGATGGCTCTCACGGTTAGTGTTCCGGGTTGGCGATGCCTACGGCCTGGTGGAGGTATTCGGTGCTTTCGAGCTGGTCGAGGAGGAAGGTGGCGAGGTCGGCGCGGGTGATGAAGCGGACCTTTTCGTCGGTTTCAGGGGAGACGATGCGGATGCCTTTGGGGTCGCCGTCGCGGAGGCCGGCGGGGCGGACGATGGTCCAGTCGAGCTGGCTGTGTTCGACGGTGGCCTCCATGGAGGCTTTGTCTTTCATGACGCCGCGCAGCAGGGTGGGCATGATGAAGTGTTTGTAGAAGTCGTGGACGTTGCGGGCGCTGTCGCCTTCGCCGAGGGTGGAGATGACGAGGAGACGGCGGACGGCGGCCTCGGTCATGGCGGCGATGACGTTGCGGGCGGTGTCGGTTTCGAGGGTGGAGTCGAGGAAGGGGATGTGACCGCCGAGGGCGTCGATGACGGCGTTCTGGCCGTGGACGGCGGTGAAGATGGAGTGCTGATCGCGGGCGTCGCCGGCGACGACGCGGACGTCGGTACGGAGGTACTCGTCGGCGGTGTGGACGAAGGCGGTGACGTCGTGGCCGCGGGTGATGGCCTGATCGACGAGGGCGCTGCCGGTCTTGCCTGCGGCGCCGAGGATGAGAAGTTTCATGAGTGCGGGTCTCCTGCTGGTGGGATGCAGTCTGCCCTGTTGCCTCGGAATGGGTATCGAAGCAGTCTTGAGGATGATCTTTGAGGAGCCTGGAAGTGCTACCAGCCTTGATGACGATGCATGGCTGATGCTCCTCTTTTGCGGATCAGAGCTCCATGGCGAACTGCGGGGAGGTTTCGAAGTTGGGGCGGGTGGCGGGGTCGGTGGCGAGGTCGAGGACGAGGCGTTCGAGGACGAGGCGCTTGGAGGTGGGGGAGCTGCGGAGGTCGAGGTCGGCGCGCGCGATGAGGCGGAGGGCACGGGTGAGGTCGCGGCGGGACTTGTAGCGGCGGGCCTGGCGGATGAGGTCTTCGGCGGCGAAGGGGGGCATGCGGAAGCCTTGCCAAAGCGCCTGCCAGATGGCGCGGGAGTCGCGGACGTTGCGCTCGAGGATGATGAGCATCTGGCGGAAGGTGCGGGCGAGCATGTAGAGGTGGCCGATGGCGGCATCTTCGCCACCGTCGGAGGCGTTGAGCAGGCCGTGGAGCAGGGCGATGGCGCGGGGGCGGTCGTGGGCGGTGATGGCGTCGGTGAGCTCGTACAGGGAGCGCTGTTTGGCGGCGAGGACCATAGTTTCGACGTCGCCCAGGGTGATGCGGGGGGCTCCGAGGTCGACGGAGCGGGAGGGTGCGGTGACGTAGAGGAGGAGTTTTTCGACTTCGCTGGCGATGAGCATCATGTCGGCGCCGAGGGCGTCGACGAGCTCTCGGGCGGCGTCGGGGTCGAAGCGGACGGAGTGCTGCTCGGCGTGGGCGATGACCCAGCGGGCGGCGTCGGTCTCTTCGACCTGGGCGAGCTCGACGATGCCGCACCAGTCACCGAGGGTTTCGCGGATGCGGTCGAAGCGGTCCTTGTCCTGCATGTCCATGCGGCGCAGATCGGTGGGAAGGTGGAGGTGGTCGGCGATGAAGATGAGGACGGCCTGGGGGTTGGGGGAGCGGAAGTAGCGGTCGATGGCGGCGAACTCTTCTTTCTTCGAGCCGCGGGTGTAGAGGGTTTTGAGGTTGCGCAGGAAGAGGACCTGGAAGGGGGCCATGAGGGAGGGTGTCTGGGCGCGGTCGAGGGCTTCGAAGAGGCTGATCTCGGCCAGGTCGAGGTCGTGGAGGCAGAAGTCGCGGAGGTCGGGTGGGGCGAGGGCGTCGAGGACGGCTTTGCGGCAGCGGTCAAGCAGGAAGATCTCGTCGCCGGCGAGGACGTAGCCGGGGCGGAGGCTGGGGGAGGCGATCTCGGCGGCGAAGCGGTCGGCGGGGGCGAAGGACTTCAAGGCTGGTGGCGGCATTTAGAAGCTCTCCAGCATTTCGCTGACGACGGCGGCGGCGAAGGAGCGGGCGACGCGGTTGACGGCGGCTCCGTCTTCCTGGATGAAGGTGTTGAGATCGGTGGTGGACTGGTACTGCTCGCGGTAGGTGAGGGCGTCGTTTTCGTAGAGGACGCGGTGGGTGTGGGTGTCGGTGAGGACGATTTTGGCGGTGATGGTGAGGAGATAGCTGGAGGTCTGGCCGCTGGTGGAGTCGTAGGTGAGGGGCGCGGCGGTCTGGCTGAGGATGGTGCCAGAGAGCAGGGCGTCGGTGGCGGCGGTCTGCTGATTGTCGACGCGGTAGCGGGTGCGGGTGTTGAGTTCGCGGATGACGGCGTCGGTGAAGGCGGTCTCGGTGTGGAAGTTGAGCACGTGGGTGGCGAAGGTGGGAACGGCGAGGATGCGGGTGCCGGGCGGGAGATGGGCTGCGGAGCCGGCGGCGTGGTAGCCGCAGGCGGTCAGGCAACTAGCGAGGAGGACGGCTAAAAGGGAGGGCGGGAGATGGGGGCGGAGGCGCATCCTGTGAGGTTTATTGTCGCATCGGGAGTGGGCTGGAGGCGAAAGAGGATGGGTGTGGATGCGGTGGAAACGAGGTTCGGCATTTAGGGCCGCCGGGCGGCGCGGAGGGTGCGAGGCGAGACCCGGGAGGTCGTGAACGTGCCACAATGGGCGCATGCGTGTGGCGTATCTGGAGTGTTTTGCGGGGATCTCGGGCGATATGTTTCTTGGGGCGCTGCTCGATGCAGGTGTCGAGGCGAGCGTGCTGGAGCAAGCGACGGCGGCGATGGAGCTGGGGGCAAGTCTGTCGATCCGGAGGGTGGATCGATCGGGGATTACGGCGACCAAGGTGGATGTGATCAAGGCTGGCCGGCTGGCAGAGGACGAGGGGCCGACCGAGCAGGTACAGCACACGCACCAGCACGAGGCCAAGACGCAGCATTTGCATAAGGGCGGGCACGAGCATCATGCGCATGAGGCGACGGGGCAGGCGGCGGAGGCATTGCCGGGGCACAGTCATGCGCAGGAGGGCAGTCACGTGCATGACGCCGGACATGCACATGAGCATGGGCGATCGCTGACGGTGATTCGGGAGTTGATACGGAAGGCGGCGCTGGCGGAGCCGGTAAAGGCGCGGGCGATCCGCACGTTTGAGCTGCTGGGCAGGTCCGAGGCGAAGATTCACAACGTGCCGCTCGATGAGATCCACTTCCACGAGGTGGGGGCGGTCGATGCGATTGTGGACATTGTGGCGGCGTGTGCGGGGATCGAGGCGCTCGAGGATGAGGCGATGCGTGAGACGGGCGAGGCGCTGGCGTGGCACTGCTCGCCGCTGAATGTTGGCGGCGGGATGGTGCAGTGTGCGCATGGGACGTTTCCGGTGCCGGCACCGGCGACGGCGGATCTGTTGCGCGGGATGCCGACGTACTCGGCGCATGTACAGCAGGAGCTGGTGACGCCGACGGGCGCCGCGCTGGTGCGAGCGCTGGCACCGAGCTTTGGGCAGCAGCCGGCGATGCGGGTAGAGCGGATCGGGTATGGCGCGGGCGGACGGGATCCCAAGGGATTTCCAAATGTGCTGCGGCTTTCGCTGGGTGCGTCTGAGGGGATGTCTCAGGAGGTGGCCCGGGGAGCAGAGGCTGAGGCGGGCGGCGGCTTTCCGGTGTCGGGCTTTCAGGGGTCAGGGGAGCGGCAGGGGACGGACCAGGGTGGGTTTGAGACGGTGACGGTGCTCGAGACGGCGCTCGACGACAGCAGTCCGCAGGTGCTGGCGCATGTGATGGAGAGGGCGCTGGCGCAGGGCGCTCTGGATGCGATGACCATGGCGGTCGGCATGAAGAAGGGGCGTCAGGGAACGCTCGTGACGGTGCTTTGCCGGGAGGAAGATGCGTCGCGGCTGGAGCAGCTGTTGCTGCGCGAGACAAGTACGCTGGGCGTGCGGCGGCGACAGGAGAGACGGTCGTGCCTGGAGCGGTCGCACGTGGCGGTGGAGACGGCGTTTGGCGTGATTCGGGTGAAGGTGGGGACGACGGGTGGCGAGGAGCTGAATGCGCAACCGGAGTTTGAGGAATGCCGGGCGGCGGCGGCGGCGCATGGGGTTCCAGTGAAGCGGGTGATCGAAGGCGCGACGGTGGCGTATGCCAACGGACGGCGACTGAAGAGCTGAGGGATTGAAGAGCGAGGCAGGTCTGGTGGACGCAGCGGCCTCTCACGCAGGGGGTGGAAGCTTGATGTGGGGAATGCTCAGAAAAGAATGCCTGGTATGAAGGTGCGGGATGGCATCACAAGAGGGCGATAGATCAAGGGGGATTGCAATGGAGCGTCGAGACTTTTTGAAGAGTGCAACGGCAGTTGGGTTGGCGGCGGCGGCAGGTGCGGGCGAGGCGCAGACCGGTGGGGCGAAGCGATCGGCGGTTAAGCGGCCGGAGGCTGCAGGGATGGCGTATCGCGAGCTGGGAACGACCGGCGAACGGGTGTCCGCGATTGGCATGGGTGGATATCACCTCGGCAAAGGGACGGACGCGGCGGCGATGATCGCGCTGGCGCGGCGAGGGATCGACTCAGGGATCACGTTTATCGACAACTGCTGGGACTATAACGACGGTATCAGCGAGGTGCGGGTGGGGCAGGCGCTGAAGGACGGCTATCGGCAGAAGGTGTTCATGATGACGAAGCTCGATGGCCGGACCAAGGAGGAGTACAACAAGCAGCTCGAGCAGTCCATGGGGCGGCTGCAGACCGACGTGATTGACCTGGTGCAGTTTCATGAGGTGATTCGGATGGAGGATCCGGACCGGATCTTTGCCGCGGGCGGGGCGCTTGAGGCGGCGGTGGCGGCGAGAGATGCAGGAAAGATTCGCTATATCGGGTTCACCGGACATAAGGACCCGGCGGTGCATCTGCGGATGTTCGAGACGGCGGAGAAGCACGGCTTCAAGTTCGACACGGTGCAGATGCCGATCAACGTGATGGACGCACACTTCCGTTCATTTCAGAATGAGGTGATTCCGGTGGCGAAGAGGCAGGGCACGGGGGTGCTGGCCATGAAGACCTTTGGCGATCACTACATCCTGGACAGCGGCTTGGTGCAGGCGATGGATGCACTGCACTACTCGCTAACGCAGCCGGTGTCGGTGGTGATTACGGGGATCGACTCGGACAAGATTCTGGATCAGGCGCTGCTGGCGGCGAAGACCTTCAAGCCTATGACGGAGACTCAGATGGCGAGTCTGCTGGGGCAGACGAAGGAAGCGGCGATGACAGGTAAGTTTGAGCTGTTCAAGACGACCAATCACTTTGACGGAACGGCACAGAATCCAAAGTGGCTGGGGTAGTAGGGTGTGCCGGATTGCACACCTCTTGTGTGGCCGGGCACACGGCATTTGCAACAGGATGAAAACGTCGCGCATCACATCCTCATACAGGCGGAAGAGGTGAAGTATGGGACGAGTCACGCGCGTTGTGCTGGCTGCGGTTGGAGTGGTTGTGTTGCTGCTGGTTGTGGCTGCGGTTGCGTTGCCGATGTTCCTGAATGCCGACAGCTTTCGTGCGCGGATTGAGTCTACGCTGTCGAAGTCTATGGGGCGGCAGGTCACGATCGGCAAGCTGAACCTTTCAATATGGTCGGGCGGGATGGTGGCGGATCAGACGACGGTGGCCGACGATCCGGCGTTCAGCCAGCAGCCGTTCATTCAGGCGCAGAGCGTGAAGATCGGGGTTGAACTGATTCCATTGATTCTGCGGCGTGAGGTGCAGATTCGCAGCTTTACCCTGCAGGATCCGAAGATCCAGCTGCTGCGGGCGGCGAATGGGACGTGGAACTATTCCACCATCGGCGGGGCAAAGGCTACGAACCAGGATGCTGATACGAAGCAGACGTTTCCCAGCCTGACGGTGGGGCATATTGAGGTTGAGAACGGGCAGATCACGGTGGGCTCGGGGCCAGGGACGAGTGGAGCGACGAGCGCGCCGAACCGCGTGTACCAGCAGGTGAACCTGGATGTGAAGAACTTTGGGTTTGCAAACTCGTTTCCGTTCAAGGCGTCGGCCAAGCTGCCTGCTGATGGAACCGTGGCGATTACAGGGACAGCTGGTCCGTTGAACCAAAAGGATGCCTCTGAGACGCCGTTCTCGGGGCAGCTTGAGTTGAAGCATATTGATCCGCTGGCGGCGGGCTTTGTCGACAGCTCGGCGGGGATCTCGGGGACGGTTGAGGCGCTGACACTTGATGCGGCGTGGAGCGGGACGCAGCTTCATGTTACGAAGCTGCTGGTGGATACGCCTCGACTTACGGTGGTGCGGAACACGGCTCCGAAGGCCGCGCCTGCGCCCGCAAACGCAGAGGGTTCCACGATGTTGCAGAACCTGTCGGTAGACAGCGCAGAGGTCAAGAACGGGACGGTGACGATAACGACTCCGGGCCAGGCTGGCGTGCCGGCGGTGTATCAGCAGGTAAACGCCAGCGTGACGAATTTGACGCCGAAGAGCTTCTCGCCTTTCTCTGCAAGCGCTCAGTTGCCGGGCGGAGGAAGTTTGAATGCGAAGGGAAGCGCGGGGCCGATTGCTTTCGTGAACACGGCCGCAACCCCGATTGACGCCAAGATATCGCTGAAGCATGTTGAGCTCGAGACGAGCGGGGTGCTGGCGCCGGATGCGGGTATCAACGGCATGACGGATCTGGATGCAACGGTGAAGTCAAACGGCGAGACGCTCAACGCAAATGGAACGGCGCAGGTGGATGGGATCAAGCTAGCAAAGAATGGCCGTCCCTCGCCGAAGCCGCTGACGGCACAGTTTGCTATCGCTCAGGATGAGAAGGCGATGATGGGCACAGTGCAGCAGGCTGTTGTTCGTATCGGCAGCGTGGCGATCAATCTGGCGGGAACGTACAAGACCACCGGGCCGACTACGGCGTTGAACCTGAAGGTCAGCGGGAACGCAATGTCGATCAACGAGCTGGAGGCCTTTCTGCCGGCGCTTGGCATCACGCTGCCGCAGGGCTCTCGTCTGCAGGGTGGAACGATTACGACGTCGCTGGCTGTAACCGGGTCGACGGCTCGGCCGACCATTAGCGGACCGGTGCAGGTGAGCAGTACGCAGCTGGCGGGGTTTGATCTGGGTGCGAAGCTGCAGACGCTTTCCAAGTTCACGGGCGGCAAGATCGGATCGGCCACGGGTTCGGGGACGAACATTCGGTCGTTGAGCATGCTGTTGGAGGAGTCGGGAGGAGCGATCCGCACGGACAAGCTGGCGGTCGATGTGGCCGGCGTAGGAACGGCGGCGGGAGCGGGAACTGTAAGCGCGGCGGGAGCGCTCGACTACAACCTGGTGTTGAAGCTGACGGATCTGGTTGGAGGCGGTGCAACACCTGCGGCGGCCACACCGGCGAAGAGTAGTGGAGGGCTTGGCAGCCTGGCGGGTCTGGCTGGTGGCTTTGCAGGCGGTGGAAGCGCTGGCGCGTTGGGCGGCCTGACGAGCGGTCTGCTGAAAGGTGGGATCCCGGTGGCGATCGGTGGAACGACGAGCAATCCGACCTTCGCTCCCAACCTGGGCGGGCTGACGAAGGGCCTAGGGGCGAATGCTGCGCAGTCGATTATGGGTGGGAAGACCGGGCAGAAGGGACTTCCGACGACGCCGAAGATTCCGGGGCAGCTTGGGAATTCACTTGGTGGGTTGTTCGGCAAGCACTAACCGTCTGGATTGAGGAGGCCGGGGCTCTAGGAGCTCCGGCTTTTGTGCGTTGTGGGCGAGGTTTTCTTGCGAGCTATTCAAGGCTATGTCGGCAGAGAAGTGGGCTCGACCTTGGCGTAACAACCAGATGGCAAGGGTATGGAGCACGATGCGGCACGCCGTCAGGGTATGCGCTCTAGAGTTGAAGCCGCACGCGGGCGCGGGTGAGGAGCGCCGCAATGGCGAGCAGGATGGCGGTTGAAACGAAGGCGCGGAGCACGCCGGGGGCTCCGAAGGAGAGATGGGTGCGGAACCAGGTGGTGCCGGTGGCGAAGATAAGGAAGTACGTGATGTCGGGGATGAGATAGGTGAGCAGCGTGTTTGATCCGGCCGGCATCAGGAAGGCGGCCCAGGCAGAGCGACGGCGCACATCGCAGATCCAGTAGAGGAGAGTGAAGACGGCGACGCTGGCGGCGATGCTCCAGAGGCTCCAGGTGGGGGTGGCGCGGTTCTTGGAGATGCCGAGCGGAACGGCGATGAGACCTGCGAGGCCGCAAAGAGCGGCGAACGCCAGGCCGGCAGTGATGCGGCGGTGCGCGGTCTTCAAGCGGGTGGAGAGCGGACCGAAGAACAGGGTGGAGGTGAAGACGCCGGCCATGGCGATTGCGATCATCGAGCCATTGCTGGGCGGCCAGGCCCACATCGAGGTGCGGTCGGGAAAGAGGATGAGTCTGCTGGCGGAGGCGCAGCAGAAGAGGGTGGAGGCGATCAACCATGCAAGCGGGGCCCACGCCCAGCGGCGCGTGAGGAGATAGAGGAGAGAGACGCAGAGATAGGTGAGGCCGAGGAGGCCAAGGATCTCCGGGTAGGAGAAGTCGATCCAGGCGACTTCGCCGCTACGTGTGACGCGGCGGAAGATAGCGGCCATGAGGACGAGGAGGATGATGCCGCTGAGGCGCATCGCGCGGACGAGGGATTGTCTGGCTGGGTTGCGTGGGTAGACCGTCCAGAGGAGGATGGCGCCGAGTAAAGCGAGCAGGCCCCAGACAAAGCGGTTGAGGCCGTGCATCAGAGAGGCGCTGCCGGCGTCGGTGTTCGCGAGGATCAGGCCGAAGACAATGAGGGCGAAGGTGCGAAGGAGGATGTGGCCGAGGAGATGGGCGAGAGACGGATCTTTGCGGAGGCGGCGTTCGATGGCGAGCGGCAGGGCCATGCCGAGGATGAAGAGGAAGGCAGGAAAGACCATGTCGACGTAGGTCATGAAGTCTTCCTGGGTGTGGGCGTGGTAGGTCCAGCGCGGGAGACCGCGCACGCTCGAGAGATCGTTGACGAAGATCATGAGCAGCATGGTGAAGCCGCGAAAGATGTCGATGGAGAGGATGCGATCGAAGGCGAGGGGATCGCTTGAGGGAATGGCGATGACGGGACTAGCGGCTGCCGACATGCGCGGCTCCCGAGGCAGGCGGGGTGTGGTGGAGCGCCGTGTCGATGGTGGTGAGGAGGGTGCCGTTGAGATCTTCGGTGAGCTCCCAGAACATGACGCCACCGAGATGTTGATCGAGGGCGAAGCGGCACTTGCGGGCGAGTGATTCGGGATCTTCGTAGGAGATGAAGGTTCTGGTTGTGGGGTTATAGAGCCAGGGGACGGCGGCGGCGGCATCCCAGTAGCGGGTGTAGCCATCAGCGGCGTAGTTGGCGAGGGCGCTGTAGTCGTGGAAGGTGGCGGGCGGCTTGACGCCGGGCTGGAAGAGGCCGTTGTTGGTGGGGCCGACCTCTGCCCAGCTTTTGCCGTAGAAGGGCAGGCCGAGGAGGATCTTGGCGGCGGGAACGCCGGCTGCTTCGTAGTTGCGAACGGTGCGCTCGGAGGATATGGCTTTGGGATCGGCGGGATCGGTGAAGAGCGGCGCGTGATTGCCGGAGATGTGGTCGCTGTCGGGGCCGTAGTAGTCGTAGGTCATGAGGTTGACGGTGTCCACATAGCGGGCGACGGCGGCCATCTCGGTGTGTTCGATGAAGTCTGCGTTGCCGCCGACGGCGATCGAGGTGAGGAGATGGCGATGCAGCTGCTTTTCTTCGCGATCGAACCGGGCGCGCAGCTCGCGGAGAAGGGCGGTGTAGTTCTGTTTGTCCTCGGGGCGGAAGGTGTTGCCGGCACCGATGAGGCCGGGGTACTCCCAATCGATGTCAAGGCCGTCGAGCTGGTAACGGGTGAGGAAGCGGACGACGGAGTCGATGAAGCGGGCGCGGCTGGCCGGGGTGAGGGCCATGTCGGAGAAGCCGCCGGAGCCGCCCCAGCCGCCGACCGAGACGAGGACGGTGAGGCCGGGGTGTTGCTGCTTGATCTGGACGAGCAGGGCGAAGTTGGCCGGGTCGAACGGGGAGTTCTCGACCATTTCGCCGTCTTTGATCTTCGAGAAGGCGTAGTTGATGCGGGTGAGCTTGTCGGCGGGGATGTCCGCGGCGGTGAGTGCCTGCTTTGGCGAGACGTAACCGACGATCTGTCGGGGAGCGGGCGCGTGGGGAGGTGCGGCAAAGGCGGCGGAGGTGGCGAGGGCGGCGGCGATGCCGGAGAGGCTCTTCAAGCGGCCGTGTCGGGAGGGCATAGGGGCACCATGTTTCTGCGCTGTGTTTCTGCGCGACGTTTCTCCGCGACCCAGGGGTTAGGCGAACAAGTGATCGCGTGCAGCGATTGTACCGAGGCGCGCCGTTGCTGCCGGCGGTGGAGTTGCCAAGAGAGGTGCGTCTGGGCGGTTGAACCACGACTTTCTGCCGGGAACGTCGTCTTATGCGTTGAGGAGACGAGATGGCGATGCGGATGGGGTGGAGTGTGGCGGCGGGGCTGCTGGCGATTGGGGTACCAGGGCTGCAGGGACAGACGGCGATCTACGGGGAATTTACCGCGGGGAAGATTTCGGCGCCGAATGCGAGCTGGATGTATGGGCCGACGGTCGGGCTCTACCATGACAACGGTCTGGGACTGTTGGCGCTGGGGTATGACGTGCGCGGATCGTTTCTGAGCCGCGGCAACAGCAACGGAGCAAACAGCAACGAGTCGCTGACCACGATTGAAGGCGGCGTGCGGGCGGCGGTGACACCGCATGTTCTGCCGATCAAGCCGTATGTCGAGGCGCTGGTGGGCTATGGGGGATTGACGACGGGGCAGGGAGCGACGCGGGAGAGTGCGAGCCACGCGACGTACCAGTTTCTGGGCGGTGTGGACTTTACGTTCTTTCCCCGGCTGGACTGGCGTGTGGTGGAGTTCAGCTATGGACGGCTGACCGGCTTGGGGGATACGTATGCGCCGAAGACGCTGAGCACGGGACTGGTGTTCCGGCTGCCGTGAGAATCGGGGCTTGCGGGCTGCATCCGCGGGCGAAAATGCGATAGCCTTAAAGGAACATTATGAGTGAACAAACGCTAACTGAGACAGAGGCGCCGGCGACGGGGCACACCTCCAAGTACACACGAAACAATCCCTTTCACGCGTCGGTGCTGGTCAATGATCTGTTGACGGGTGCGGGATCGGAGAAGGAGACGCGGCACATTGAGCTGTCGCTCGACGAGGGAATGGCGTATACGCCCGGGGACACGGTCGGGATCATTCCGGAGAACCGGCGAGAGGCCGTGGACGAGGTGTTGCAGGCGCTGAAGTGCACGGGATCCGAGCGGGTGCTGGATCACTACAAGGTCGAGATTGATCTGGATGAGGCGCTGCGGACGCGGCTGGCGATTGGCAAGCTGACGCGCGGGAGTGTGACGCAGTTTGGCAAGCTGGCGCCGGGTCATGAAGGGCTAAAGGATCTGGTGGGCGCGGAGAACAAGGCGCGGGCGGAGGAGTATTGCTGGGGTCGTGAGTTTGTGGATCTGGCAACCGACTTTCCGGGGGTCATTACGGATCCGCAGCAGCTGTTTCATGTGCTGTCGCGCTTGACGCCGCGGATGTACTCCATTTCCTCCAGCCAGGCGTTGCACGCAGACAATGTGCAGACGACGGTGCGGGTGGTGCGCTATGAGTCGCATGGGCGGGAGCGGCAGGGTCTAGCGAGCGGGCACATGGGCGATCGTGCCCCGGTGGGATCGACGTTTCCAATCTTCCTGCATGCCAATGCGGCGTTCCGGCTGCCGGAAGATACGACCGCGCCGGTGATCATGATCGGTCCGGGAACCGGTATCGCGCCGTTTCGTGCGTTTCTTGAGGAGCGGCAGGCGACGGGGCAGACTGGCGACAACTGGTTGATCTTTGGCGAGCAGCGACGGGCGTTGGATTACCTGTACCAGGAGCAATTTGAGGGCATGCACGCGAATGGATTGCTGAAGCGGCTGGACACGGCGTTTTCGCGGGACCAGGCGAAGAAGATCTATGTGCAGGACCGCATTGCCGAGAACGCCGCGGAGATGTATGCGTGGCTGGAGCGCGGCGCGTACTTCTACGTTTGCGGGGATGCGAGCCGTATGGCCAAGGATGTGGAACTGGCGCTGCTGGACGCGATCGCGCAGGGGTCAAACGGGACGCTGGAGCATGCGAACGAGTATCTGGCGGAGATGAAGAAGCAGAAGCGGTATCAGCGGGATGTGTACTAGAGATGATGATTTTGCGAGAGAACGGCCGCCGAGATGGCGGCTTTTCTTTTGGGAGCTGGTTTTTGGTTAGACGCGATGAAGATCCGGGTTCCAGCTGGTGATGGACGCCTTGATCTGTTTGGGTGTGAGTTGCTCGGTGGCGGCTCGATTGATGAGGGCGGGAAGCTCGGAGTTCGAGGCAAAGCGAAGGGCGATGATGCTGCGCAGCGGCAAGGTGTTGGCGACGGCAAGCTGGTCTGAAGAGAGAAGCGACTTGTAGCGCAGCTGCTCTTCGAGACGGATGAGGCGATCCTGGACGCGTACGGGATTTATGCGGGCTTTCATGCTGGAGATTACAAGCGCGGCAGAGACGATCACGATCCATAGACGAAGTGGCAGAGCCGGGCCATGACTGACAAACGCCCAGACGATGGCGACGATCACGTTGAGGACCAGGATCAGGATTGCGGGATGATGCACAAAGTCCACTCTTCCGTGGTTTTTCAGGGATTGCGGTTGCGGCATGAGGTCCAACCTTTCAGGGTTGAGGCGATGATACCGTGGGCGCGATAGCCTAGAACGATGGCATTGACGACGAAGCGGATCGGGGTGCATGTTGGCGTGGCTGGCGGATGCTGGACGGCGGTCCAGCGGGCGGTGGAGGCGGGCGCGAATACGTTCCAGATCTTCAGCTCGAGCCCGCGCACGTGGAAGGCGACGACGGTAAAGCCGGAGGACGGGGCGAAGATGCGAGCGCTGCGGGCAGAGCATGATGTGACGCCGCTGGTGATCCATGCGAGCTACCTGATCAACCTGTGCTCGCAGACGGAGAGTGTGCGAGCGAATGCGGTGAAGGCATTTCGCGGCGAGGTGGAACGGGCGCTGGCGTGGGGCGCGGAGTTCCTGGTGCTGCATCCGGGCAGCTGGAAGGGTTTGACCCGAGAAGAAGGGCTGGTGCTGGCGGCGCGGGGCATTGAGCAGGCTGTCGATGGGCTGGATCTGAAGGCTGGTGGGTTGCGGGTGCTGATCGAGAACACGGCGGGGGCGGAGTTCTCGCTGGGCGGAAGCCTGGAGCAGGTGGCGGAGATGGTGGAGCGGCTGCAGGCGTGTGTGCCGGTGGGGGTGTGCCTCGACACGTGTCATCTGCATGTGAAGGGCTATGACATTGTGTCGGACGAGGGGTGGGCGGAGACGACGAAGCTGATCGAGGCGACGGTAGGGTTTGACGCGGTGAAGGTGTGGCACTGCAACGATGCGAAGGCGGCGATGGGATCGCGGCTCGATCGGCATCAGCATATTGGGGAGGGGCTGATTGGTGCGGGAGCGTTTCGGCGGCTGCTGCGGGATGGGCGGTTTGCGCATGCGGCGTTTGTGGCGGAGACGCCAGTGGACACTCCTGGAGATGAGGCGCGGAACGTGGGCATGCTGCGGGGATTGGCGGCGGGATAGGGTTTGATAGGCTAGTGGCGGCTGCGGAGCGGCTCCAAGCTGGAACTGGAAGAGCATCGGCTCGGAAGGTTTTCTTCGGGGATACCCCGAGGCATCACGGTACCTGACAAAGCATCGCGAGAGTGACCCTGCGCGCGAGGCGCAGATGGACTCCCGCAGAGTAAGGCTGGTTGGAGCGCTTCGCTGCCAGAACAAAGCGTCAACCCGGTCGTGTTTGCGATGTTGGCCCGGGTATTTGTTTCGGGCGAGCTGACGGTGGAGGGCGTCTGCGCGCGGGCGGCAGCGACGCTGGGGCGCGAGTGGAAGTGGATGCGCGGGCTGGCGCGGCGATTCCTTCGGGCGCATGCGGGGAAGGTGAGGCCGCGCGAGCAGGACGCCGTCGCTTTCTTCAGGCAGGATCGCCGGTTTCAACAAGCCTGCGAGCGATACGGGAGTGAGCTGCGGGTCAGGAACTGGATCGCCGGGGAACCCGAGATGCAGCCGGTTTTGGTGGCAGCGCGATGGCCGGTGCCCGCACTCGGGACAGAGGGAGAGCTGGCAGCGTGGCTGGGGCTGAGCGAAGGGGAGCTGGCGTGGTTTGCGGATCTGAAGAGGTTGAACAGCAGGCCGAGATGTCCGCGTGAGCTGCGGCAGTACCACTGCCGATGGATGGAGAAGAGGACCGGTGGATTGCGGCTGGTGGAGTCTCCGAAGGAGCGCATGAAGGGTTTGCAGCGGCAGATTCTGCGGCAGGTGCTGAATCGCGTACCGCATCATGAAGCCGTGCATGGATACGTGAGAGGGCGGTCGATCCGGAGCTTTGCGGCCGTTCATGCGGGGCGAGGTCTGGTGGTGCGGATGGACTTGAAGGACTTCTTTCCTTCAGTGCGTCAGGCGCGGGTGCAGGGTGTTTTCGAATGCTGGGGTATCCGGAGCGGGTGGCGGATTTGCTGGGTGGACTTTGTACGACGACGACTCCGGCGGAGGTCTGGCGCGCGGTCCCTTTGGAAGAGCGAGGAGAGATGCGGAGGGTCTACGGCCAGTCGCATCTGCCGCAGGGAGCACCGACTTCGCCGGCGCTGGGCAACATCTGCTGCTACCGACTGGATTGCCGCCTGACTGGTCTGGCGAGTGCGTCTGGCGGGCGATATACGCGGTATGCCGATGACCTGGCGTTTTCCGGAGACGAGGCGTTTGCGCGCGGGCTGGCCAGCTTTGTGGCTCGTGTTGGGGCGATCGCGATGGAGGAAGGGCTCGAGGTCAACGATCGCAAGACGCGGGTGATGCGGCGCGGGGTGCGGCAGCAGCTTGCCGGCCTGGTGGTGAACGAGGGGGTTCACATCAGGAGAGCGGAGTTTGATCGCTTGAAGGCCATCCTGACGAACTGTGTGCGGCATGGCGCGGAGAAGGAGAATCGCGAAGGGCGGGCGGCGTTTCGCGAGCATCTGGAAGGCCGGGTGGGGTTTGTGATGATGATTGACGCGGCAAGAGGCGCGGGGCTGCGGGAGATCTTTGACCGCGTGGATTGGGAGGGATGACGCCGGGATGCCGGGGCGCGCCGAGGGTCTCTGCGCCGTTCTTTACAATGAAGATCTATGCGTGAGGATGAGATTCGATATAACCCGGCGGAGATTGAGCCGCGGTGGCAGGCGCGGTGGGATGCGGACCCGGCGATGTATGCGGCGGAGGCGATCGACTCGGGGAAGCCGAAGTATTTCTGTCTGGAGATGCTGCCGTACCCGAGCGGGCAGCTGCACATGGGGCATGTGCGGAACTATGCGATTGGCGATGCGCTGGCGCGGTTCATGTGGATGCGCGGGCACAACGTGCTGCACCCGATGGGATGGGACGCGTTCGGTCTGCCAGCAGAGAATGCGGCGCTCAAGAACAACACACCGCCGCGAGAGTGGACGCTGGCGAACATTGCGGCGATGCGGAAGCAGATGCAGCGTCTGGGGCTGAGCTACGACTGGACCAGCGGGAGTTCGCCGGAGGTGACGACGTGTCTGCCGGACTACTACCGGTGGAGTCAGTGGTTCTTTCTGAAGATGTTCGAGAAGGGGCTGGCGTACCGGAAGAAGAGCAAGGTGAACTGGTGCCCGCAGTGCCGCACGGTGCTGGCGAATGAGCAGGTGGTCAGCGGGGTTTGCTGGCGGCATGATGACCAGATCGTGGAGCAGCGCGATCTGACGCAGTGGTTCTTTCGGATCACGGCGTATGCGGACGAGTTGCTGCGCGGGTTGGATCAGCTCGATGGATGGCCGGAGAAGGTTCGCACGATGCAGGCGAACTGGATTGGCCGGAGTGAAGGAACGTTTGTCGAGTTTGCGCTGGAGGACAGCCCGGAGAAGGTGACGGTGTTCACGACGCGGGTGGATACGATTTTCGGCGCGACGTCGATCCAACTGGCGCCAGAGCATGTGCTGGCGAAGCAGTTTGCGGAGACGGATGCGCGTCTGGCGGGTGAGATCGAGGCGATGGTGGCGCAGCAGCGCGCGGCTCGCGAGGCCGGGGACATCGGCACGATCGAGAAGCACGGCGTGGCGACGGGGCGGTTCGCGACGAATCCATTCAATGGCGAGCGGATGCCGATCTGGGTCGCGAACTACATCCTGGCGGACTACGGGACAGGCGCGGTGATGAGCGTGCCGGCGCATGATGCTCGGGATTTCGAGTTCGCGACAAAGTACGGGCTGCGGATGCGGCGGGTGATCGCGCCGAACGTGGATCAGACCGCGGAGGCGCTGGAGCTGCCGTATCTGGGTGAGGCAGAGGCGGTGCTGATCGACTCTGGCGAGTGGACCGGGGAGAGCTGCCTTGAAGCGCAGGAGAGGATGGCGGCGTTTGCGGAGCAAGGTGGATTTGGACGCGCTACGGTTACATATCGGCTGAAGGACTGGGGCGTGAGCCGGCAGCGGTACTGGGGCACGCCGATTCCTATGGTGTACTGCGAGCGCGGCCATGTGGGTGTTGAGCCCGGAGGGGTGGTTGCGCTGCCGGAGAGTGCGCTGCCGGTGCTGCTGCCAGAGCAGGTGGAGATTACACAACAAGGCGGATCGCCACTCGCGCGGGATGCAGGCTTTCTGCACACGACATGTCCGGGGTGTGGCGGCCCGGCGCAGCGGGAGACCGACACCATGGATACTTTCGTCGATTCGAGCTGGTACTTCTATCGGTATACGGACGCGAAGAATGATCGGGCGCCGTTCGCCTCGGCGAAGGCGAACTTCTGGTTTCCGATTGATCAGTACATCGGCGGTGTGGAGCACGCCATTCTGCATTTGATCTACTCGCGCTTCTGGACGAAGGTGATGCGGGATCTGGGCTTGATTGAAAACAGTGAGCCGGCAGCGCGGCTGTTTACGCAGGGCATGGTGATCAAAGATGGCGCGAAGATGTCGAAGTCCAAGGGCAATGTGGTGAGCCCGGACCTGAT
>CAXSEC010000034.1:0-25097 GCA_964236325.1 uncultured Acidobacteriaceae bacterium | reverse complement strand
TCCGCGCGGTGATCGCGCCCACCTTCGCCGATATCTTCTACTCAAACGCCGGCAAAAACGGCATCATCCTCGCCCGGTTGACAGAGATAGAAGTAGAGACATTGATGTCGCGCTCGACCACGAACCCGCAGCATCGCATCACGCTGAACCTGGAAGCGCAGACGGTGACGGACGAGCAAGGGTTCTCGGCGCACTTCGAGATCGATCCCTTTCGCAAGTACTGCCTGCTGAACGGACTCGATGACATTGGGCTAACGCTGCGGCATGCGGCAGAGCTTGACCAGTACGAGCAGCACCATGATCGCGAGTACTGGATGGCGCCGAAGGCATCTGCAGTTTTGTAACTGAACAGTTTCGCGGCACGTGCCACAGCGCACCTCTGAATTGGAGCACCCTTGAGCAACGACGTTAATCCGAAGCGCTACTCGATTCCATTGACAGAGGGGCCGAGCCGGGCTGCAGCGCGCAGCTACCTGCGCGGTGTTGGCTTTTCAAAGGAAGACCTGCACAAGCCGATCATCGGTATCGCGAATACGTGGACCGAGATTGGCCCGTGCAACTTCCATCTGCGGCAGGTCGCTGAGGCGGTGAAGCAGGGCGTGCGCGATGCCGGCGGAACACCGATGGAGTTCAACACGGTGACCATCTCGGACGGCATCACCATGGGCACGGAAGGCATGAAGGCGAGCCTGATCTCGCGCGAGGTGATCGCTGACTCGATCGAACTAGTGGCGCGCGGCAACAGCTTTGACGGGCTTATTTGTATCGCCGGCTGTGACAAGAACATGCCCGGAACGATTATGGCTCTGGCGCGCGTGGATATTCCGGGCCTGATGCTGTACGGCGGATCGATTGCTCCGGGCCGGCTCGCGCAGCCCGACGGGACGCACAAGGACATCACAATCCTGAATGTGTTTGAGGCCATTGGATCGCATGCTGCGGGGCGAATCTCTGATGAAGATCTAGAAGCGGTGGAGGCGGCGGCCTGCCCGGGACCGGGTGCTTGCGGCGGGCAGTTTACGGCAAACACCATGGCGATGGCCGGTGAGTTCCTCGGCATATCGCCGATCGGCCTCACCGGTGTTCCGGCGATGGCGCTGGACAAGGCGACGGCCAGCCGAGAGGCCGGACGCATGGTGATGCAGCTGGCCAGGCAAGATCTGCGACCGTCAAAGATTCTGTCGCGGGAGTCCATTGAGAATGCGATTACAGCGGTGTGTGCGAGCGGAGGCAGCACCAACGCGGTGCTGCATCTGCTGGCGATTGCACACGAGCTGAACATTGCGCTGACGATGGAGGACTTCGATCGCATCAGCGAGCAGACGCCGTTTATCTGCGATCTTTCGCCGGGCGGCAAGTATGTTGCGAAGGACTACCAGGATGCGGGTGGGTCGCGGGTGCTGGCGGCGCGGCTGGTGGAGCGTGGACAGCTGCACGACACGATCACGGTCACGGGCAGGACGCTGCACGAAGAGGCGAAGGATGCTCACGAGACAGCAGGCCAGCCGGTGATCCGTACGTGGGCGAATCCACTGAAGGCGACGGGAGGGCTAGTGATCCTGCGCGGTAATCTGGCGCCTGAGGGATGTGTGATCAAGGTCGCTGGCCATGAGCGGCTGTTTCATCAGGGGCCGGCGCGTGTCTTTGATTCCGAAGACCTGTGCTTCGCGGCGATTCAAGCAGGTCAGATCAATCCTTCAGACGTTTTGGTCATTCGCTACGAGGGTCCGAAAGGCGGTCCGGGCATGCGCGAGATGCTTGCGGTGACGGCAGCGATCAAGGGCATTCCCGAGCTGTCGGAGACCGTGGCGCTGCTGACGGACGGACGCTTTTCGGGGGCGACGCGCGGATTGATGGCGGGCCACGTTGCTCCCGAGGCCTATCTGGGCGGACCAATCGCCGCGGTGCAGGAGGGCGACACGATCACCTTTGACATTCCGCAGCGCGAGCTTCGCCTTGAGGTCGCGGAGGACGAGATCGCGCGCCGGCTAGCGGCCTGGAAGGCGCCGGAGCAACGCTATAAGCGGGGTGTCATTGCCAAGTATGCGGCGAGCGTTTCCTCAGCGAGCGTAGGCGCGGTCACCACCTAGAAGAGTACGTAACCGTTTCAGTTGCATGCACTGCGAGGAGATACCAATGGCAAGTCTGACATCCGCACCGAAACTGACTGGCGCCGAGATCCTGTGGGCGACGCTCGACGGCGAAGGCGTGACCACCGTCTTTGGGTATCCCGGCGGCGCGATTTTGCCGATCTATGACGCGCTGCGCAAGTTCCCGTCGATCCACCACGTGCTGGTGCGGCATGAGCAGGGCGCCTCGCACATGGCGGATGGATATGCGCGTGCGAGTGGCCGAGTGGGTGTGTGCATGGCGACCTCCGGGCCCGGCGCGACCAACCTGGTGACGGGGCTGGCGACGGCGATGCTTGATTCGATTCCCCTGGTCGCGATTACGGGTCAAGTGTCGTCGAAGGTGCTGGGATCGGATGCGTTTCAGGAGGTCGATATTACCGGCATTACGCTGCCGATCACGAAGCATAACTTCCTCGTCACGCGAGCTGAGGACATCGCTCCAGCGGTCCGGCGCGCGTTTCAGATCGCGCAGTCGGGGCGCCCCGGGCCTGTCCTGGTGGACATCACTAAAGATGCGCAGCAGGCCACAACTATCTTTGATTTCGCGACATGCAAGCCGCGACCGGCCCGGCCGCACCCGATGCTGCGGGCGGAGTCTGCGACCTTCAAGCAGGCCCTGGATCTGATTCTGGCGGCGAAGAAGCCGGTGATTCTAGCCGGACACGGCATTACCCAGTCAGGTGCGGAGGCAGAGGTGCTGGCGTTCGCTGAGAGGCGGCAGATACCGATCGCGACAACGTTGCTGGGGCTTGGGTCGATTCCGGCAGGGCATCCGTTGTCGCTCGGCATGATGGGGATGCATGGCGAGAGCTGGGTCAACAATGCGATCCAACAGTCGGATCTGCTGCTCGCGTTTGGGATGCGCTTCGACGATCGGGTGACGGGTAATCTGGCGAGCTATGCGCCGGACGCGAAGAAGATCCACATCGAGATTGATCCAAGCGAGATCAACAAGAATGTGAAGGTCGATGTTGCACTCATCGGTGACCTGAAGACGTCGCTCAACCTGCTGCTGCCGCAGCTGCCGAAGAACCCGGACACCAGCTGGCTGCGGGAGATCAATGCCGGCAAGGGAACGGCGGCGGTGCGCGATATTATCAACCTGCCAGATAACGGGCATCTGTACGCCGCGCACGTGATCCACGATATCTGGCGCGAGGCGCAGGCGGCTGGCCGCGAACATGACACCATCATCGTTACAGATGTGGGACAGCACCAGATGTGGGAGGCGCAGTACTTCAAGCACGAGGCGCCGCGCAGCCTGGTGACCTCGGGCGGACTGGGAACGATGGGATTTGCGCTTCCCGCCGCGATCGGTGCGAAGTCAGCGTGTCCGCAGAAGGATGTCTGGGTGATCGCGGGAGACGGCGGATTCCAGATGACGGCGAGTGAACTATCGACCATTGCGCAGGAGGGTCTGGCGATCAACATCGCTGTGATCAACAACGGCTTTCTTGGCATGGTGCGGCAGTGGCAGGAGACGTTCTACGACAAGAACTACTCGGCCTCGCCGATCCTTTCGCCGGACTTCGTCAAGCTGGCGGGAGCTCATGGCATTGATGGCGCAACAGTGTCTACGCGCAAGGATGTAACGCCAGCGGTTACACATGCGCGGACCAGCGGCAAGGCATTCCTGATCAACTTTCACGTGGAGAAGGAGGATGCCGTATATCCAATGATTGCCCCAGGCGCTGCGCTGCATGAGATGGTGCGGCGACCGCATGCGGACCCGCTGCTCGAGACGGCGGAGGATGAGTGATGGTTGCAACGGTTAGGTCCAGGAAAGAAGTGTCTATGGTGCAGCGGACCACGTGGCCTGGAAGCAACGGGCTGAGCAGAGGTCTTCGCGTCGCTTTGCTGATGCTCTTTGGCACGACGGCTTTGGTTCGCGCGCAGACGCCTGCGGCGGCCGCAACCGGCGGCAAGGTCAAGATTCGCCTCATTAACGCGCAGACCAACAAGCCGGTATCCAACGAGCGATTGAACGTAAGCCTGCACACGGATCAGGTTGGTTTCACGATCATGCCGACGGATAAGAACGGGGTCATCGTGGTCGATCCCGGCGACGCCACGATCGTTCATGTGCTGGCCAACTTCTATGCCGATTGCCGTTCGCGCGGAGAGCTGTACACCAACTACTCCATCGCAACGCTGCGACAGACCGGCATCACCGGCGGCAATCTGTGTTCGCACACCAGCCCCGCGCCCAAGCCGGGAGAGCTGCTGCTCTTTGTCATTCCAAAGACCTACATCCCCACCATGGGACAACCGCCGGCCAGCTCGTTTCCGCACTCGGATGAGAACCCGAATCTGCACTGAAAGGCACTATGCTGCACACCTTTGTCGCTTTGGTGGAAGACAAGCCCGGCGTTCTGACGCGTGTGGCTTCGCTCTTCCGCCGCCTGAATATCAACATTGTGTCGCTGACGGTCGGCGAGAGTGAGCGTGCGGACACCTCGCGTATGACGATTGTGTGCGAGGCGCCGGAGCATGCGGCGCACCGTATCCGGGCATCGCTCTACAAGCTAGAGATCACGGTGGATGTCGATGAGGTTGGACGCAGTGAGGCGGTCATTCGCGAGCTTTGCCTGATCAAGGTCGCGGCCGGTCCGAACTCACCCCATGGCCCACAGTCGCGGTCACAGATCTTTGAGCTGGCAACGGTGTTTCGCGCGCGTGTGGTGGATCTTGCGCCGGAGTCGATCATGCTTGAGATGACCGGCGCGGCTTCGAAGATTGAAGGGCTTATTCAGGTGCTGCGTGAAAGCAGTTTCGAGATCCTTGAGGTCTCGCGCACCGGCCGTATGGCGATGCGGCGCGGCCATCACACCAGCCGCGTGCTGAAGGCGCTGGGCACACCGGGGTCGCAGCCCTTCAGTGCTGACGACGCAACGAACCAGCCGGACTACGCTGTGAAACCCGGGCCTGAAGACTTCCTCGAGAACCAGTTTCCGGAGGTTCACGAAGAGGAAGAGTAGCGCGTCGGCGACCTCTTCCGCGAGCCGGCCTTAAGGGCGATCCAACTACCTGCAACGCAGCACGGCAGATCGCTGCGATCATGACAAACGCAACCAGAACAGCAACCAAGATCCCCAGCGGCAATGAAAGGCATAAGCAGACAATGGCAAAGACATACCACGATCAGGACGCGAACCTCTCTCTCATCCAGGCAAAGAAGGTGGCCATCATCGGCTACGGCTCGCAGGGCCACGCGCATGCGTTGAACCTCAAGGACTCGGGGGTCGACGTGAAGGTGGGCCTGCGCGAGAGCTCGGTCGGCGTGGCAAAGGCGAAGGCGGTTGGGCTTGAGGTGCTGTCAGTCGCGAAGGCAGCGGAGTGGGCGGACGTGATCATGGTGCTGGTGCCGGATCAGACGGCGGCGAAGGTCTACCAGGAGCTTGAGCCTGGCCTCTCGGCGAAGTCTGCGGATGGCTCGGGCAAGACGCTGATGTTCGCGCACGGCTTCAACATTCGCTTCCGCACCATCACGCCGCCGGCGGGCGTCGATGTGTCTCTGGTGGCTCCCAAGGCCCCAGGACATCGGGTGCGCGAGGTGTTTACCGAGGGCGGCGGCGTACCGGCGCTGGTTGCGGTTGAGCAGGATGCCAGCGGCAAGGCGCTCGAGCTTGCGCTCTCCTATGCCAAGGGCATCGGCTGCACGCGCGCGGGCGTGCTCGAAACCACCTTCACCGAGGAGACCGAAACCGACCTATTCGGCGAGCAGGCCGTGCTCTGCGGTGGCACGGCGGCGCTGGTCAAGGCAGGCTTTGAGGTGCTGACCGAGGCCGGCTATCAGCCGGAGCTCGCGTACTTCGAGGTGCTGCACGAGCTGAAGCTGATCGTCGATCTGATGTATCGCGGCGGTCTGGAGTACATGCGGCACTCGATCTCGGATACGGCGGAGTGGGGTGACTACGTGGCGGGCCCGCGCATCGTGACGCCGGCGGTGAAGGATGCCATGAAGTCGCTGCTCGCAGACATCCGTGACGGCTCGTTCGCCAAGCGCTTCATCGCAGACCAGAACAGCGGGCGGAAGGAGTTCGAGAGCTTCCGCGCGCAGGATCGGGAGCACCCGATCGAGAAGGTTGGCGCCGAGCTGCGGAAGGCGATGCCGTTCCTCGATCCCGTCGTGGTAAAGGATGGATCGGTGCAGAAGGCGTAGTCCGCTTCAAGGCCACCGGAGCGGCGGCGCGAGCTGCTCCGGAGCTTTGCGACAGCAAGCAGCATCGGAGGAAGGTATGCGACGTATCTCGGCGATGACGGCGGGACTTCTCACGGTGGGTGTTTTGATGCCCCGGTGTCTGCCCGCGCAGACGCCCCCGTCGCTGATGACGCTCGCCGAGATGCGCGACCGGTACCGGCCGCTGCTGCTGTTTGCCGCGGCGCCCGATGACCCATCGCTGCTGGCGCAGCTGACGCGGTTGAAGGTGGCGACGCCGGGGCTACGCGAGCGCGACGTGCTGGTGATCGCGATTCCCTACCGGGACCCGTCGCCATCGCAGGTGAGCCTGAGTGCCGCCGACGCGCAGGCGGCGCGGCGATTCTTCCATGTCGCGCCGGAGGATTTCACGGCAATTTTGCTGGGCAAGGATGGCGGCGAAAAATATCGGTCGCGGAAGCCTATAACCTTTGAGAAGCTGAGAGCGACGATCGACGCCATGCCGATGCGGCAAGCCGAGAGGAAGGACGCGACAACGCGCTGATCCCATGATGGACACGACCTTGCAAACATCCCGCGAATCCGCGATTCAGCCGGAGCTGGATCTGACCCCGGCGACCCGGTCTGCGCCATCGTCGCCGGCGGCGATCGTGCAGGCGCTGCGATCCGTGGTGCAGTTGGACGGGTTGAGTGACAGCGAGTACCTGTGGCTGGCCGAGCATGGAACGGAGCGGCGCGGCGATCGGGGCGCCATGGTGTTTCGTGAGGGCGAGCCATCCTGCCAGCTCAACTTCATTCTGGAGGGCGAGATCCATGTGCGGCGCAGACACTCGGGTGCGATTGCCCTGTTCATTGGCCGCACCGGGCAGATGACCGGCCTGCTGCCGTTTTCGCGCATGAAGGGCTACGGCGGCGACGGGTATACGATCGGGCCGATTTGGGTGCTGGACGTCCACCAGGATCTCTTTCCGGAGATGCTGACAGCTATTCCCTCGATGGCGCAGCGCTGCGTCTCTGTGCTGCTGGATCGCGTACGCGAGGTGACACGGATGGAGCAGCAGGCAGAGAAGCTTTCGGCGCTTGGCAAGCTCGCCGCTAACCTGTCGCACGAACTGAATAATCCCGCATCCGCGGCGCAGCGATCGGCCGATCGTTTGTTCAACGATCTACGCGAGTACCGCGAGCAGAGCTTTGAGCTTGGCAGGCTCAGCATCGATACCCTTGAGACACCGGAGATTCGCGCGTGGTTCGAGCGCATGCGCCATCGCATCGACGCCTACGCGCCGCATCGCAACGTCAGCGTTAGCGCGCTCGACCTGGGGGAGCGCGAAGACCAGATGGTGCGATGGCTTGAGCAGCACGGGGTAGAGCATGCCTGGTCTGTCGCTCCCTCTATCGCTGAAAGCGCCATCGGCTTCGATCAATTGGACGAGCTGGTCACGCTGACACCGGCGCACGTCCTGCCAAAGCTGCTCACGCTGCTGAGCAACTCGCTTCGCATTGAAGGCATGGCGGAGACGATCGTGCACTCGACCAGCCGCATCTTCGACCTGATCAGCGCCATCAAGGACTACTCCTACATGGATCAGGCACCGGTGCAGGAGGTCGATCTTGCCCAATCGCTCCTGACGACTCTGGTGATGTTCCAATCGCGTCTGGGGTCCGTGACCGTCGAGTCGGAGTTTGATCCGGCGCTGCCGCCGATCAGCGCTTATGGCAGCGAGCTGAGCCAGGTGTGGACGGTGCTCATTGAGAACGCCCTCGACGCCATGCGGGACGAGGGAACTCTCCGCCTGAAGACTCTCCTGGCCGGGCAGATGGCGACGATTGAGATCATCGACAGCGGCCCTGGGATCGAGCCGGCGATCCAATCGCGCATCTTTGAGCCCTTCTTCACAACCAAGCCACCAGGCAGCGGTCTCGGCCTCAGCCTGGACACGGCGATGCGGATCGTCAGGCGCCACTCTGGAACGCTGACGGTCGAGTCCGAGCCAGGCAGGACCTGCTTGAAGGTGCGCCTGCCGCTTGATCAGGCAGAGGCCTACTAGCCACCGTAAGCGTGGCTTAGGTGGTTACCTCGACGCCGCGCCAGAAAGCAACGTGGTGCTTGACAGTATGAGCGGCGGGCTTAGGATCCGGGTAGTACCAGGCTGCATCCGGGTTCTCCTGGCCGTCGACAAGCAGCGTGTAGTACCGGGCCTGGCCCTTCCACGGGCAGTTTGAGGTGGTCGAACTTGGTCTTAGAAATTCCCGCTTGACCGTTTCTTCAGGGAAGTAAATGTTTCCTTCGATCGTCTCGTAGGTCTCACTGTCTGCGATCGTCTGTCCGTTCCAAACTGCCTTTGCCATAGATCATCCATTTCTTTGCTACCACATACGCCTCAAAACCTCAGCAAACACCTGAAGTGAGGTGCGGCGTTGTACGCAGAGTCTGCGTCAGCGCATTTGTAACAGAGTTGATGCAGTAAGGGAAGGGCGCCCGGCTCGGGAAGATGGTGAGCCGGGTGCGTCCTACCCCGGGGGCTACGCGACGTGCGCTGCGAGCGGTCGGTTACTCTCCGCGACAGGCGGCGGAGGATCTCCATCGGTCACCGGCTCGCCGATCCTCTCGATAAAGGTGCACACGATGCCCTTTGGCTCTTCGGGGTCCTCAGCAGCGCCCTTCTTCTTGCGCCGCTTCGGCATATCCTCCAGGTTGTTCGGGCAGATCAGAAAGACGCCTTCCTTGTTCGAGACCTCAAGCACGTAAGGGTTGCTGCAACTCGGACAGACCTGCTTGACCAGCTTGTGGTTGCTGGCAAAGTCGCACTTTGGATAGTTGACGCAGCCATAGAAGGTGTCGCCGCGCTTGGTCTTGCGAACGGCGATGTCGCCATGGTCCTTCGGGCACTTCACGTCGAGCAGATCCTGCTTGATGTACTTGCATTTGGGGTAGCCAGAGCAGCTGATGAACTCGCCATACTGGCCGTTGCGCAGCAGCAGCGGCCGCGCACACTTGGGGCATGGCTCCTCCAGCTGCACCGGCGGCTTCTGCTGCACCTTCTGGGTCAGCTTGCGGATGGTCTTGCAGGGCGGGTCCTCGTTATAGCCGGGGCATGCCATGAAGGGTCCCCAGGGCCCATTGCGCAGTACCATCACGCGGCCGCAGTTATCGCAGAACTCCTCTTCGGCCTCGGCGTTCTGAGCATCGGGAGCGCTGAGATCCGGCTTGGCCGAGAAGTTCTCCTTGGTAAAGTCGCAGCTAAAGGTCTCGACATACAGCTTCTTGCCGTGCCCGACCGCATTCTTCAACTCGCGCTCGAGTTCCGTCTTGTCACTGACTTCCTTTGAGAAGTCTGTAACCGTATCGGTTACAGCCTTGACGGTCATCGGAAAGGTGAAGGCGGCCGTGATCTTCTTCACCGAGGCCTTTGGATCCTTCTTCAGCGCGCCAAGCGCCACATTCATCGGCTTGGCCTTTGAGAAGTTGCTGCAGGCGTAAAAGCTGCCGAACTTGCCCCACTTCAGGATGAGTGAACTGCCGCAGTTGTCACAGAGTTCGGTGGTCGAGTGCTCCATCCGCTTGACGTCTTCCATCTGCTTCTCGGCGACTTTGAGCTCCTTCTCAAAGTGGTCGTAGAAGCCGCCGAGCAGGCTCTGCCACTTCTCATCCCCTTCTTCCACGGCGTCCAGCTCGCCTTCGAGGCGCGCCGTGTACTGCAGATCGAAGATGTACGGGAAGTTCTTGACCAGCAGATCAGTGACGACCATGCCGATCTCGGTCGGGATCAGCTTGGCGCCGATCTTCTTGACGTAGTCACGCTCCTGAATGGTGTTGATGATGGAGGCGTAGGTCGACGGGCGGCCAATCCCCTTCTCTTCAAGCGTCTTCACCAGGCTGGCTTCGTTGAAGCGCGGCGGCGGCTCGGTGTACTTCTGCTGCGGATCGAGGGTCTCGAGACCGAGTGACTGGCCCTGCGCCAGGTCCGGCAGACGCCGCTCCTCTTCTGCCGTCTCCTCGTCTGAGCGCGCCGTGCCGGCATCGCTTGCCTGCGCGGCCAGCCGATCGTCTTCTGCTTCGGTCTCGCGCTCGGCCTTGAGCTTGGCTGCCGCTCGATTCCGCTTGTCCGCTTCCTGGAACTTCAGGAAGCCGTCGAACTTCAGGATGCTGCCGCTCACGCGAAAGTCATAGACGTGATCTGCCTTGGCCGCGATGTCCACCGTCGTCTGGTCGAAGATCGCCGGCGTCATCTGGCTCTCGACGAAGCGCTGCCAGATCATGCGATAGAGCCGATATTGCTCGTCAGAAAGATACTTCCGAATCTCGTCGGGAAGAAATTCCACGTGCGTCGGGCGAATGGCTTCGTGCGCGTCCTGCGCGTCTTTCTTGCTCTTGTAGGTGTTCTCTTTCGCCGGCAGATACTGCTCGCCGAGCTTGGAGCTGATGTACTCCCGCACCTCGGTCACGGCGTCCGGACTGACGCGTGTCGAGTCCGTACGCATGTAGGTGATCAGGCCCACCGTGCCCTCACTACCGATCTCAGTGCCTTCATACAGGCGCTGTGCCACACCCATGGTGCGGCGCACGTTGAAGCCGAGCCGGCCGGCTGCATCCTGCTGCAGTTTGCTGGTGGTGTAGGGTGCCGCGGGATTGCGCTTGCGCTCCTTGCGCTCCACGCTGCGCACGGCCCACGTCGCCTTCTCGAGCTGCGACATGACCTCGTCGACTGCCTCCTTATCTGGCAGCGCGTTCGACAGGAACTGCTCTTTCCCAGCCTCATCAAGGCCGTTCGACACGCGGATCGACTTGCCTTCCACCCCGACCAGGCGCGCGGTGAACTCCTGGCCAGTCTTGTTGGGCGTGAGATGAGCGTCGACCGTCCAGTATTCGACCGGATTGAAGGCGTTGATCTCGCGCTCGCGTTCGACGATCAGCCGCAGGGCGACAGTCTGCACGCGTCCGGCACTCAGGCCGCGGCGCACCTTGTCCCACAGCAGCGGGCTGATCTGATAGCCCACCAGGCGGTCGAGCACACGCCGCGTCTGCTGCGCATCGACCAGGTTCTCGTCGACATCGCGAGCCTTGAGGAAGGCGGCCTTAACGGCCTTCGGCGTGATCTCGTTGAAGGTCACGCGCTGCATCTTGCTCTTGTCCTTCATTGACGAAAGCAGCTGCATCTTCAGATGGGCGGCGATGGCTTCGCCTTCGCGATCAGGATCGGGCGCCAGAAAGACGGCGTCGGCCTTTGCGGCGAGCTTCTTCAGCCGGTCGACAAGCTTCTCCTTACCGGGCGAGACGATCAGTGTCGGCTCAAACGTGCGCCTGCGCAGCTCCACTCCGATATCGTTCTTCGGCAGGTCCATGATGTGGCCCAGCGAGGCCTCCACCACGTAGTCACTGCCCAGATACTTATTGATCGTCTTTGCCTTCGCCGGCGACTCCACGATCACGAGAGATTTACTCATACTTGCCTTTCACTTCGTCAACCGCTGGTGCACTGCGCCAGCACCGGTCCCACACCCCAGGCTCTGGAGACCTGACCCTGCGAACCTAACACGCACTGCCAGAGCGAAGTCAATGCATCGATCGTTTGCAGCTGCTCTCCAAGATCCTGCAAGTGCTTCAATAGACGGTCTCTGCGACTATTTGTCAACCTGTATCCCGGGCGTGGCGTCTGGCCTCTGTCGAGAAGGTCGCGCCGCTTTATGCCGGAAGGTCGAGCTCCCCTTCGCTCGACCGCGGAATCCCTTACATCGACCGCAGATAGTTCTTGCCCGGCATCTGCCGAACATGGCCGGCCAGCTCGAGCTCAAATAGAGCGGTAAAGATCTCGGGCGACTCCAGCCTGCCCTCCAGCCGCTCCATCAACTCGTCAAGCTGCAGCGACTCATCCTGACGAAGATGTTCAAGCACAGCGCGCTCCGCCTCCGGCAGCTCCGCACTGCTGAATAGGGATGCGGTTCCCGCGAGATTCGATTCACTGCGCTGCTCCATCTCGTCCTCGAGCGCCAGGCGAACCTGGCTGGGCAGATCCTCCCACACGTCCTCCCAGGTTGCGGTCAGCTTGGCACCCTGCTTGATCAGCGTGTTCGGTCCCCAGGCGTTCTTGTTGGTCACATTGCCGGGGACGGCGTAGACGTCGCGATTCTGCTCCATGGCACAGCGCGCCGTGACCCGCGTGCCGGAGTGCTCGCCGGCTTCAATCACCAGCACGCCCACACTCAAACCGCTGATGATGCGATTGCGAATGGGAAAGTTCTGCGGCGCGGGAAAGGTTCCCAGAGGAAACTCGCTGACGATTGCGCCGCCGCTCGAGACGATGTCCTCGGCCAGCCGCTTGTTCTCCTTCGGATAGATGACGTCGATGCTGGTCCCCCACACGGCGACGGTCTTGCCATTGCGAGCGTCGAGCGCTCCCTTGTGCGCCGCGGTGTCGACCCCGCGCGCCATGCCGCTGAAGATGACCAGCCCGCGCGCGGCCAGATCGCGGCTCAGCACCTCGGCCATACCGGCGCCGTAGGGCGAGGGATGCCGCGTTCCGACCACACCAATGCCGGCGCGCTCAAGCAGGTTTACGTTCCCGCGGACCCACAGCACCGGGGGCGGGTCGTAGATGTTTCGCAGCGCATCCGGGTACGCCGCGTCATCCATTGTCAGGATGCGGCCGCCGGCCTCCTGCACGCGGCGAAGCTCCTCTTCCGCAGCCTGCGCCGCGCGCCCGTCGAAGCAGAACTGCGCCGCAGCCGCCGGCATCCCGGCTCCCTCCAGCTCAGTCAGGGAGGCGCTCAGCATCCGCTCGGCGCCGCCCAGACGAGCAGCCGCTCGCACCGTGCGGATTGCTCCCATGCCGGGGCTCAGAATCATGCCCAGCCAAGCCAGCCGCTCGCGCCGCCCCGCCCCCTGCCCGTCTTCTACAGTCGATGACCTCACCATGATCTCCCTACGCTCGCCGCTCCGCTTCAGGCGGCTTCTATGCAAATCGTTGCACTCCTCAACGTAGGTTCGGCATTCGAGCCCGTCAATCACCCTCCCCTGCCACCTCTGGGTCACACATGCTGGTCCTGGGTGAGTCGAGTTGCGAGCGGATTGAATCAGACGGAGTGACTCTTATCTGCCGGGGAACCTGTGTCCAAGCCCTCTTCCAAGCTGCGCGTCGCCGCCATCGACTTCCTCAATCCGGCGCCGCTCATGTGGAACTTCAACCACGCGCCGCGAGCGGCAGAACTCGCCGAACGCTACGCCGTGCACCTCACCGCTCCCTCCGCCTGCGCACGCGAGCTGATCGAGGGCTCGGCCGATCTGGGGCTGATCCCGGTCGCCGCGCTGACCAACGAACTGCGCATCGTTCCCGGTTGCACCATCGCCTCGCAACACACAGTGCGATCCATCCTGCTGCTGGTCCGCCAGAGCGCCGCAGCCGACCTTACTGCCGTTCGCTCCGTCGCCGCAGACACAGCGTCGCGCTCTTCGGTCGCCTACACGCAGGTGCTGTTCCGCTACTTCCTCGGCACGTCTCCTGCCTTCATCGAGCATCCCGCCGACCCCGTGACCATGCTGGCGCAGGCCGATGCCGCCCTCATCATCGGCGACCCGGCGCTGCTCGCGCGGGAGCGTCGCGCCGAGATCGAGACAGCGGTTGGCCCCTGCCTATGGATCGATCTTGCCGAACAGTGGCATGACCGCACCGGCCTGCCCTGGGTCGCGGCAGTGTGGGCGGTTCGGCCAGAAGCGCTATCGGCGGACACGGTAAGTGCGGTGCGGCTGACCGCGGATCTGCTGGCCTCCCGCGATGCCGGTCTTGCGCACATCGACGCGCTGGTCGATGAGTGGGCGCCGCGCATCGCCGTGCCTGCCGACATCATCCGAACCTATCTCACGCACAACATTCACTACGATCTTGACCCGGCCTGCCGCGAATCCATCGCGCTCTTCCGCCGTCTCGCCGCCCGTGTCGATGCCCTGCCGCCACTCGCGGAGCCGCGCTTCCTGTGACGGAGACATCCGGCACGACAGGCTAATCCTTCAACAATCCCGATCTTTCCGCGACTTCCCCCATCCCCGGAGCGTCTGAACAGCCATGACCTTCATGCCTCCTCTCAGCCTGACCTCGCTTTGGCTCGCCGCTCGGCTGCCTGTCGCCTGCGTTCTGGCTTGCCTAGGCTCAGGCCTCACCCAGGCCCCGCCCGCCGCGCTGCTGGCCGCTAGCGGGCCCCATCAGAGCCACATGCTGCACCTGGTCCTGTCCTTTGGCCTGGTTGGCCTGTTCCTGATCTCGATCGTCGACTCGTCCTTCGTTCCGCTGCCGATCCCCGGCATCAGCGACCTCATGATCGTCTTCTTTGCCGCGCAGCACACCAACCTCATCCTGCTGGTCGCCGTGGCAACAATCGGGTCAGCCCTGGGCGGCTACCTGAGCTTCCAGGTCGGACAAAAGGGCGGCATGGAGTTCCTTGAAAAGCATGTGCCCGAGCGTATCTTCAAACGGGTCTGCGGATGGATGGAGCATCACGCCATCCTCTCGGTCGCGCTGCCGGCTATCCTGCCGCCGCCCATGCCGCTGTCGCCCTTTGTCCTGGCCGCGGGCGCGCTCAAGATGTCCATGCGAACCTTCATGGTGTCCTTCACCACCAGCCGCTTGCTGCGCCACCTTATCGCCGCGGCAGCGGGCGTCTACTATGGCAAGCAGGTGGTGCAGCTATGGGACAGCTTCTCCGAAAAGTGGGCGACCACCATCCTGATCGCCTTCTGGGCGATCCTCCTGGTCTTCCTGGGCATCGCCTTCTGGCGGCTGTACCGCATGTCGAAGACGGTTCGCGGCAACGCGGCTGCTCGCAGAAACACCGCACCACCTTCAGCCGCGCCGGTTAGAACTCCCAGCGAAGCAGCGTAGCCCCCACGGTGAAGCCGGCGCCCACACTCGCCAGCAGCACCAGATCGCCCTTCTTCATGCGCTTCTCTTCGAGCGCGGTGCCCATCGCCAGCGGAATCGTGCCCGCCGTGGTGTTGCCAAAGCGATCGATATTGATCACCACCCGATCCTCGGGCATCCCCAGCCGTTCAGCCGTCGAGAGGATGATGCGCTTGTTCGCCTGATGCGGAATGAAGCAGCTTAGATCGCTGCCGGTCAGACCGTTTCTGCTCAGCACCCGTTCGGAGGCCTCGGCCATCTTGCGCACCGCAAACTTGTACACTGCCTGCCCATCCTGATGCACGAAGTGCATCTTGTCGGCCACCGTCTGCGCCGTTGCCGGATGCAGGCTGCCGCCGCCCGGCATGTACAGCGAGGCGACGCCTGATCCATCGACCTCGTGCCAGTAGTCGATCAGTCCGATCTCGCCCTCGGCACAGGGCTCAAGCAGCACTGCACCCGCGCCGTCCCCAAAGATCACACACGTCGTGCGGTCCGTATAGTCAATGATCGAGCTCATCACGTCTGCCCCGATCACCAGCACGGCCTTGTGCATGCCGCTCTCGATCAGCTTCGCGCCCACCTGCAGCGCGTACGGAAAGCCCGAGCAGGCGGCCGAAAGATCGAAGCCCCACGCGTGCCGGGCGCCCAGCTTATCCTGCACCAGGCAGGCCGCCGCCGGAAACACCATATCCGGCGTAACCGTTGCCACAATAATTACCTCGACGTCAGAGGCATCCATGCCGCGCATCGCCAGACACTGCCGCGCCGCCTCCGTGGCCAGATCGCTCGTGCCCACACCCTCTTCGACAATGTGCCGCTCGCGAATGCCGGTGCGTTCCACGATCCATTCGTTGTTCGTGGCCACCATCTTTTCCAGATCCGCGTTGGTCAGCAGTCGGGGCGGAACGTAGGTGCCCACTGCCGAGATCTTCGCTCGCACAGGCACCGTCGGTCGCAACATCAAGCTCAACGTCTCACCTCACCGGGGATTGCTGCGGGATAGAAGGGCGCCAAGCATCGACTCGCGTCCCGTCCCTGGTTCCGCAATAGAGTTCATTCTCCAACAGTGGTGGCACCCTGTCACCCACTGGCCCAAAAAGGCCTGCGCCGGTCGCGAAGCAAACGCGGCCAGAATCTAGATGCAGACCGCGCCGAAACGAGCGTCTGCCCTGAAGGCCGAGCATCGACATCTAGCAAGGGGATTGCGAAGGGAGTAGCACCGGGCGACCTACTGCGCCCATACTAGCCCGTTACCGTTGCTTCCTTCCGGACCTGGCGGGGTTGGCGGGATTACGTCGCGTAGGGCCCGGCACAAGAGACAGCTTACCATCGCCTCCCACCTGTCGCGAAGCCCGCCGGCGTACTCGCGGCACCGCTGCACACGCGTCGCCGCCCGGTACTGCCAAAAAGCTGTAGCCTCGCTTCCACCTCCGTCCGCTAAGCCTCGCCAAAGCTGACATAGCCTGTCTGCTCATGCGACTTCACGTGCTCGCCGTAGCGCTCGCCAGCCTGCTTTGCCCGCATCTCCTCGCGCAGCAGACCTCCGAGTACCCCGCTCTCGATGGCTTCGTCACGCGCGTCGCCGCGGGCGGTATGGACGTGAACGGCGTACACCTCCTCTTCACGCCGGCCTCACTCTCGGGCACCAACGTCAAAGGCGGCGTCCAGTTCTTCAAGGTCATTCCCACGGTCTATCTCGGCGAGCCCGCAAAGGTCTTCGGCAAAGCCGACCGCAAACGAGACGCCGTCAAGGTCGATCGCCTGATCCTCACCCTCCCGGCCAGTGTGGAGGTCGCGGGCGAAGCGATGATCGATCTGCTACCGGACGTTACCCCCGCAACACCCGCAACAGCAGGGCAACCAGACCGCCTCCTTCGCGCCGATGGCCGTCTCCTGCTGCTCACGCCAGCCTCAAACGTCGTCTTCGCTCCGCCGCTCGCAGCGTCCACCCCCCTCGCCACCAACCTCTGGATCCGCTACCGCGGCGAGCAGCGCCCAGACGGCAAGGTCCTGGTGCGCGAGGCCGAGATCCGTCCGAACATCGTTGCCGCGTACGAGGACAAGCTCCGCAAACAGGTCGAGTACGATCCCGCCGCCGTCGACGCCGACGCGCACCAGAACCTCGCGCGGCTCTACTTCTTCGGCGTCGACCCGAAGCGCATTCCACCCTGGCCGGACGCCGCCATGCAGGAGCGTGTCAGCCGCCTAGGCCAAAGATTGATCCCGGCATATCAGCGAGCGCTGCTCGCCACCGACCCGACCCGAATCAACTTCCGCTTCGGCGTCATCAACGAAGAAGACGCCAAAGACGCCATCACCCTGCCGAACGGCATCATCCTGATCCCACATCAAGTCGTCGAGCGACTGGAAAACGATGACCAGCTCGCCACAGTGCTTGCCGACAACATCGCCTGCGCCCTCGAGAAGCAGACCCTGCGCGTCACGCCGATCCACCAACGAATGGCCGCCGCAGGCGTGGTCGCCGATGGCGCCTCCATTTTCGTTCCAGGTCTCGGGCTCGCCGGCGCCGCTGCCTACACCGGCGTGGCCAGGCATCTGCTCACCATGCAGCAGCAGCAGTCCGGCCGCGCCAGCCTGAGCTATCTTGTGGACGCCGGCTTCGACCTTACGCAGGCGCCAGTCGCCTGGTGGCGGCTCGGCACCAAGCCTGACAAGCCGCTGGCGAAGCAGGGTCTGCCACCCCGCGCTGCCTACCTCTTCGCTACCCTCGGCACTACCTGGCGCAGCACCGTCTCGCCGGAGTTCCGCGAATCGCCCATGGTTCCTGCTCCGTGACGTCGTCTGCCAATCAGGTCATCATAGACACTGTGAGTTCGCTTCCCGTCTCTCCTTCCGTTCTCAGCCCGACGGCCTCGAAGAACGTCACGCCACCGCATTTTCTTGCCGACCTCTACACCTTCAAGTGGAGCCAGCTGAACGGCCGCCTGCCCCTGGTCAGCGCCGCCACCGTGCTGCTCTGCGTCTCGATCGGCATCGCGCTCGGCCATCCCGGCGGCGCCCTGATCGCCGGCGGCGGCGCGTTCACTATCGGCTTCGGCGCCAACCAGCGCATCGCGGACTCCCGCCTGCGACCCATGCTGTTTGCCATCTTCGGCATGGCCTCGGCCACGCTGGTCGGAACCATCGTCGGGCACAAGGGCTACACCCTCCTGATCGCCTGCTCGGCCTCCGCCGCGATCTACGGCGTGCTGACCATCCGCGATGCCGGTCTAGCCTGGGTCGGCCAGCAGGCCTCGGTCGCCCTCTTTGTCGCGTCGGCGTTTCCCAGCGGACCGCGTCCTGCTCTGGTGCGCGCCGGTCTGATTCTGGCTGGCGGCAGCGTTCAGCTCCTCCTCACCAGCCTTGGTCTGCGCCTTCTGCCAGAGCTCCGCAAGGATCTGCTCAGCCTTCCCCGATCGCTCTACACCACGCTCTACCAGCAGCGCAGCGAGCTGCTGCATCGTCTGCGCGAGCTGCCCAACGCGCTTCCCGCGCCCGATCGCACAACCGCAATAATCTACGCCATCCGCCTCACCATCACCGTTGCCCTTGCCTCCGAGCTCTACCGCCACCTCGGCATGCAGTCCGGCTACTGGGTCCCGATGACGGCGCTGCTGGTGCAGAAACCGGCCTTCTTTGAGACCCTCTCCCGGGCCCTTGCACGCATCGCCGGAACCCTCGCCGGGGCCACCCTGGCCACGCTCATCGCCGCGCATCTCCATCCCACCCCCTGGGTGCTGGCGGTGCTGATCACCGTCTTTGCCCTCGGCTGCTACGCCTTCCTCAGCGTCAACTACGCGCTGTACTCGCTGTGCATCACGTCCTACATCGTCTTTCTGCTCTCGCTCAACCAGCTGCCCGGCCCGGAGATCGCGCATCGCCGCTTCTGGTGTACCACCGCCGGCGCCGCTATCGCCCTGCTCATCCATCTCGATGCCCTGCGCCGCCATCGCCGCGACTCCGTCACCTCGTAGCCGCTCGATCAGGGAAGCCTGGCGCTACTCAGGACGAGATCAACCTCCCCATGAAGCCGTCATCTCGACCGGAGGCCGCAGGCCGAAGTGGAGAGACCCCCGTATTTCGTTTCTCCCCCTGCGGAGCTGTCCTCGGAGCGAAGCGCGTCCTTGCTAAACTAGAAGGCTGTGACTCCACCCGCCACCCTCGCGCCCGAGCTCGACCAGCCTCAGGCGCCACCGCGCCCCAAGGTCGGCTTCGTCTCGCTCGGCTGCCCCAAGAACCTCGTCGACTCCGAGGTCATGATGGGCCTGCTGCACCACAACGGCGCCGAGCTCACCCAGCGCGCCGAAGACGCCGAGATCCTCGTGGTGAACACCTGCTCCTTCATCGACTCGGCCAAGCAGGAGAGCGTCAACACCATCCTCGAGATGGTGCAGCACAAGGTCGCGAAGGGCGGCAAGGCGCAGCGGCTCATCGTCGCCGGCTGCCTGGTCGAGCGCTATCGCGATGAGATCCGCGCCAACATTCCCGAGGTCGATGCCGTCGTCGGCACCGGCGAGCTCGAAGGCATCCTCGCCGCTGCCGGCCTGACGCCCAGCGGCCACGCCAACCACTCGCCCTTCCGCATCCTCACGCCGGCCGATCTCGCCGGGTCAGACCTCGCTCAGCCGAGCATCGACAGCCACCTGCAGCACGATCTTGCCACCCTGCCCGGCCTGCCAGTTGGCGAGACGACCGTCGAGCAGGCGAGCCACACCCTGATCGCCCGCGCCGCCTCCGCCGTCAACCAGCACTCGCGCCCCCTGGCCGACCCCGAGCACGACCGTGAGATCGCACCGCAACTGCGCATTGTTGAGTCGCTGGCCGCCACCGGCACCACCCACGGCGAGGCTGCACTCAACCATCCCGGCGACCACATCGCGCACGCACCCGTCAGCTCCCGCGCGGAAGGTGATGCCCGCGAGGCCGCCGGCCGCTTCTCCCGCGAGAGCTGGGACGGCGCCACCGCCGCCCTGCCCGACTACCTCTACTCGGACGCCACTCCCCGCATCCTCGCAACACCTCGTGCCAGCGCCTACATCAAGATCGCCGAGGGCTGCGATCACCCCTGCAGCTTCTGCATCATCCCGCAGCTGCGCGGCAAGTTCCGCTCCCGCCGCATTGGCTCCATCCTGGCCGAGGCGCAGAACCTCATCGCCCAGGGCGTCCGCGAGTTCACCCTCATCGGCCAGGACACCACCTGCTACGGCGAAGACCTTGGCCTGGCGGAAGGTCTGGCGCAGCTCCTTGATGCGCTCGCCGTGCTCCCCGGCCTCAAGTGGCTGCGCTTCCTCTACACCTACCCCAACAAGGTCACCACGCGCCTGCTTGAGACCATGGCCAGGCACTCGGGCGTCATCGCGTCCTACCTCGACGTCCCCCTGCAGCACGCCTCCGCCTCCGTGCTCAAGCGCATGAAGCGCGGCGGCAACGCAGCCATCTTCCTCAAGCTCGTCGAAAAAGCACGCGCGATCGTCCCCGGCATCGTCATCCGGACGTCCTTCATCGTGGGTTTCCCCGGCGAGACGGAGGCGGACTTCCAGCAGCTCTGCGACTTCGTGCAAGCGGCCCAGATTGACTGGATGGGCGTCTTCACCTACTCCGACGAAGAAGGCGCCAAGGCCTTCGATCTCGACGCCGAGCTGAAACTCCCCCGCCGCACCATCGAGGCCCGCCGCCGCAAACTCATGCGCCTACAGCAAAAAATCTCCACCCGCGCCAAGCGCGCCTGGGTCGGCCGTCAACTCGACGTCCTGGTCGAAGGTCCGTCCGAAGAGACTGACCTCCTCTGGGAGGCGCGAACCCTGCTCCACGCCCCCGAGATCGACGGCAAGGTCTACCTCAACGACTTCGGCCCCCACGAAACCCTCGTCCCCGGCACGTTCTACCGCGCCGAGATCACCGAGTCCCATGACTACGACCTGGTCGCCCGCATAGTTGACTGAGCTCACGCGGAGCGGCCCGCACGAAGGCACATCTTGCGCTTGCAAAACTGCTTTCCCGTGACTATATCTAGTTACAGGAAGCCATGTCGAGATTGCAGAAAGCCCTGAAGAGGCTCGCTTCGAAACCGAAGGATTTTACCTGGCAGGAGTTGATGACTCTCATGGCCTCACTGTCCTTTAAGCTTGAGAAAGCGGGCGGCTCTGGTCGCAAGTTCGTTCATCCAGAGACTGGCGCTACTCTGTTTCTGCACGAACCTCACCCGGACAAAACCCTCAAGGCCTATCAGGTGCAGGACGCAATCGATCTTCTCCGAAAGGAACATCTGTTATGACTTCCACGCTGCAACATCGCGGGTACGACGGCTCTGTTCTCTTCAGCGCCGAAGACCGCTGCCTTCACGGTCGTGTCCTGGGGATCCGGGACATGATCTCCTTCGGGGGCGCTAGCTTGGAGGAGTTGGAGAAAAACTTCTGCAACGCCGTTGACGAGTACCTCTCCTTCTGCGAAGCGACGGGCAAAACCCCCAACAAACCCTTCAAGGGCAGCTTCAACGTGCGCATTCCCCAGGAACTTCACAGCCGTGCCGCGCAATTCGCCGAAGAGCACGACCGCAAACTGAACGCCGTCATCAAAGACGCGTTGCAGGAGTACCTCGAGAGATCGGCCTAGACACTCCATGACCACCAAAGCCCTCTTCTGTCCCACCTGCCGTAAGGTCGTTCCCGTCACCGGCCCCGACTTCCCCTTCTGCTCCGATCGCTGCCGCATCCTCGATCTTGGCGCGTGGGCCTCGGGCGGGTACGTCATCTCCTCACCCATCCACGATCCCGATCTGCTCGACGAGCTTGAAGGCCTGAAGAACCGCGACCGCCGCGACACCAACGACAGCGATGGCTAAGCAGCCCGCCCTGGCCCTCAGCGACCTCCTCGGCCCCAAAGCCGGCAAGAAGACCCTCTGGGCCTGGATCGCCGCCACCTTCTTCGGCGCTGGTTTGCTTCGTCCCGGCCCCGGCACCTACGGCTCCATCGCCGCCGTGCTGCTCTGGTTCGGCGCCGCCCATCTCGCGCAGCCTTCGCCCACGGCGCTCGCGGCAGCCACCCTGATTGCCGCCATCATCGCAACGACAATCGGCATTCCCGCCGCCACCATCGTCGCGCGCGAGTCCGGCCGCGAAGACCCCGGCCACGTGGTCATCGACGAGGTCGCCGGCCAGCTCATCGCGCTCCTCGCCATCCCCGCCGACTGGCAGCACGCCTTGCTCTCGCTCGTCCTCTTTCGCGCCTTCGACATCCTCAAGCCGCCGCCCGTCCGTCAGCTCGAGCGCCTGCCCGCCGGCACCGGCATCATGCTGGACGACGTCGCCGCCGGCATCCTCGCCCTCATCGCCGCCCAGCTGATCCGCCGCTTCGTGGGCTAGTGATCCGCCCGTCCGCTCCTGTGGTGATCGTAGCCCCGATCTTTGCAGCCCTCCACACATCCAGCGCCCATCGCCGTTTGCACTCGACATCCACCGCACCTTACCCTAGAGGCTTGAGCGCTATCTTCCATCCCGCAGCCTCGGCTCCCCAGCTCGCCAGCCTCTCTCCACCGGCCGCCATGCCCGGCGGCGAGGTTACCGTCACCGGCACCGCGCTCGCCTCCACCACCAGCGATCTCCCCTCGGCCACGATCGGCGACGTCCAGGCCCACGTCGCCCTTAGTCGCAGCCGCCGCATTCTGCTTGAGGTTCCTGATGGCTGCATCTCCGGCGATCTGGTCCTCCACCATTCGGGCGGCGACTCCAACCCCATGTACCTCCACGTCGCCGTGCCCATGGCCGAGAACCTGCACCCCGTCTCGAACCCCGCCGTCGACACTGACGGCAACGTCTTCGCCACCGTCTCCGGCCCGCGCGGCCAGCAGGTGCCGGTCTCCGTCTTCCGCGTCGAACGCGACTTCCAGATGCGGCCCTTCGTGCGCGATCTGCTCAACGCCACTGGCCTCGCCTTTGGCCGCGATGGCTACCTCTACATCAGCTCGCGCGCCGACGGCGCCGTCTACCGCGCCTCACCCGATGGAGCCGTCTCGCTCTTTGCCGAAAACCTTGGCCTCGCCACCGGCCTCGCCTTCGACCGTGATGGCAATCTCTTCGTCGGCGACCGCTCCGGCACCATCTTCAAGATCCCCCCTGACACCGGTGCCACCCGCAGCCACACCGATCGCGAGATCTTCGTCTTCGCCACGCTCGAGCCCTCCATGGCCGCCTACCACCTTGCCTTCGACGCCGAGGAAAACCTCTTCGTCGCCGGCCCCACCACCTCGTCCTCGCAGGTCATCCATCGCATCAGCCGCGATGGCACCGTCACCCCCTTCTTCAAGGGCCTCGGTCGCGCTCAGGGCATGGCCTTCAGCAAGTCCGGCGACCTCTTCATCGCCGCCTCGTACCGCAGCCACCGCGGCCTCATCCGCCTCTCCCCCGCAGCCGAGCCAACCCTCGCCCTCTCCGGCTCGAACCTCGTTGGCCTCGCCTTCCTCGACGATGGCTGCGCCGCCCTCGCCACCCGCGACGCCCTCTTCCACGTCGATCTCGAGACGGAGGGTCGGCCGCTTGTATGACGCGTCTGCGACGTGTCGCCGTCTCCTTCGCCAGCGCAATCGCAGCTGACGTCATCGTTGCGGTCGTCCTCTGTGCACTCCGCCCATCACCGCCAAGTCAGCACGCAGTTGAGCTCACCGCCATTTACTTTCTCTATCTGGTCATTCCGGTGTGGCTTCTTGCTCTTCCCATCCTGCTCTCGTTCAACCGACTCGACGGATGGCGACTCTGGGCTCTCGCAGTCATCGGCGTGCTGCTGGGCCCGGTAGGCCTCAAGCTGGGTCAGTTCACATCCGACCTTTACTTCCATATCGGCCAGCCGTGGGTCTGGTCGCCACTTCCGTACGATGTCCTGTCCATCGCTCTCGGCATCTCCGCTCTGTCAACGATCTTCTATCTTGGAACCCTGACGATCTTCCACCGTCGAAGTCGCTCACCACGAACCGAGTAGTCGGGCGCGTCAAGACCGCCTCGGTGCCCCATCCTTCGCAGCCCCATCGCGAAGGGTGGGACGCAAACACCACGCCCGACCGCGGCGTCGGTCGGCACGTCATCCCCCTACTCCTCATACCGCTTCTCGCCCGCCGGAACCGCCACCGCCAACCGGTTCTCCGGAGCCGCCAGCGGGCACGTTGCATATGGGGAATATGCGCACGGAGGGTTCACCGCCTGGTTGAAGTCCAGCACCACCGTCCCCGCCGCCTTCAGCCCGTGCGAGGGCGCGGCCGTCACCAGAAAGCGCCCACCCTGGTCCGTATCCTTCGCCGACGTCAGATCGCGCAGCACGAACCACAGCCCCTTGTCCGAGGCCTCGAGCGGCGTCAGCGTGCATCGCTTGCCGTCGATCGTAAACTCCACCTGCCCCGGCTCCTCCACATCGCTCACCTGCCCCAGCTGGTTCAGAAAATGCAGCGTATGCGGCGTCGTGAACGGCACCCATCTGGCCTCCACCCGGAACTTCGGCGTCGGCCCGTACCACTGCAGTCCACGGAAGTTCTTCAGCGCCGGCGCGTTCGCATCCTTCACCCGCAGATATCGCTTGCCGCCCCGATCAATCGCCCACATCCGCACGCTTCCCGCCACCAGCGCCGCCGCATCGTCCTCGTCCTTGCTTAGTGGCTGCCGCAGCGCCAGCGGCTTGCCGTTCGTCGTCACGCCCGGCGCGGCCGTCGTTGCCACCACCGCCCCATCCCTGGTCTCAAGCGTTAGCAGATGCGCCGCCACCCCCGGCAGCACCACCGTGTTGTCCTTCGCCGAGCCCACCGTCGTCACCCCCGGCTTCAGCCACTCCAGCGCAATCAAGGAGAACCAGCCATACGGCTTCGTCAACCCAGCCGCCCGCTCCGCCCGCTCCTTTGCATACGTCGCCGGCGTCGGCGCATCCTCCGCCCGCAAC
>CAXSEC010000033.1:1357-25300 GCA_964236325.1 uncultured Acidobacteriaceae bacterium | reverse complement strand
TGGTGGCCAGAGACGGGATCGAACCGCCGACGCCGGCCTTTTCAGGGCCGCGCTCTACCACTGAGCTATCTGGCCTTGGCAGAGAGGAAGATGCCTGCCGGGAGCTGCCAAGCGAAACCCGGAGCGCTGTGGTTTGAAGCTCTTTTCCGCATGCCAGAGGTGCTGGCCAGGCCCATGCCTGTGAAGGGAAAGCAGAGCCCAAACGACTTTTCCGAGTATAGCAATGGCGGCTGGGTTCGCCAACCTGCGGCGGGTGGGCGCTATGCTCAAGGAGCGATCTCAACCAGGCTCGATGGGCGATCTTACTCAAGCTTGACGCTTGCAACGAGGCTGAGGAAGGATCGCGACGAGGGAGGTGCGATGCGAGCGGCTGCTCTTCTGTTTCCGATGTTGGTTCTGGTCTCGCGGTGCGAGGCGGCGCAGAAGGTCGTGGCGGCTTCCGCATCCGAGGCAAAGGCGGAGCGGGCGTTTCGTGCGGCTGCCGGCAATCCTCTCGCGCTGCACGCGCTGCTGGTGCGGATGCCCAAGGGCGGCGATCTGCATATGCACTTCTCGGGTTCGGTGTACGCGGAGACATTTCTCGAGGATGCGCGCGAGGACCTGATGTGTGTGGATCCGGCGCTCAAGAGCCTGGCCGTGAACGTAGGGACGACGCGGTCGATCCCACCGCAGCCGGTGTGCGGTGAGGGGCGTCGGCGGGTAGAGGAGGCGTTTGCTGATCAGGCTCTCTACGACTCGCTGATCGACTGGTTTTCGATGCGGTCGTTTGTGCCCAGTGCAGGAGTAAGCGGACATGATCAGTTCTTTGCGACCTTTGCGAGATTCGATCCGACGAACAGCGCCTCGACCCGGCACGGCGGCGAGTGGCTGGACGAGATTGTGACGCGGGCGGCGGCCGAGAATGAGCAGTACGTCGAGATCATGCATACGCCGGACCTGGGACGCGCCATTGCCGCGGCACAGGCGGTGACGTGGCGGACCGAGCCGCGCCGGACAGCGGCGTATGACCAGGATGTGACCGGCACGAGCGACGAAGAGCTGTCGGCGGCACGTAAGGCGCTGCTGGTGACGCCGGACTTTGAGAAGGCGGTGCAAGCAGACGAGGCGGAGTTCACGAAGATTCTTGCGGACCGGCGGGCGCGCGAACACTGCGGGGATGCAGCAGCGCGACCGAGCTGTGGCGTCGATGTGCGCTTTCTCTTTCAGGTGCTGCGGGCGAATGGACCGGCGTTGACGTTTGCGCAGACTCTGCTGGGATTTGAGCTGGTGGAGCGCGAGGCGGATGCGGCTGGGCGCGAGGCCGATGCGCGTGGGATGCCACCGCGCGTAGTTGGGATCAACTTTGTGCAGCCGGAGGATGGCCGGCTGGCGATGGCGGAGTACACGCGGCAGATGCGCATGATCGGGTATCTGCACGGTCTGTATCCGAAGGTGCATATCTCGCTGCATGCGGGTGAGCTGGCTGAAGGGATGGTGCGGCCGGAGGGTTTGCGCTTTCATGTCCGGCAGGCGATCGAGGTTGCGCATGCGGAGCGCATTGGGCACGGCGTGGATGTGATGGGCGAAGACGGGGCTGATGCGCTGCTGCAGGAGATGGCGGCCCGGCATGTGCTGGCGGAGATCAACCTGACGTCGAACGATGTGATTTTAGGGGTGACGGAAATGGGGCATCCGCTGCCGTCGTATCGCGCGGCGGGTGTTCCGGTGGCGCTGTCGACCGACGATGAAGGAGTGAGCCGGATCGATCTGACGCATGAGTATGTGCGGGCAGCAATGGAGTTTCATCTCGGCTATGGCGCGTTGAAGGCGATGGCAAGAATCTCTCTCGAGCACAGCTTTCTGCCTGGTGCGAGTCTGTGGAAGGCTCCGGATGCATTCGGAGCGATGGTTGCGGCGTGTGCCTCCCGCGCAGCTCTTGGCGGCGATCCAGCCGCGGCATGCAAGACGTATCTTGCGGCAAACCCACGGGCAGCGGAGCAGTGGGAGCTGGAACGCCGTCTGCGCACCTTTGAGAGCTCCTTGCCCTAACCCGCGCGAAGGCCAGGCCCCCGGATGCCGTCGCAAACTCTGGAGCCGCTTTCACACATCTGTAACCACTTCGGGTCAGCTTGTGTGTTCGCCTGTACGTGGCAGCAGAGGTAAGCCACAAGATGAAACGTCAAACCCATCTGGTCGTCGTGCTGAGCTGCGCTCTGGGAATGCACGCGCAACAGAGTAACCCAATTACCGACCGCCCCGCGCAGGATGCCGTCGTCAGGATGAACCAGATTCAGGTGATCGGCACGCACAACAGCTATCACGCCGGGTTTGCGCCGAGCGAAGCGAAGCTGATGCAGGTGAAGAACCCGCAGGCCTTTGAGGCGCTGGAATACGCGCATCGGCCGCTGCCCGAGCAGCTTGCCTCCGGTGTTCGGCAGATTGAGCTGGACGTGTACGCGGATGCGAAGGGTGGCCGCTTTGCGCACCCGGCGATTACAGGCATGGTGGCTGAGGCGCATCTGCCGGCGGATCCACCGCTTGATCCTCTGTTCGATCGGCCGGGGTTCAAGGTGATGCACGTGGTTGGCATCGATCAACGCAGCACCTGCACAACCTTTGTGGCGTGCCTGACGGCGGTAAAGACGTGGTCCGAGGCGCACCCGCAGCACCTGCCGCTGTTCATCCTGGTGGAGACCAAGCAGGACAAACCGGGTGAGGCGCCGAAGCCCTACGCGGTGGCGACGGAGCCGTTTACAGCAGGCGTGTTCGATGCGCTGGACGCGGAGATGCTTTCGGTCTTTTCGCGGGACGAGATCGTTACGCCGGATGTGGTTCGCGGCGCGCACGGAACGTTGCCGGAGGCGATCGAGGCGGGCGGCTGGCCGACCCTGAAGGAGGCGCGCGGCAAGGTAGTCTTTCTGCTTGATCAGGCATCTGTAACCACGGTGTATACAGATGGGCATCCGGCGCTGCGAGGCAGGATCGCCTTTACGAATGCGCAGCCGGGAGCCGCAGACGCAGCGTTTGTGGAGCAGAACGATGGATCGCCGTCCGCGATCGACGCGCTGGTGCGAAAGGGGTACCTGGTGCGAACGCGAACGGATGAGCCCACAGCGGCCGCGCGGGCGAACGATACGACGCGGCGTGAGGTGGCGATGCGCTCCGGCGCGCAGCTGCTCTCGACCGACTACCCGGCCAGCGAGCCGGCACGATGGCCGGGACACTACCAGGTGGGTCTGCCGCAGGGTGAGACTGCGCGCTGCAACCCGGTGAACGCGCCGGCGGGATGCAGGGACGAGCTGCTCGAGGGCACGGCGGCTGGGCAGAGCGGCGTGGCGACTCGACGCTGATCGGGTCGCCGCGTCGGGCCGCAGGCGCAGGGTCTTCTGTCAATCCCCCGGGAGCACTCTGCCGGGTACTCCTTTGCGGCTGCGGCGGCAGACCGGAACTGCCGTCGCTCCAGTAGTCTGGATCAAGCGAATCGACGGCTTTCCCCGCAACTCGACCTGCACGCTAAAGGACTACACCGATATGAGCCAACCGAACCTCTCGGCAGCATCGCCCGACCTCTCCCTGCGCTCGATCGCCTACTTCTCAATGGAGATTGCGCTCTCTCCCGCGCTGCCGACCTACTCCGGCGGCCTGGGCGTTCTGGCGGGCGACACCTTGCGGTCGGCGGCGGATACCGGCGCGCCGATGGTTGCGGTCAGCCTGGTGCATCGTCGTGGCTACTTCCGACAGCATCTGGACGCCCATGGGCAGCAGACCGAGACCGATGTGCCCTGGTCGCCGGAGACGACGCTGCCAAGCGCGAAGCAGACTGTCACCATTCACATGAATGGGCGCGATGTCACGGTGCAGGCGTGGCGATTTGATGTCGTGGGTGTGACGGGCCACGTAATTCCCGTGTTCCTGCTTGATGCCGATATGGACGGAAACGACACGTGGGACCGCCACCTGACGGACTACCTGTATGGCGGCGACACCTTCTATCGGCTGTGCCAGGAGACGATTCTGGGGCTGGGTGGCATTCACCTGCTGCATGCGCTCGGCTGCCGGCCCGAGGTGCACCACATGAATGAGGGTCACGCGGCGCTGCTGTCCATCGGTCTGCTTGAAGAGCGGCTGGGCAACATGGATGGGCGACCGGTCTCGACGGCCACCGAGGCGGACTTCGCGTTTGTGAAGCAGCAGAGCGTGTTCACGACGCATACGCCGGTGCCGGCCGGGCACGACCAGTTCGGGCTCGATCAGATGTACCAGGTTCTTGGCCATGATCGCGCGTCCACGATCGAGCGCGCCGGCTGCCTGCACAATGGGCTGCTGAACATGACATATCTGGCGCTGCGCTTTTCGCGCTATGTGAATGGCGTGGCGATGCAGCACGGCAAGGTGTCGCAGCACATGTTTCCGGACTACACGGTGCATGCGATCACGAACGGGGTGCATGCGGCGACGTGGCTCTCGGAGCCGTTCCAGGCGCTGTTCGATCATGAGATCCCGTCGTGGCGCACGGACAATCAATACTTCCGCTCGGTGTACGGGATCACCCCGCAGCAGATCAGCGAGACGCACCACGTGGGCAAGCTGGCGCTGCTTGATCAGGTGAAGCAGCGGACCAATCAGGAGTTTGACGCGGGCGTGCTGACGCTTGGGTTTGCACGCCGCGTGGCGACCTACAAGCGAGCGACACTGCTGTTTTCAGACCCCGCACGGCTGACCGCCATTGCGGAGAAAATTGGCGGGCTGCAGATCCTGTTTGCCGGAAAGGCGCATCCTGCCGATCAGGGGGGCAAGGCACTGATCCGCGAGGTCTTTGACGCGGCGGCGCACCTGAACTCGAAGGCCCTGAAGATTATCTATCTGGAGAACTATGACTGGGGGCTGGGCCGGCTTCTGACGCAGGGTGTCGACGTCTGGGTGAATACGCCGCAGCGGCCGTACGAGGCCTCTGGAACCTCCGGCATGAAGGCGGCGTTGAACGGTGTGCCATCGCTGTCGACGCTGGACGGCTGGTGGATTGAAGGCTGTGCCGAGGACGTGACAGGCTGGGCGATTGACGATCACGAGACGATCGCCGAGGAGGCTGCGAGCCTCTACGACAAACTGGAGCACGCGATCGCGCCGCTCTACCAAGATGGAACGAAGTGGGCGCGCATGCAGCAGCACTGCATCGCGATGAACGGGACCTTCTTCAACACGCATCGCATGCTGGCGCAGTATATCGGCAACGCCTATCTGCCGCCGGCGGAGGTTGGCGAGCTGTCGGAGCTCGAAGAGTTCACGCGGCAGCCGGCGGGGGCCGTCGTCGCAGCGCCGACTCATCAGATGACACCGGCGTAGGATGCGGCTGCGCTCTTGCGGGTTCAGGCTTCGATACCGTACTTCTCCGCGAGGAAGCGGCGGACCACAGGCGGAGAGGCGGCGGCAAACTCCTGCCAGCTAAGGAGCTGGAGGCGGCTGCGCAGATCGCAGGAGCGTACCGCCCGCAAGACCTCAAACCATCGCTCCACCAGATCACCGCGGCGGCGGTCAAGCAGAACGGCAAAGCGGCAGTCCAGGGCGGAGGCGGCAAGCACGCCCCGCAGCAGCTGGTAGCTCTCAAAGTCGCCGGAGGCCGTGCGTGGCAGCTCGTCGGGATCAAAGCAGAGCTCGAGATCGCGATAGCGGTGGACGAGTTCGGGCCGGGCGGTCTGGAAGCCGGTCTCGGTGAGCTTGGCTTCAAGGAGTAGGTCGCCCAGGCGGAGATCGATCTCGGTTCGGTCCACGCCAGCACCGCCCTTGCTGTTCAGCAAGGGAACCTGGGCACGAAGTCCGAAGCTGGGTACTAGGCCAGCATCGCTGCCGAGCAGCCGCAGGACGGCAAGCCGACGCAGCATGCCCGGATAGCAAAACAGATTCATCAGCAGGGCGTCGGAGCTGGTGGCGGCTTCAAGCTCGCCGCGCCAGCGATCAGGAGCGCGCGGGACGCGTTTGCCGGCGGTGTAGGCCTTCTCCAAGCGACGTCGCCAGCTGGGGCGGCTCTGGATCCGCCGCCAACTGGCCGCGAGGAAGTTTCCGTGGCCTCCGTCCGGTTGTTCCGCGTGGATGATGCACGGAGTGGCGCCGAAGGTCGCTTCATGTTCGAGTGTGTGCGCCCAGGCGAGATTGCGCGCGCTGAGCTCGCGACGAAGTTCATTCGCAGTCATCCATCTGCCCCAGCTAGACGATATCTGAAGGGCGAAGGAATGGCGAATTGATCTAGTCGCCGGCGACCGGTTGCGCTATGGCATGAGGCACGGGCCGCGGCTGCCGCTGTCTTTGAGCGAAGCGGCCACGCAGACGATCGAAGAAGAGGTAGACGACGGGAGTCGTGAACAGGGTGAGCGCCTGCGAGACGATGAGACCGCCGACGATGGTGATGCCCAGGGGCCGGCGCAGCTCGCTGCCGGTGCCGGTGCCGAGAGCCAGGGGAAGGCCGCCGAGCAGCGCCGCCATGGTGGTCATCATGATCGGCCGGAAGCGCAGCAGGCAGGCCTGGTAGATGGCCTCCTCGGGAGTCTTGCCCTCTTCGCGTTCGGCGACCAGCGCGAAGTCGATCATCATGATGGCGTTCTTCTTGACGATGCCGATCAGCAGGATGATGCCAATCATGGCGATCACGCTGAGGTCAGTGCGCGTGATGAGCAGGGCGATGAGCGCGCCGACGCCAGCGGAGGGAAGCGTGGAGAGAATAGTAAGCGGATGGATGAAGCTTTCGTACAGCATGCCGAGGACGATGTAGACGGCGACGAGGGCAAGGGCGATGAGATAAGGTTCGCTCGACAGCGAGGCCTGAAAGGCCTGTGCGGTGCCCTGAAAGCCGCCGCGGATAGCCGATGGCATACCGATCTGCACACGCGCCTGTTCAATAGCCGCCGTCGCGTCGGAGAGCGAGGTGCCGGTGGTCAGGTTGAAGCTAAGGGTGGTGGCGGGCGCCTGCGACTGATGGTTGACGGTGAGCGGGATGCGCTGCTCTTCGAGCTTGGTAACAGCGGTGAGCGGCACCATGGCGCCGGTCGTACTCTTCACGTAGATATTCTTGAGAGCGTCGAGATTTCGCTGGTAGTCCTGGGCAACTTCCATGACGACGTGGTACTGATTCAGCGGCATGTAGGTGGTGGAGACCTGCTTTTGGCCGAAGGCATCGGAGAGGGTGTTGTCGACAGCGAGCGACGACACGCCGAGGCGGCTAGCGGTGTCACGATCGACAACGATCTGGGCCTGCAGCCCCTCTTCCTGCTGATCCGTCGCGACATCTTTTAGCTGCGGCAGCTTGATCATCGCGTCCATGAGCTTGGGCGACCATGAATTGAGGTCCGCGAGATTGTCCGCGGTGAGCGAGTACTGGTATTGCGTGGCAGTGTTGCGGCCGCCGATGCGAAGCTCCTGCTGGGACTGCAGGAAGAGCTGCGCGCCAGGAAGGTTTCCGGTCTTGGGACGCAGACGATTTAGAATGGTCTCCGCATCGTCGCCATCTTTTTGCCGCTGCGCATCCGGTTTGAGTGAGATGAAGAGCGAACCCGTGTTGCCACCGCCGCCGCCCGGACCGCCGCCGCCGACGAAGGCCATGGTGTTTTCAACACCCGGATCCCGTTCAACAATGTCGGCGGCCTGCAGGATCTTCGACTTCAGCTGGTCGAACGAGACATCCTGCTGTCCGCGGAACTGGCCGCCGATGCGGCCGGTATCCTGCTGCGGAAAGAAGCCCTTCGGGACAAGGATGAAGAGGTAGATGTTGAGGATGAAGGTCAGGATGGTGATGGCGAGGACCAGGCCCTGTCTGCGCAGGACCCATCGCAGGCCGCGATCGTACTCCCGCGTCATGCGATCGAGCACGCGGCCGCCGAAGCGGTAGATAGCGCCGTGCTGCTCGTCTTTCGGGGACTTGAGGAACTTGGCGCTCAGCATCGGCGTGGTAGTCAGCGAGACGACGAGCGAGACGGCGATCGCAACCGAGAGGGTGACGGCAAACTCGCGGAAGAGGCGGCCCACAATGCCGCCCATCAGCAGGATAGGAATGAAGACGGCCACCAGCGAGACGCTCATCGAGACGACCGTGAAGCCGATCTCCTTCGATCCCAGCATGGCGGCGTCGAAGGGCGAGAGACCGTCTTCAAGGTGGCGGCTGATGTTTTCAATCACGACAATCGCATCGTCGACGACGAAGCCGGTGGAGATCGTCAAGGCCATCAGGCTGAGGTTGTCGAGGGTATAGCCGAGCAGATACATCACACCAAAGGTGCCGAGCAGGCTGAGCGGCACCGAGACGCTCGGGATCAGCGTGGAGCGGACCTCGCGCAGGAACAGGAAGACGATCAGGATCACCAGCACGATCGAGATGACGAGCGAGCGGGTGACGTCCTTCACGGAGGCGCGAATGGTGGTTGTGCGATCAAGCGCAACGTGCACGTTGATCGACGGCGGGATCGAGGCCTCAAGCGATGGCAGCATCTTGAGCACGGTGTCGACCGTATCGATCACGTTGGCCTGAGGCGTCTTGAAGACGACGACCAGGATGGCGGGCTTGCCGTTGAACATGCCGCTGGTATGGATGTCTTCGACCGAATCGACCACCTGGGCGACATCCTGAATGCGGACGATTCCGTGACCTGGAGCGGAGACGCCGCTGGCAACCGATGCCGTGGCCGCGTTGAGATTCAGACCGGTGGTGGTAGCTGGCGTGGCGTTTACGGTGTTGCTGGCGCCCGGGGTTGAGGTAGTGCCGGCCGCACTGGCGGGCGTGGTGGAGACAGCGCTGGCAACGGCCTCCGGCAGCCCGGAGCTGGCGACGGCAGAGCTGACCGGACCACGATCGGTCGCGATGATCAGCGGCCCGTAGGCGCCCGCATTGAATAGCTGGTCGGTATCACTGACGCTCCACCGCTGCGCGCCGTTCTGCAGGTAGCCCTTCGGCTGATTGACGTTGACGCTACCGATCGCGGCACGCAAGGCTTCGAGGCCAATCCCGTTCTGGCTGAGCTGCATGGGGTTCGCTTCAATGCGAACGGCGGGCTTGGCGCTGCCTCCACAGAAGGTCTGCCCGACGCCTTCGACCTGGGCGATCTTCTGCGCCAGGATGCTGTCGCAGGCGTCGTAGATCTGCGGGATCTTCAGGGTGTCCGAGGTGAGCGCGAGGATCAGGATGGGCGCGTCCGCGGGATTGATCTTGCGGTAAGTCGGATTACTGGGAAGATTCGCCGGCAGTTGGCTCTGCGCCGCGTTGATGGCGGCCTGCACGTCGCGGGCGGCGCCGTTGACGTTGCGGGTGAGATCGAACTGCATGGTGATAGACGCCGTGCCGGTAGATGACGACGAGGTCATCTCGTTGATGCCGGCGATCTTGGCGAACTGACGCTCAAGCGGCGTCGCAACCGACGAGGCCATGGTCTCGGGATCGGCGCCGGGCAGGCTGGCGCCAACCGAGATGACGGGAAACTCGACCTGCGGCAGACTGGCGACAGGCAGCAGCTTGTAGCCCACCGCGCCCGCAAGCAGGATGGCCACCGAGAGCAGGAAGGTGGCGACCGGCCGCTTGATAAAGGGCGCGGAGAAATGGACGCCGCTGTCATTCAGCTCGCTATGGTCAGGCTCGGTCTCGCGGTCGAGTGTGCCTGGGTCGCCGTGGTCCGAGGCGCGTGCGTGGTCAGTCGGCGATCTGTCTCCGCCGCGATCTTCGGCGCCACCATAGACCTTCTCTGCGTCACCTGGACGAGCTCTGTCGCGCGGTGTCGTGTCGCCCGGCTCTGGGTTCTTAAACGACATGAACGTTTAGTCTCCCGCCGCATGCACGGAGTCGTGCTCGCCTTCATGCGTATGCTCGTACAGCTCGCGATCAGCCTCGGCGGTGTGAAGATACTTGCGGCCGATGCGATCAAAGAAGAGATAGACGACAGGCGTGGTGAAGAGTGTGAGGACCTGCGAGACGATCAGGCCGCCAACGATGGCGATGCCCAGTGGCCGGCGAAGCTCACTGCCAGTGCCCGATCCCAGAGCCAGCGGAACGCCGCCAAGCAGCGCCGCCATCGTGGTCATCATGATGGGCCGGAAGCGCAGCAGACAGGCCTGGTAGATCGCCTCTTCCGGCTCCATGCCGCGATCGCGCTCAGCTTCAAGCGCGAAATCGATCATCATGATGGCGTTCTTCTTCACGATGCCGATCAGCAGGATGATGCCGATCAGCGCGATGACCGAAAGATCGACATGAAAGATCAAGAGTGCAAGGATGGCGCCGACACCAGCCGAGGGAAGCGTCGAAAGGATGGTGATGGGATGGATGTAGCTCTCGTACAGCACCCCAAGCACGATGTACACGACGATGAGCGCGGCCAGGATGAGGATCGGCTCGTTCTGCAGCGAGGCCTCGAAGGACTTTGCCGTGCCCTCGAAGCTGGCAGTCACGCTCGGTGGCGGATTGAGCTCCTTCATTGCCTTGTTGACGGCGGTCACCGCGTCACCGATCGACTTTCCGGGCGCCAGATTGAAGGAGATGGTTACGACAGGGAACTGGCCCTGGTGATTGATGACTAGGCTCGCCTGGCGCTCGACCAGGTGGGTGAAGGTCGAGAGCGGAACCTGTGTGCCGTTCGAGCTCTTGACGTAGATGTTGTCGAGCGAGTCCAGATTGCGTTGGAACTTGGGCGCGACTTCGAGAACGACATGGTACTGATTCAGCTGGGTGAAGATGGTCGAGACCTGGCGCTGGCCGAATGCATCATCAAGCGTGTCGTCGATGTTCTGCGGCGTAATGCCCAGCCGCGAGGCGGTGTCGCGATCGATGACAAGGTTCGCCTCCAGACCGTCCAGCTGTTGGTCACTGGCCACATCCGTCATGATCGGAAGGGTCTTGAACTTGTCGACCAGTCGCTTGGACCAGAAGGCCAGCTCCTGTCCGTTCGCATCCTCAATCGAGTACTGGTACTGCGTTCGGCTGATGCGGTCGTCAACCGTGAGGTCCTGCAGCGGCTGCAGATAGCATTGGATCCCGGTGACGGAGAGCAGGTCGTTCTGCAGGGTGCGAATAACGTCAGTAGCCGAGTGCGCGCGATTCTCACGATCCTTGAGATTGATCTGTATGCGGCCTGAGTTCAGGGTGGTATTTGTGCCGTCGATGCCGATGAAGGAGGACACGCTGTCGACGTCCGGGTTCTCGAGGATCTTGCGAGCGAGCGCCTGCTGACCGGAGGCCATGGCGTTGAAGCTGATGGTCTGCGGCGCCTCGGTAATGCCCAGCAGCACACCGGTATCCTGCACCGGAAAGAAGCCCTTCGGCACGATGATGTAAAGGAAGACAGTGAGCAGGAAGGTCGCCAGCGTAACCAGCAGGGTGAGGGTCTGGTGGCGAAGCACGAAGCGGACACCGGCGCCGTAGCGGGCGATGACGTACTCGAAGAACTCCTCGGACTTCTTGTAGAAGCGCGTCTGCTGGCTGTCCGGCGTGTGCTTGAGCAGCTTGGCCGCCATCATCGGAGTCAGCGTGAGCGAGACAAAGGCCGACACCAGAATGGTTACAGAAAGCGTCACTGCGAACTCACGGAAGAGCCGGCCGACGATATCGCCCATGAACAGCAGCGGGATCAGCACGGCGATCAGCGAGACGGTGAGCGAGAGGATGGTAAAGCCGATCTGCTCCGAGCCCTTGAGTGCAGCCGTGAGCGGATCATCGCCCTCCTCCAGATAGCGGCTGATGTTCTCGATCATGACGATGGCATCGTCGACGACGAAGCCGGTCGAGATGGTAAGCGCCATCAGGCTCAGGTTGTTCAGCGAGTAGCCAAGCAGGTACATCACGCCGAAGGTGCCGACGATCGAGAGCGGGACGGCAATCGACGGAATAACGGTAGCGGCCACGGATCGCAGAAAGAGAAAGATCACCATGACCACCAGGGCAATGGTGAGCAGAAGCTCGAACTGGACATCCTTGACCGAGGCGCGGATGGTGTTGGTGCGATCCGTCAGCACCTGCAACGTCACACTGGCCGGTAGAGAGCCGCGCAGCTGTGGCAGCAGCTTTTGTACCTTGTCCACCACGCCGATGATGTTCGCGCCGGGCTGGCGCTGGATGTTCACGATCACCGCCGGCTTGAGCACCATGTCGCGCGCCGGCGCGTCTTTTGTCGCCGGCTGCGCGGAGAAGCCCATCCATGCCGCCAGGTACAGGTTCTCCGCCGAATCGGCCGCGTTCGCGACGTCGCTGAGGCGCACCGGATTGCCGTTGCGATACGCGATGATGACGTTGCTGTAGTCGGCGCTTGAGAGCAGCTGATCGTTCGCGCCGATGGTGTACGCCTGCCGCGCACCGTTCAGGTTGCCCTTGGCCTGATCAACGTTGGCCGTGCCCAGAGCGGTCCGCATGTCCTCGAGGCTGAGGCCGTAGTTCGACATGGCGGTGGGATTGGCCTGGATACGCACCGCGGGCTTCTGGCCGCCGTTGATCGAGACCAGCCCGACGCCGGAGAGCTGCGAGATCTTCTGCGCCAGCAGGGTGTCGGCAAGATCCTCCACCTTGGCGAGTGCGAGTGAATCACTGGAGAGCGCGAGCGTCAGGATCGGCGCATCGGCCGGATTTACCTTGCTGTAGACCGGCGGGTTCGGCAGATCCTTTGGCAGATAGCTGGTCGCGGCGTTGATGGCCGCTTGCACGTCCTGCTGCGCCACATCGATCGAATCCGACAGATCAAACTGCAGCGTGATGACGCTGCCGCCACCCGAGCTGCTGGAGGTCATCTGAGACAGGCCGGGAATCTGCCCGAACTGGCGCTCGAGCGGTGCCGTGACGGAGCTCGCCATGACCTCCGGGCTGGCGCCAGGATAGAAGGTCATCACCTGGATGGTGGGGTAGTCGACCTCAGGCAGGGCGGAGACCGGCAGCTGCTGATAGGCAACGAAGCCGGCAAGCAAAATGGCCACCATCAGGAGCGAGGTAGCCACCGGCCGAAGAATAAACGGCCTTGACGGGCTCATGGCTGCTGTCCTGCCGTGCCGTGCTGCATCTGGCTGGGCTTCGCCCGGCGCGGGACATCCATGCGATCCACAGGCTTGACGGCATTGCTGCCGATGACGGAACTGCCTGAGTCAGCAGCGGTGCCAGCGTTTGCGGAAGCGGCCGGGCTGCGCTGCGGCTGCGCATGGGCAATCACCCGGCTGCCATTCTTTAGCCGCTCCTGGCCGTCGATAACGATCTGATCGCCGGCCTGCAGCCCCTCGGCAAGAATGACCTGCGTGCCCTCGGTCAGGTCGACCTTGATCGGCTGCGCCAGCACGTAGTGGGGCGGCGCCTTCTGTTGCGGCGGCGCGCTTGAGGCTCCAGCAGCCTTGCCCTTTTCCTTGCCCGCGCTCCGTGTCGCGGCGTTGGCGTCCTGCAGCTCCTTCGGCGGATCGCCGTCGCGCAGCACGTAGACAAAGTTCCCCTGGTTCCCGGTCTGCACAGCGGCTGACGGAATCACCAGGGCGTTGGGACGCTGCTGCAGAATGAGGCGCACATTGACGAACTGATTGGGAAACAGCGTGTTTTCGCGATTGTCGAAGACGGCCTTGACCTTGTCGGTGCCCGTGGTGGTATCGATCTGGTTATCCACGGTCAGCAGGCTGCCGCTCGCGAGATGTGTCGCCTCCGAGCGGTCGTAGGCCTCAACGGCCAGCCGCTTGCCGGCGCGGGTCATCTGCAGCACCTGCGGCAGGTAGTCTTCGGGCAGCGTGAAGATCACGGAGATGGGCTGAAGCTGCGTGACCACCACCAGGCCGGTGGTGTCCGCCGCATGCACAATATTGCCCGGATCCACCTGCCGCAGACCAACCACGCCATCGATCGGCGAGAGAATCCTGGTGTAGTTCACGTTGACCTGCGCGGCATCGATGGCAGCCTGGTCCGCGGTAATGGTGCCCGTCGCCTGGCCGGCCGTCGACACCTGCGCCTGCTGCGACTCCTTGCTGACAACGCCGGCCTGGAAGAGCGCCGTGTAGCGATTGGCTTCGGCCTGGGCGTTCTTTTCGTTCGCCTGGTCCCGCGCAAGCTGGCCCTGCGCCTGCTCAAGCGCCGCCTTGTAGGGTCCCGGATCAATCTGGATCAGCAGCTCACCCTTATGCACCGATTGACCTTCACGGAAGTTGACCCGCATCAGCTGGCCATCCACCCGCGACCGCACCGTTACCGTGTTGTACGCCGTCACCGTGCCCAATGCCGTCAGATAGATGGGCATGTTCTTCACCTGCACGGGAACCACCGAGACGGGAACCGGCCGATCGGCGGCCGCGGCCAGCTTCTGCGTCTCCGCCGCTTGCTGCGCCTGATTTGCCCGCACCTTCCAGATCACGCCGGCGATGGCCAACAGGATGATCGTGGTGATGATCAGCTTGCGGAGAAGCGAGCCTTTTGAAGACTCGGCAGCAGAGGTCTCCGCATGCCGCGGTCGTTCGGGAGGCGGCAGCGCCGCCGGAGATTCATGCTGCGAGATAGTTTCCTGTTCGGTTGGGACGGACGCCATGCACGCTCACTTGAGGATCTGGAACTCTTGGGACCAACTCGCCAGCTCTTCGAGAGCTCGCTCCTACCAATGTTAATAGAACCGATCAGTCTGTGCGGCTGGTGTTGCGAGGAAGGGAAGCGGTTAATGGGAAGAGCGTCGCACTTCCTAAGATATGACGTGGAGTATGGCTCGAAAGTTTCATGCGCCGCGCTCCCTGGTAATCCTCCCTGTGAGACGATGGCCATTGGGTGCACGCAACCCGTAGGTTCAGGAGCAGGAACGGCATGGCGCAGCAACCAATTGCCCCCCCGGTGATGGCATCTCCACCGACGATCTCGCCACACCCGACGACCCCGCCGAGCCCATCGCAATCGCAGTCTGTGCTCCCTCTCTGCGTGGATCTGGACGGCACGCTGGTTCGCTCCGATACGTTGATCGACTCGACCCTGCTGCTTGCCCGCCAGTCCCCGGCGGAGCTTCTCAAGCTGCCCGGTTGGCTGCGCGGTGGAAAGGCCGCCTTGAAGCGGCACATCACGCAGACAGTCGCGCTCGACGTGGAGCATCTTCCCTACAATCAGGAGCTTCTGCGGTATCTGGAGCAGCAGCATGCCGCCGGCCGGCCGCTCTTCCTGGCGACTGCCGCCGATCGTGCATTGGCTGATCGGGTGGCCGCGCACGTCGGCCTGTTCACCGGCGTTCTGGCGTCCGACGGAGCGCATAATCTGGCCGGCGAGAACAAGCTTGCGGCCTTTCAGCAACAGTTTCCTGAGGGCTTCTGCTACATCGGCAACGCCAGCGCCGATCTGCCGCTGCTCAGCGCCTGCTCGGCCGCAGGTGCAGAGGTTCTGGTGGCCAACCCGACGTCCGGTCTGCTGGCCGGTCTGCGCGCCCGGAAGATCGTCCCGACCCGCAGCTTCGTCGAGCGCAGCTCCCCCCTGCGTGCGTGGATGAAGGCCATCCGGCTGCATCAATGGTCCAAGAACGTGCTCATCTTTCTCCCGCTGCTGCTGGGGCATGTTCGGTCCGCAGGCTTGATCGTCGGCGCTGTGGTCGCCTTTCTCTCGTTTGGCCTGTGTGCCTCAGCTACCTACATCATTAACGACCTGCTCGATGTAGAGGCGGACCGGATTCATCCGCGCAAGCGGCGCCGGCCGTTCGCGGCGGGAGATCTCTCGGCCATCCACGGCCTTGCGGTGGTTATCCTGTTCTTTGTCGCCGCCGTGCTGCTGGCCATCGCCGTGCCGCGAGTGGTTCGTGGACTCTCGCCCGATGCGTTCCTTCCCGGCCCCTACTCGTTTCTCGGCTGGCTGCTGTTCTACACGGTGACGACGCTGGCGTACTCGCTGCGGCTCAAACGCGCGCTGTTGATCGATGTCATCGTGCTCTCAGGGCTGTATACGATCCGGATCCTGGCCGGATCGGCCGCCACCGGCGTTGCGGTCTCGACCTGGCTGGCCGGCTTCAGCATCTTCTTCTTCCTGTCGCTGGCCTTCGTCAAGCGCTTCGCCGAGCTCGAGAGCCTGAAGTCGCGCGGCGGCGTGACCTCAAAGGGCCGCGGCTACCACGTGGAGGACATCGAGCAGCTGCGCAGCTTTGGGTCGTCGTCAGCCTATGCGTCGGTTGTGGTGTTCACGCTCTACATCTCGAACCTGTCGAATGCGCATGAGCTCTACCGCCACTCCACACGGCTGTGGCTGCTGGTGCCCGTCCTTCTGCTTTGGTTGAGCCGGCTGTGGCTGCTGGCGAGCCGCGGTCAGCTGGACGAGGACCCGGTCGTCTACGCCATCACCGACCGCCGGTCGCTGGCGCTGGGTGCCCTGGTGGTGCTGATTGTGGTGTCGGCGCTCTAGACGGTGCGATACATTTGAGCTTGCATGAAGACGCGAGACATCCTGCGCCTCGTTCAGGAAGATGGATGGGTCCAAGTGACACAGAAGGGCAGTCATCGCCAGTTCAAGCACCCAACCAAGCCCGGCAAAGTCACAGTGGCAGGTCATCCAGCCGACGAGGTTGGAGAAGGAACACGCAAGAGCATTCTGAAACAGGCGGGGATCACGCGATGAGAGAATACGCCGTCATCTTTGAACAAACCTCCACGGGATGGAGCGCCTATGTGCCGGATCTACCAGGCTTGGGCGTCACCGGATCGACCTTCGAAGACACCGAGCAGTTGATTCGCGAAGGCATCGAAGTTCATATCGAGGGCTTGCGTGCCGATGGTGACGCGATCCCTGAGCCGACAACGCGTGTTGCGCGTATGCCGATACCAGCCTGAAGCGAACATGAGCGACGAAGTTCTAAAGCTGTTTGCATACGACGAGCCGACCCTTGATCAACACTTCGAACGGCTGCGAGAGGAACTAAAGGCGTCCCTGCAGCAAGGCTCACTCGAAGCCTTCCGGCTGCATTGGCTGGGGCGGAAGCAGGGGCGCTTGAAGGTCCTCAGCGAGGCCTGGCTTGCCAGTGCTCCTCCCGAGGCGCGCAAGCCGCTTGGCCTGCGCTTCAACCAGCTGAAGCAGGAGATTGAGCAGGCTCTCGCCGGCGGAGACGCGCAGCCCGCAAAACCCGCCCCCGCGACGAGCTCCGGCCCCGGCGTCTCACAACTCGACCTCTCCCTGCCGGGCATGGTGCGTACGCCCGGCGTGGCCCATCCCCTGCTCGAGACCATGCAGGCAGTCGTCAAAGTCTTCGAAAACCTCGGCTACTCCGTCAGTCTTGGACCGCAGGTCGAGACCGACTTCTACAACTTCGAAGCCCTCAACTTCCCCCCAAATCATCCAGCGCGCGACACCCAGGACACGCTGCTGATCGCCAATCAGGCCCATAAGCCCGCGCGCGACCGGCTGCTGATGCGCACGCATACCTCGCCGGTGCAGATCCGAACCATGGTCGAACGCGACCCACCGCTGCGCATCGTGATCCCCGGCAAGGTGCACCGCAACGACGCGGCAGACGCGACCCACTCGCCCATCTTCCACCAGGTCGAAGGCCTGGCGGTCGGCCCCGACATCACCTTCTCCAATCTGAAGGGCACCCTCGACCACGCCATGAAGGCTCTCTTCGGCGCCGACGTGCGAACCCGCTTCTTTCCCAGCTTCTTCCCCTTCACCGAGCCCTCAGCCGACGTACAGATCTCCTGCATCTTCTGCGGCGGCGCCGGTTGCCGCAAGTGCAAGCACTCGGGCTGGATCGAGCTGCTCGGTTGCGGCATGGTGGATCCCGCCGTCTTCGCGGCAGTGACCGAGGAGCGCCGACGGCAGGGCAAAGACCCTGAGGCCTACGACCCGCGCCGGGTAAGCGGCTTCGCCTTCGGCATGGGAGTCGAGCGCATTGCCATGATCCTCCACGGCGTCGCCGATATCGGTCTGTTTTACTCGGGCGATCTGCGCTTTCTGGAGCAGTTTGCGTAAGCTTCGGCGGAGGTCAGGCCAGCTCCGCCCTGCCGCGCCGATCAGCGGCAATCAGTACACTAAATCTGCCCTCACATGAAGATTCTGACTGCATGGCTTCGCGCCACCCTGCCCACCATCTCTGTCTCCGACCTGCAACTGGCTGACGACCTGACGCTGCGCGGCATCGCGGTCGAAGGTGTCCACGACCTCGGTACCTCCGCGGCCGGCCAGTCAAACGGGCACCTGTTCGAGATGGACATCACCACCAACCGGGTGGATGCGATGAACCACTACGGCATCGCGCGCGAGATCGCGACAATGTATGCGCTGGATCTGCCGCCGCTTCGGCCGCAGCTGCCGTCGGCCCGCACGGCAGACGCGTTTCCCGTCAGCATCGACGCGTCGGCGCAGGCATTGTGCGGGCGCTTTACGGCCCGGGTGCTCCGCGATGTGACGATCCGGCCAAGTACGGAGCGGGTGAAGCACTACTTTGACCTGCTCGGGCAGAAACAGATCTCGAACGCAGTCGACGCGACGAACTTTACGCTGCTCGGCATGGGGCAACCGACACACGCCTTTGATCTGGACAAGATCGAGGGCGGGATCGTGGTGCGGCTGGCGCGCCAGGGCGAGCAGCTGAAGCTCCTGGATGGATCGACGCGGTCGCTCGAGCCCGACGACCTGGTGGTGGCGGATGAGCACCGCGCGCTCGCACTGGCCGGCGTGATGGGCGGATGGGAGTCGAGCATCACGTCCGAGACCAGGAACGTGCTGGTGGAGGCGGCATGGTTCGACCCGGCGGCGGTGCGGCGATCCTCGCGGCGGCATCTGCTGCACACCGATGCGAGCCATCGCTTCGAGCGCGGCGCAGACTTCAACGCGGCCCCGCTCGCGAACGATCTGGTGGCGGCGCTGATCCTTGCCGATGGCGGCTACGTTGCCGGCGCGCTGGTGGACCTGGTCGCGCCGGCGATCGAGCGGCGAACGGCGAAGCGGGCAGCGATCTCGCTCTCAGTCGGCGAGGTGCAACGACAGCTGGGCGCGACGATTGATGACAAAGTGGGCGAGGGCGCCCTGACGAGCGCGCTGGTGGAGCAGGTTCTTTCCTCCCTGGGCTGCGGTCTCACGGCCGTGGATGCAGACAGCTACTCGGTAGCGCTGCCGAGCTGGCGGCTCGATCTCGAGCGCGAGATCGACCTGATCGAAGAGGTGGCGCGGGTCTTCGGCTATGACCGCTTTGCGAACACGCTGCCGGCGCCACAGCCCGTCCTGCAGCATGCCACGGCAGCGCAGGAGCGAGCGCTGCGTTCGCGGCTGCTCGCGCTGGGCTTTACCGAGGCGCTCTCGACCACGTTTGCGTCGGTCGTGGAGGCAGCTCTCTTCGCGCCAGAGCTGCTGCCAGGAAGTGCAACGGCCGCTCCGGGCGCAGCGTCGCGGCATGTGGCGATGGAAAATCCGCTCTCGGCGGAGGCCTCTTTGCTGCGGCCAACCCTTCTGCCAGGAATGCTGGCGATGCTGGCTCACAACCTCAACCGCGATGTGCGCGAGGCGCGGCTCTTTGAGCAGGGGCAGGTCTTCCTGGGCGCGGGATCCGCCAACGCGATAGACGAGGTGATCGAGACGCCGTCGCTGGTGCTGGGGATCACCTCGGCCGACCCGCGCGCCACCTCGCTCTACAGTGCGGAGGATGCGCCCATCTTTGAGCTCAAAGGTGTCATCGAGTCCCTCGCCGCGCTGTTCCAGCTGCAGGGCGGTGCCGAGTCACTCCGCTTTTCAACCGAGACCCTGCCGGCGTGGATCGAAGCAGGACGCGGCGGCGTGGCGCTGCTGCACGGCCAGCCGTTCGCCGCATTTGGCGAGCTCGCACGCGCGGAGCAGGCAACGCGGAAGCTGCGGCAGCCGGTCTTCCTGGCCACACTCAACGTCGGTGAACTGCTGGCGCTGCCGCTGCGAGCCCATACGGCGCGGGAGATCTCGCGCTTCCAGGCGGTGGAGCGCGACCTCTCCTTCATCTTCCCGGACACCATGCAGTGGCACACCATTGCGGCCACGATCGAGGCGCTGGCCCTGCCGGATCTCGAGCGCCTGCTGCCACTCGAAATCTTCCGCGACCCCAAGGGCAAGGCCATCGCAGTGGGCCAGCACTCCCTTCTGTTTCGTCTGGTCTATCAATCGCCCACGCGGACTCTGACCGACACCGATCTGGTGGAGGCGTCGCGGCGCGTGACAGAGGCGCTGTCGGCGCTCGGCGGCGTTCAGCGGATGTAGGGACCTGCGCGTACGGGCGCATGCGGGTGTCTCTCCGCTCGCGATCTACCCCAAGGTGTCACGGGGGCTCGTCGGGACCCGAATGCTCGGTCGAGAGGAAGGCAGCTCGCACTCCGCGGCGCATCTGGCGTGGTTCCTCCGCTGCGATTTGGGCGCGTTATCCACGCATGCGCCTCCTATACTTTTCGTGGGATACCAGATTTGCGAGGAGCGTGGATGAGTACATCGGCACCGATCAGCGTGGATGAGTTTCAGGCGCTTGAACAGAAGGTGTATCGCGCGGTGGAGATTGTGAAGCGCGAGCGCGAGATGCGGGCAGTGGCGGAGGCTGAGGTGATCCGCCTGAAGGAAGAGCTGGCGAGCGAACGGCAGGAGCACAGCGCCTTGTCAGAGACGGCTGCCAGCGAGCTCGATGCTCTGCGGCAGGAGCGCGAGCAGGTGCGGCAGCGCGTCGAGAAGATGCTGCACCAGATGGACGAAATGCTCTAAGAGGCCATGCGCGGGTTCGCAGACGACGCGCGAGGCGCATCACGAGGGAGAGGTGGGGGATGGCCGAGATCGAAGGCAGAGCAGAGACTCCGGCAGCGGTTGCCGTGGATATTTACGACCAGATCTACAATCTGCGGGGGACAGACGCGGCGTACATGGAGCGGCTGGCGGCGAGCGTGGACGCCAAGATGCGGGCGGTGTCGGCGCTTGGCGGGACGGTGGACTCGCTGCGCGTGGCCGTACTGGCGGCGGTCAATATCACCGATGAACTGGTGCAGTTGCGTCGGCGCTATGCGGAGCTCGAAAGATCGGTGACGCAGTCGCAGGGCACGATCCGGTCGCGTGCGGGATCGCTGTCGCACCTGCTTGATGAGGTGCTGGACGACCGGAAGGTCGGGTAGAGCACTCTGCCTAAGCGCCCCTGCAAACGTGCATGGCTTCAGCTATGCCGTAGTGCCTTTCCCCGCGAAAGCCATCCCCGAAAGGTGGACTTGCGCCCAGGCCGCTGATCTGTTGTGGTGGTCGAGACTATGCTTTCCCCCCGCGCCGTCCTCAGGCTGTCGATCGCTCTCCTGCTTGGCGCGGCAGCGATAGGGCACGCTCAGCAGGCACCGCCAGCACCGCCGAAGTTTCGCAGCGATCCTGCCTTTGTTGCCGAGGCGGCGGCTGCGCGGGCGCAAGGATCCTCGGCTGCCGAGCAGATCGCCCATTGGAAGCAGGCAAACGCGCTGGCGGGCGGGCAGTGTGCCGAGTGTCTGGAGCGGGTGGCGACGTTGAGCTTTCGCGCCGGCCAGTGGGAGGACGCGATCCAAGCGGCGACGCAGTTTGCCGCGATGGCGCCAGCGCCCAAAGACCAGGCGTACGCAGAGCTGCTGCATGGATCGGCCGTGTTTCACCTCAACGACGACCAGCCAACGCCCAACGAGCTGGCGGAGGCAGACGTGGCGCTGAAGGCGGCGATCGCGCATGATCCCGAGTTGCGGACAGCGCTCTATCTTGATGGCCGAGCGCTGGCCGCGCTGCACAAGGATGATGACGCGCGCCAGGCATTTACCCGGTACATCCAGCTCGCGCCGGCGGAGGACAAATACCGGGCCCGTGCCCAGAACTACCTCGCAAACCTCGCGCTGGCTCGGACGACGATGGCGCCGCCCTTCACCGCAAGAACGCTGGACGGGCGTACGGTGTCGCTCGATGCGCTGCACGGCCAAGTCGTGCTGCTGGACTTCTGGGCGACCTGGTGCGTGCCCTGCCGGCAGTTTCTGCCACGGCTGCAGAAGCTGGCGACCGACTTGAAAGACGAGCCGTTTACGCTGGTAAGCGTTTCGTGGGACGAGGACGAAGACGCCTGGAAGAAGTACGTGGCGGCCAACGGGATGACCTGGCCGCAGGTGCTCGATGCCAGCCACTCCCTGTCGAACACCTACGGTGTCGATGGGCTGCCGCACACCTTCACCATCGATGCCGATGGCGCGCTACGGAGCGAGGTGGTAGGCGTAGGCGAGGACGATCTGGAGGCCCGCATCCGCGCCCTGCTGCTTAAGGCCGATCGCCAGGCCCATCCCCGGCGCGTGCTCCCCAAGGTGGACGTCACCGCCCCGCCCGCAGCACAGCCCTGAGCCGGATCGAGCCCTGAGCCGGACTCGAGCCCTGAGCCGGCTAGCTGTATGAAAATCTGTTGCAGCACGCCTAAAGCTGCCGTCATCTCGACCGGAGCGAGACAGCTTCATCGTCTCGCGAAGTGGAGAGCCCCCGCATTTCATCGTTGCTGTTGCCGTTACATTTTGGCTCTGAGCGTAGTCGAACGGGAGCGCGTTCTACCAATCGCGGAAATCACCCATCTCCCGGTAAACTGGCTCCATCGACCCGTGAGCACCACCGTCCCCATCCCGGCCCGATCCGCATCACCGCCCGCCGCGGGGCATCCACGCAAACCCGCCCTGCCGGCGCTCAGCGGCGTTCGCACCCTGCTTGCCATCAGCATCATGCTCTTTCACTTCACGCCGCCTCACACCGAGTGGCTGCACCCCCTGCTCGATAACAGCTTCATCTTCGTCGGCTGCTTCTTTCTCATCTCCGGCTTCATCCTGACCTACAACTACGGCGATCGCGCCCTCACCCTGGTCAAGCGCGACTTCTGGTTCGCCCGCTTCGCTCGCCTCTATCCCACCTACCTCTTCGTCCTTCTGCTCTCGTTGCCTATGCTGGCCGGGGAGTGGCAGGCCCGCTCCCACACCGAGTTCTGGCAAGGCCTCATCCTCACCCCGCTCCTGCTGCAGGGCTGGAGTCCGTCGCTCGCCACCTTCTGGAACACCGTCGCCTGGACTCTCTCCGCCGATGTCCTGCTCTACTTCGCCTTCCCCTTCCTGATCGTGCTCTGGGCCCGCAACAGCCGCTGGCTCGATCGCCCCCTGCGCGTCGTCGCCGTGGTGCTTCTGCTCTGGCTCATCGGCCTCACCCCCCACGTGCTCTATCACTTCGTCAACCCCGACCATCTCCCCGCCGAAGCCGACCGCTACACCGGCTCCTTCTGGATGCGCGTCCTCAAGTACACTCCGCCGGTCTACCTCTGCACCTTCCTCGCCGGCGTTGCGCTCGCCAAGCTCCACGCGCTCCTCACCCTGTCCAGCCGCCAGCGCCTCGCCATGAGCGCCCTTGCCCTCACCGCCCTTTGCCTCTTCTTCTACCTCGCCGCCCCGCACATCCCCTACGTCATCGTCCACGGCGCGCTTCTGCTACCGCTCTTCTGCCTCCTGATCCTCGGCCTTAGCGGCCCCAACCTCATCGCCAGTGCCTTCGCCCTGCGGCCCCTGGTCATCCTCGGCGAAACCACCTTCGCCCTCTACCTGCTGCACTTCAACGTCTTCGAGATGATCCACACCTACCATCTGCTCGAGCGCACCCACCTCACCGCCCTCGACCCCTGGATCTCCTACCTCGCCATCATCGCCCTCGCCTACGCCACCGTTCGCTGGATCGAGAAGCCCGCCCGTAACCTCATCCTCAACCACGCCAAACGCCGCCACCAGATCACGCGCAAAGAGCCCGACCTCGACCCCACCCCCCTCCCGTAACAGCCTCCAAACTGCAGACGCCATAGGTCCGTTTGTCATTCTGAGGGCAGCGAAGAATCCCGCACCTGCTTTTCTCGCGATGCGCAAGCGGCGCGCCACAATCGTCCAAACGCAGCAAAGCCCCACCACTTCGGCGGGGCCTCGCACTTGCTATAAAGGCAAACTACTGGTTGTTGACCACCTGCGACGCATGCTGCCCATTGGCCACCGCCACCACGCAGCTGGGCAGCGCCGAGGCCGGATACGGCGTGTTCTGAA
>CAXSEC010000033.1:0-1257 GCA_964236325.1 uncultured Acidobacteriaceae bacterium | reverse complement strand
GCCACCGCCACCACGCAGCTGGGCAGCGCCGAGGCCGGATACGGCGTGTTCTGAATCTGCGTCAGCGTCCCATTATTCGGGCTCAGCTGCAACCCCGAGATCGTGTTGTCGCCATTGTTCGACGTGTACAGATAAATGCCCAGAGCCGGCTCGATTGTCACACACGTCGGATTCGTCTTCACCGCGACCGAGGCGGATCCAACCGATCCCGCCAGGTTCCCCGTCGCCTGGTCGATCGTGTACGCCGTCACCGTCGCCGCGTTGAAGTTCGTGACATACAGGTACTTCGCCCGCGGGTCGATGGTCACACTGGAGGGAAACTGCCCGGTCGCGAACGGCCCGTTGGTCATCGCCTGCGGCAACCCCGTCGTCGTCACCAGGTAGCCGCCGATCTGATTCGACAGCGCGTCGGTGACATAGATAAACCGCGAAGTCGGATCAACCGCAATGCCGCTCGGCTGCACCCCGGACGAGATGCCCAGAGAGGCAGTTTGCCCCGGCCGAACCGGCTCGCCCGCCGTAATCCGCGTTAGTGGCGACGCCCCCTGCGTCTGCGAAAATGTCTGGATGAAGCCCTGAGCACTTCCCGTCCCGCTCGTCGTCGCCGTCTCCTGGTCCGCCACGTAGATAAAGTGAGTCGTCGATCCCGTCGGATACCCGGTCACCGACAACCCAATCGGATTGTTGCCCGTCGGGTAGATGTTCGGGTCTGCCTTCAGCGTCCCATCGGCGGTATTCACGTTAAAGACGGTGATCAGCCCCGGCCCGGGCGACGATGGTCCGAAACCCGGCTGGTACATCGAGGCCACGTACAGAAACGATCCGGTCGAGTCGATCGCTGCCGCCACCGGGAAGCTGCCATTCACGTTATACGTGTTCTGTGGGTAGATCTTGCCGTCCGTACCCACCGCAAACTGCACCACGTTGTTGTCGTCCCGGTTCAGCACGTAGATGTACTTGCCGCTCGGCGCCGCCACGAGTGTCACCGGGTTGCGCCCGCCGGAGGAGACCGGCGAGTTTGCCAGCTGCGTCAGCGCACCCGACTGGTAGTCCACCAGGTAGCCGTCGACAAAGCCCGTCGTGCCCTGAATCGCCGTCGCATACACATACGCCACCGTAAAATCGCGGCTGCACGAGATCGTTCCAAACCCAAGCGCCGCAGAGACCAGTGTCGCCACGCTCCCGCGGCCAATCGTCTTCCAGTTCATTCGTCTTCCAACCCTTCGCGGACGTCTCTCAGCCGCTGCCTTCCGTTCA
>CAXSEC010000032.1:0-25360 GCA_964236325.1 uncultured Acidobacteriaceae bacterium | reverse complement strand
GATCCAACTCGGCGCCTCATTGGGGGACGCTTCTGATCAAAGAAGCAGCTGGTCCCCTCCAAAAAGCTACTCAGCCGACCCCGACTCGACCTCTGCGCCACGTCCCGCCGGCTCTGTCGCCCGCGTCGCCACGTCCGGCTTCTTCCACACCAGAAACGGATCCACCAGCTGCCCGAACAGCACCGGCGACACCGGCGCATCGATCCCATAGGTCCGCGGCTGCTTGCCCTTCGGCAGATACAGCGTCCCAAACACCTTGTCCACCCACGGCAGCAGCGCCGCATAGTTCTTGTTGTAGAGCTCTGGCGCATCGTTCGTATGGTGCCAATGATGGAACGCCGGCGTGGCCACCAGCCACTCCATCGGCCCGAACCGCCACTTCACGTTGGCATGGATAAAGAAGCCCCACACCGTCCCTAGCAGCACCACCAGCACCGGGATCAGGCTGCCTCCCTTCGTGGCCGGCGACCCCAGCCCTAGCACGTACAGCGGCACCACTCCGCACAGCCGCGTGAACACCATATCGACTGGGTGCGCTCGCGTATTGACCAGATAGTCCAGATGCTCCGCACTGTGGTGGATCGCGTGGAACCGCCACAGCAGCGGAATCTCATGACTCCATCGGTGCCCCCAATAAAATCCCACCTCCCCCACCAGCATGGACGCCACAACCCGCGCCCACACCGGCCAGGCCGCCACTGCCGCGGTCATCCCCGCCGGAATCGTTCGATGCACCGCCCATGCCACCATCGCCAGCGGCATACTCAGCAGCACACTCGGCAGCAGGCTGCTCAGAAAGTAATAGCCCAGGTCCGTCACAAAGCCCTTACGCAGAATCTCCTTCGGATGCGACGCGAACAGCCGCTCCAGCGGTGTAAAGATCGCCGCCAGCAATACCAGCCACACGCATAGTCGTAGCAGCTGCACCGCATGCGCCAGCCAGCGCGGATCAAGAGACTCCAGTAACTCCATCGCCACCCGTCCTCCAAACCGGCCCGCACGCTTCCCGGCGCTTCTATCCACCCTACCCGCCCGCACCGCTCCTGCCTCTACCACTCCTTATGTAGATCCGCCCCGGAACCGCCACCCGGAACGCCCCAACTATTTCCGAGCGCCCGCCCGCCTCATCCGTCTTTCTCGGTAGAAGGTTATCGATGGCCACCCTCGAGGAATGCAGCTTGGTCTTTCCCATCACGAGTGCCGCCCGGTCAGAAATCGACCTCGCCGCTCTCGCCGAGACCTACGCCGCCCTCCTCTTTCGCGTCGCCCACTCCGTCCTCCGCAGCCGCACCGAGGCCGAAGATGTCGTGCAGGACACCTTCGTCCGCGTCCTCGAACGGCGCCACGCCCTCGACCAGGTTCGCGATCTCCGCGTCTGGCTCGTCCGCATCACCTGGAACCTCGCCCTCGATCGCCGTCGCAGCATCCGCCCTCAGCAGATGGACGACCTCTTCGCCGAAAGCCTCGTCGCCCACACCCTTCCCGCCGACCAGGCCCTGCAGCAGGCCGCGCGCCTCAAAGCCGTCCTCCGCGAGTGGGAGCGTCTCCCCATCCGAGCGCCACGTCCTCCTCCTCTCCGCCGTCGACGAGCTCTCCACGCCCGAGATCGCCGCCATCCTCAACAAGAGCGACTCCGCCGTTCGAGCCCTCCTCTTCCGCGCCCGCACCCGCCTCCGCGCGCGCCTCGAACAAGCAACGCCTACAGTTACAAACTCCGCCATCCCAAAAAGGAGCAAGCCATGATCGATCCCGATCAGGACCTCGCCACCATCCTGGCCGCTTTCCAAGCAACCGAGCCGCCGCCCGGCATCGAACGCCGCATCCTTGACCGTCTCACGGCTCACGCGCAAACCGCGCAGCCCGCAACGTTCTACGCCCGCCAGCCGCTGCTCTCGCCCGCTTCCTTAAGCTTCATCCGCATACCTCAACCCGGCCTTGTCGCCTTCGCCGGCCTCGCCGCAGCCGCTCTCCTCGCCGCTCTTCTCCCGCTCGCGACCCGCCGCCACCTCGCGCCGCACCCCTCTTCGGTATCCCGTGTTGCCCAACCCGCCCGCACCGCACCTCCCGCCCGCCTCGCCCACACTCCTCCCATCGACGCCAGTCTCGCTAGCGCAAACAAAACGCGCTCTCACCTTGTGACCTCACGTCGGACCAGAGATTCTCTGCTCTCTGTCAGCTTTCCCGCGCCGCCCCTGCCGCTCACGCCTCAGGAAAAGCTTCTCCTCCGCGTCGCCCACGCCCGCAACCCGCGACAATCCCCCGTCCTCAACCCCGATCTTCGCGCCTCGCTCGCCGCCCGTGATGACGAGAGTTTCCAGATCTTCTTTGCCCCCGCCACCACCATCAAGCCCTACGAACCCGCCAACTAGCGCCGCATCCACCAGCAAAGGACATCCCTCATGAAACTTGTAACGACTTCAGTCACACTTGCCCTGGCTCTCTCGTCCAACCTGCTCATCGCCCAAACCGCGCCCACCGTGAAGCCCATAACCTCCCACGCCGAATTACAGGAGGCCGTCGACACCGCGCCCGTCACTACCTTCTATCTTGCCAACACCAGCCAGCCCAACGACGCCAACGAGATCCTCACCGCCATCCGCAACTGTCCCAATCCCAAAGCCAAGGTCTACCTCGTCCCCTCCCGCAACGCCATCGTGATGCGCGCCCTGCCCGAAGATATCGATCTCGCCCGCAAGCTCATCGCCGACCTCGACCGCCCTCGCAAAACCTATCGCCTTACCTACACCGTCACCGAGCTCGACGGCGGCAAGCGCATCGGCCTGCAGCACTTCTCAATCGTCATCGCAGCCGGCGCCAAAACCGATCTCAAGCAGGGCAGCCGCGTCCCCCTCACCACCGGCTCCTACACCGCCGGCTCCGCGAGCACACAGTCCCAGGTCACCTACGTTGACATCGGCCTCAACGTGCAGGCCGCCCTCGACCAGTCCACCGACGGCCTCAACCTCCGTTCCCAGATCGAGCAGTCCAGCGTCGCCTCCGAACAGGTCGCGGCCTTCGGCGGTCAGGACCCCGTCATACGCCAAAGCATCCTCGAAGGCACCGCCTCCATGACCGCCGGCAAACCCCTCACCCTCGGCTCCCTCGACATCCCCGGCAGCACCCGCCACCTCGACATCGAAGTCATCCTCGAGCCCGTCCACTAGCCCCGTCTCGCGGCCGTATCCGCCTAGCTCACATCGCCTTGCAGTACGCCAGCACCAGCTTGGCCAGATGCTCCCGCAGCTTCCTTGTCATCCTCAGCGGCGCGCGGCTCTCCAGATGCCCGCGCAGCGAGCCCGCCATCGTTAGATAAATCATGTGCACCATAAAGCTCACATCCGCGGATGCCGGTAGCTTTGCCGTCTGCAACATGGCGATCATGGCCGTCTCGTAGCGCTTCCGCGTGCGACTCACAATGCGGTCTCCACCCGCCTCACCAGCAATCCGGTAGAGCGCCACCGACGTGTCACGGTCCACCAGCTTCGCATCGATAAAGCTGTTCACCAACGCCGCCAGCATCACCTCCAGCGGCTGAAAATGATTCGCCGCGCATGCCTCTTCCACCGCCGTCACCGTTCGCAGCAGATGCCGCTCCAGCACAGCGAACAGCAGCGCCTGCTTGTTCGGGAAGTACTGGTATAGCGTCCCGACCGAGACCCCGGCGCGCCCGGCCACCCGCACCGTTGTCAGCCGGTCCGGCCCGTCGCGCAGCAGAACCTGAATCGTCGCATCGTAAATCGCCTCCACCGTCGCCACCGACCGGCTCTGCCGCGGCGTCTTTCGTGGCTCGACCTCAAGTACGGCTAGGTTTGGCATATGCGAATAGAAACCTGAAGCTTCCTTCGTATACTCAGAGGAAGGAGAAAAACATGCAAGCACAAAAGAAAGTCGCCTTGATCACCGGAGCAAACAAGGGCATCGGCTTTGAGGTCGCCCGCCAGATCGCCAAAGCCGGCTGGACCGTTCTCGCCGCCGCACGCAGCGAAGACCTGGGCAAGCAGGCCGCGGCAAAGCTCCAGGCCGAAGGCCTCGACGGGCATTTCCTTCGCCTCGATCTCGATGCCCCAGACACCGCCGTCCTCGCTGCCAAAACCACGCGCGAGCAGTTCGGCAAACTCGACCTCCTCATCAACAACGCTGGCATCTCAACCCAGGGCGACGGGCCGCCCAGCAAGGTCAACCTTGAGGCCGTAAAGAAGAGTATGCAGACCAACTTCATAGGCACCGTTGCCGTCACCCAGGCCATGCTGCCGCTTCTTCAGGCTGCCGGAAAAGCGCAGATCCTCAACGTCTCAAGTGAACTCGGCTCCATCAGCCAGCAGACCGATCCAGACTGGAAGTTCGCTCCGGTGAAGCTGGTCGGCTACTGCGCCTCAAAGGCGGCGCTCAACATGTTCACCGTCCAGCTTGCCTACGAGTTCCGCGACGGCAGCATCGCCGTCAACTCCATCAACCCAGGCTACACAGCCACCGACCTCAACCGAAACAGCGGCCCGCAAACCATCGCGGAAGGCGCCGCCGAGATCGTCCGCGTAGCCCTTCTCGACTCCCCCGTCACCGGTAAATTCCTCGAAACCGGCGGAGAGATCCCCTGGTAGCCATCCCGTACTCTGTCGAGCACCAGCGGCAAGCAGCACGGTGCGGATCTGCGGGACACAGGTAGTCCCTCGGCACCCATGGTGGCAGCCCCGCCCTCTCGGCGCTGCCACCATCTGCTTGACGTCGCCTGTTGTCCCCCGCACTATGAGCAGGTGCCCACACCCGTGCCTCTTCCGGCCTCCCGTGCCACCCGTCCGTGGCTCGTGCCGCTGCTGCTGCTTCTTCCCGCCGTCATCTTCATCCTTCCCTTCTTCGTTCCTGTCGCGCCCACCTTCTCGGAAAGCTTTCTCTTCGGCTTCAACAACCGAGCCGCCCTTGTCCTCTTTCTCGCCGTCTTCGCGCTGCTCGCCATCCTTACCCACCGCCGCCTGCTTCCTCGCACCACCCTCGACGCTCCTCTCCTGCCGGACACCTCCCTCCAACCCTCGCGCCGCGCCCTCCTCATCGCCCTCTTCCTCGCCACCCTTGTCTCGCTTCTGCTCTTCATTGCAGTTCGTCCCGCCCACGGCACGGTCGAGTCCGTCTACTTCCTCAATCGCATCGGCCTCCTCGACCAGGGCTTCCGCCCCTTCCGCGACTTCGAGTTCACCTACGGCCCGCTACAGCTGTATCTCCCCTGGCTCACTGCCCGCCTCCTTCACCTCTCCCTCACCGACGCCTACCTGCTCGTCTGGCTGCTCTCGACCAACCTTGGCCTCATCGCCCTTTGGACCGCCATCCGCCTCCTCGATCTCCCCGGGCGCGGCAAGCCCGCCGCCTTTGCCCTCCTCGCGCTCTTCCTTAGCTCGGAGATCGCCTCCACCGGCCTCAACTACAACCCTCTCCGCTATGCCGCCCCCATCGCCTGCCTGCTCCTCCTTGAACGTTTGGACCGCCTCAACCTCAACGCCCGCTTGGACGTTCACACCCGCCGCTCCAGCTATCAAACCATCCTGCTGGCCGCCCTCTTCACCGCCGGTCTGCTCGGACTCTCGCCAGAGATTGGCCTCGTCTTTCCCATCGCAATCCTCGTCTTCCTTCCCGCGCGACGCCTCGTGCTGCATCAGCCCATCGCCGCCTTTACCACCGCCCTCGCTATCCCGCTCGCGGTCATCCTTCTCCTTGCGGATCGCCTCCACCTCTTCGACACCATGCGCAACTTCTCCGCGGGCAGCTTCAACCTGCCCGTCCTTCCCGGCCCGCACATCCTGCTCCTGCTCTCTGTTACCGCCGTCGTCACCCTCTATCTCGCCTCCCCTGACCACACCGCCCGGCTCTCCGGCCCGGTTGGCCTGCTCGCCCTCTTCTCCCTCGGCATGCTGCCCGGCGCCCTTGGCCGCTGCGATTGGGCGCACGTCCTCGGCTATGAGCTGGGCCTCTTCCTAGCCGCCCTGCTGCTGCTCGCCCCCGTCACCGCCACCCGCCGGCTCAGCCACGCCGCTCTCCTGCTGGTCTTCCTTCCCATGTTCGCCGGCACCCTGCTCGGCACCGTTGCCATGGTGCTCAAGGTCCAGCTCTACCCCATGCTCGCCGCCGGCGAGCCTACCCATCCCCTTGCCCGCCTCCTCGTCACCCGTACGGAAACCTACCTCCGCCACAGCTTCTCCGCCGCCGAAGCCGATCGCAAGATCGCCCGCATCCGCGCCGTCGCCCGTCTCCCCTCCACCGATCCGCACGCCCTCTTTCCCAATGCCTCCCCGATCCTCTACGCCCCCTTCAGCTACTCGCCGCAGCGCATCGCCAACGTGCAGTCACCCACGCTTCGTGAAGGCCGCTTCATGGCCACCCTCAACCTCTTCAGCCCCGCCCAGGTCACCGCCAAGATCGATGAAATGCGCGATCACCCCGAGCAAGACCTGATCCTCTCCGCCGACGGCCTCGCGCAATGCGCCCCCGTCCAGGCCAACCCCGCCGTCCTCCGCGCCCTCTTCCAGCTCCCTATCGCCCCCGCTCCCCGCCACCAGAGCACTCTTACCGTTCCTATCTGCACCTACATCCAAACTCACTACCGCCTCATCACCCCACCCCGCCCTGAAACCGCCGACTACGGCCTCTGGCGGACCATCGATCGCTGACCAACCCGCCTCTAATCAACGTATCGGCACGAATCAAGTTTTGTTAACTAGTAGCTGACTGCGCGCTTAAGATCCGCCGCCATCAGGCTTTCTTTACTGCCGATACCTGCGCGTCATCGCCGATAGATCGACTCCGGACAGAAATTCTTGCATCGCCGTCGTCAGCTCCTTGCGCGCCAGCTCGGCAGGCATCGCCGTATCCGTCGTCTCGACCTTCAGCATCACCGGGATCGGCCGCCGCGGATCGCGCGAGAACGCCTCCGTTGGCGCCGGCCGGCTGTAGATCAGACCAAAGTGCTCGTCGCCCGCCGTGTACTCCCCACATCCCCCTGCATTGCACACCGTCGTTACCTCCAGATACTGCGACGCGCCGTTGTTGAAGAACGAACTGCTGAAGCTCTCCTCGCCCGTCGCTGTCGCCGTCCGCAGCTCGCCATGCCACACCGGATCCTCCCCCCGCGCCGAGTGGCAGATCGACGTATCGTGCGAGCCCAGCACCGGCGAGATGCCTACCGCAACATGCAGCCCATCGTCATCTGAAGCGCTGGCGGGCGTAGTCGTCGAGGCTCCAGCAGCCTGTCCCGAGGCTCCCACCGCCTTCACCGGCATATAGTCCGCCCATTCGTAGATCACCGGCCCGTCCGTTACCTGCTCCGGCCACGTCTGCGACCGCGCATAGCTCCCGATCCGTTCCGGAAAGATCGCCGTCGCCTCAATCGTCTCCGGAGCCGGCGCGGTTGTCTGCTTCACCACCATCCCATGCACTAGCCGCCCGCTCGCTGCCACCACAAACACGGCCATCGCCCCTAGCCGCATCGGCGCACTCCGCCACCACGGCTCCGCCCGCGGCAACGCGTCTGCTTCAAGGGTCGATGTATCCACAGCCGACTCCCGCTCCAGCTCCGCCGGATCATCCGTCACCCGCCGCACCACAAAGAACAGCAGTCCGACCGCCAGCAGAAACAGGCACGCCCCAATGACGTAGTCGCCCATCTCCGCCCGACTCCGCAGCCACGTGATCTTCAGCGCGACGATGTAGTACAGCACCAGCGTGCACAGCCGCACGAAGTTGAACACATACCCCAGCAGCACTGCGCCCAGCACAAACAGCGCATGCGCTCGCCAGCGGAAGCGATACAGATGGCCCACGATCAGCGCGATCATCCCCATCGTCACCGCCCCTCGTATGCCGTTGCATCCGGGCGCGATAAACATGCCAAACTCTGGCGTAAACATCAGCCGCATCTGGTCCGGCGACAGCTTCTGGTGCAGCGCGATGGCAAACCCGCGCGCCACATGCGCCGACACCCGCTGCAGCGGCAGGTCCACATACACATTGAAGACGTGCGGCACCGGGTTCACCAGCCAGATCAGCAGCACGGCGAAGCGCGACGCCTTCAGCAGCTGCCAGCCGCCAAACAGCAGCACCACTCCCACCACATAGCAGAACGCCACCAGCGAGTGCGGAGGAAAGAAGATCGACCAGCGCGGCGACAGGATCAGCACCAGAACTGACTGCTCGCGGAAGCGCACCGCCGCAAACGTCACCAGAAGCAGCGCAAACCCCCACCAACTCCCGTCAAACCTCCACGAAAGTGACCTCCACCTACGCAGAATCAGCACCAAACTGACACCTGGCACCAACATCCCGATGGATTTCAGAGGGTCCGTCACCCACATGCTGTAGAGCACCTGCGCCGTCGGCCAGATGCTCACGACGCCCAGAACTGCAAGGCACGTAGCAAACCCCGCCACAAGGGACGGGGCTTGGCGAATCAACAGCTTACGGCCCCGCAGAACCGGGATATCGGCCGATATCGTTGCCACAGAACTACTTGCGACGGCGAGAAAAGAAAAACGCACCCGCAGATCCGATAACAGCCAAAACGGCGGTCGGGTTTTCAGGCGAATTAACGCACCCGGTAATAGCCGGACTTCCGCCAACGTGGGCGGTCTGAGCGTGCGATGGCAGCGTGATCAGAAGCATGAGTGCGGAGCCGACGAGCAGAAGGGGAGCGTTTTTCATGGTGTCCTCACTCTGCAAGTTACTGACAAGCTCCCGCGATGTCAACGAAAAGTACCGCTAATTCCAGCTACTTCGTAGCTCTTCTGATTCGCGCTGTCACCCGTTTAGGGGATTCAGCAGCAACGATCTCAAAGGGGCAGGGAAGCCGCACGTTCAGATCGCCCGGAGAGCTCTGACGCTCGAGCTTCCGCATAGGCCGCCGCTCCAAGCAGGGCACAGGTGTCATCCAGGATTACGCGCACCGGAATCGCTTCCAGCAAGGGTCGCAGCCGCCCTTTATCAACAAAGGCTTCGACAAAGGCGCCCGTTTGCAGGGTCTTAAGAATCTTCGGCGCGATCCCACCCCCCAGGTACATGCCCCCCGCAGCAAGTATTTTGAGTGCGATGTTGCCCGTCTCCGCACCGTACGCTCCAGCGAAGAGCTGCATGGTCTCGTAGCAGAGTTCACTGGATCCGTCCTCTGCACAGCTGCCGACTACAGCGTTCGGATCTTCAGTCGCCATCCGTTCGCGGAGCCAGACAGGCTCCTCCATGCCAACCTCATCTTTAAAGAATCCATACACATTCTGCAGGCCAAGACCCGATACTACACGTTCGAAGCTGACTCTACCCTTCAGTGTGCGTCGCAGGTATTGAAGCAGCGCCACCTCTTTATCGGTCCTCGCCGCGAAGTCGCAGTGGCCGCCTTCCGATGGAACCGGCACATGGCGGGTCTTCCCATCCCAGATCAGCATTGCTTCACCAAGGCCGGTACCAGCTGCAATCAGACCACGATGTCCAATGGCTCCGACATCGGCGGCCTGCAGCGTAAAGATGCTCTCGGCGGTCAGCTCCGGTATACCGTACCCGTTCGCTTCCAGGTCGTTGATCAGGAAGATGTGCTCAATCTCCAGACTCTTCGCCAGATCCCGGGCATCGAGGGTCCAGGGCAGATTCGTCAGCTTCAGTCGGCCATCACGAACCGGTCCGGGACAACCGAAGCAAGCTGCCACGATCTCCTGCTTGGCATCAGCCGCATCCTTGAGAAATTCCTGAACCACTACATCGAGGGAGCTGTACTCTGCAGCCGGGAACTTCTGGTCTCGAATCCATCGCAGACGCCCCCCTTCAAAGTTGTACAGAGCGAGATGTACCTTCGTTCCGCCTACATCTCCTGCAAGTATCATGGTCGCCTACAGCTCCAGAGTGCCAACCTTATGCGTGCCGCCAGGAGCGGTCAAGCGATTCTCAGCCTGCGGAAGCTCGGCAGCTGCCGCCTTATCCAGTAAGAATCGTAGACTTCCACTCGATGGTCGAATCAGCTGTGAGGGTAATCGTTCTACGTCTCGTGGTCCAGTCAGAACCTCCGCAAGGACGCTGGCCTTCGCCGAACCTTCGATCAGAAAACATACCTGTCGCGCCTGGTTGATCACCGGGAAGGTCAACGTGATCCTCCACGTGTCCTTCTGTGGAACATGATTGGCCACGACCAGCCGCCCGATCTCTCCGAGCGCGGCGGTATGCGGAAACAGCGAGGCGGTATGTCCATCGTCACCCATGCCCAGCAGCAACAGATCGAACGCGGGTGACTCGGCACCCTCGAGCTTCATCGTGTTTCGAAGCACTGTCTCATAACGGTTCGCCGCTGCCTGTGGATCCAGTTCACCTTCCATTCGATGAACTTGATCTTCCGGAAGCGGCACCTTTGAAAGTAACGCCTCCTTGGTCATGCGATAGTTCGACTCAGCATCGGTCGGCGGCACACATCGCTCGTCGACCCAGTACAGGTGTAGCTTGCCCCAGTCAATACTTTCCGCGAAGCGCTGCGACGAGTCCGCGAGCAGAGCAAACATGGCCTTCGGCGTACTGCCGCCAGAGATCGCCACGCGTGCTATGCCACGTGTGGCAATTGCCTGCGTGACCGCGTCAGAAAAGAGGGTTGCGGCCGCAAACGCGACCGCTTTCGCCTCAGGCCAGATGGAGTATGTAACTGTTACAGGTTGCGGCATCAGGGTTGTCCTTTAGAGATTCTGCCACGTGCGGCCGTCGTGTTCCAGAAGTTCATTGGCGCAGTCCGGGCCGTCGCTTCCGGCAGCGTAGTTGGGGAAGTCCTTCGGCTTAGTCGCCGCCCAGGCTTCGAGTATCGGCGTAAACAACGCCCACGTCGCCTCGACGCCTTCGCGATCGGCAAACAGTGTCGCATCTCCAAGCATGGCGTCCAGCAACAGCCGCTCATACCCGTTTGCCGATGATTTGCCAAAGGCATCCGCGTAGCTGAACTCCATGTTTACCGGCTTCACGTTCGTCGTCGGGCCCGGGATCTTTGCCCCGAAGCGCAGCGTGATGCCCTCATCCGGCTGAATCCGCATCTTCAGCACGTTCGGCTCAATTTTGTCGTCCGTACCATTGGTTTTGAATAGGTGGAGCGGCGGTTGCTTGAAGACGACCGTCACCTCAGTGACGCGCTTCTCCAGACGCTTACCGGCTCGGAGATAGATGGGCACCCCGGCCCAGCGCCAGTTTTCGATCTCCACCCGCACCGAAGCAAAAGTCTCTGTAACCGAGTTCGGATCAACTCGATCCTCCTGCCGGTAGCCGATGACGTCCTTGCCATCCACCTTGCCCGGACCATATTGACCGCGCACGGTATTCTCGACCGGGATCTTCTCGATCGCTCGCCAAACCTTCAACTTCTCCGTTCGCACGGCCTGCGCATCGAACGAGTCTGGTGGCTCCATCGCGACAAAGGACAGGACTTCCATCACGTGGTTCTGCAGCACGTCGCGAAGCGCGCCGGCCTTCTCGTAGAACGGTCCGCGACCTTCGATGCCGATCGACTCCGCCGCCGTGATCTCGATGTGATCGACGTAATTACGGTTCCAAATTGGCTCAAAGATGCCATTGCCGAAGCGGAAGACCAGGATGTTTTGCACCGTCTCTTTGCCAAGATAATGATCGATGCGAAAGACCTGGCCCTCCTTCAGCACGGCGTTGATGTCGGCGTTCAACTTCTTTGCTGACTCAAGATCGGTTCCGAAGGGCTTCTCGATGATGACGCGAACCCAGCCGCCGCCTTCATCCGAGGTCGTCATGCCGTGCCGTCCCAGGTAGCCAATGATGTCGGCAAAGAACTCCGGCGCAACTGCCAGGTAGAAAAGACGATTGCCCTTCGTCCCGTGCTTGGTATCGATCTCGGCGAGGAACTTCTTGAGCCTCTCGTATCCATCGTCATCGTCGAAGTTGGTTGCGAAGTACTCGATCTTGTCTACGAATGGCTTTAGTTTTTCATCGGCAGCGTCAACTCCGCCGCCCTTCAATATGCCGTCCTGCATGTCTGGCGCGAACGTTGCACTCAGGTCGCGACGAGCCACGCCCACTACTGAGAACTCCTGCGGCAGCAAACCTTCCTGCTCGAGGTGGTACAGTGCAGGCAGCAGCTTGCGTTTAGTGAGGTCGCCCGATGCACCAAAGATCGCCACAATGCAGGGATCCGGGACACGCTCCACCGGTTTGACAGAAACCGGTGTGGCCGCCGTTGCAGGAACAGTTATCGAACTCGCCATCTCTCACCCCTTTGTTCCGGTAGATCACGAGTGCCGGATCACCCTCGCCCGCAGGCGGTTACAAGTACGAATGTGGTCTGCCACTGCCTCATTGGCGCGGCGTAAGACGGGTCAAGCCTTCTTTACCGCATGCCCGCCAAACGCATTGCGCATGATGGACAGCATGCGGTCGGTAAAGTTGTTCTCCTCACGCGATCGCAACCTGCGAATCAGCGATTCCGTAATGACCGGCGCCGAGACATTCAGATCAATCGCCTCAAACACGGTCCATCGCCCCTCGCCGCTATCGGTGACGTACGCTTCAAGGCCATCCAGCGTCGGATTCTTTTTGAGCGCGTCAGCCGTGAGGTCCAGCAGCCAGGAGCGCACTACTGAGCCATGACGCCAGATTTCCGCGATGTTCTCCAGGTTCAAGTGCAGCGGCTCCTTGGCTTTCATGATGGAAAAGCCTTCCGCGAAGGACTGCATCATGCCATATTCAATGCCGTTATGCACCATCTTCACGAAGTGGCCGGCACCGCTTGGGCCCACATGACCCCACCCGGTCGTCGGTGTGGGCGCGAGTGTCTCAAAGATTGGCTTCAGATGCTCGACCACCGCTTGATCCCCACCGATCATCAGTGAGTAACCTTCCTTTAGCCCCCACACGCCGCCAGATGTCCCGCAGTCAACGTACTCAAAGCCTTTTGCCTTGCAGGCCGCATGCCGCCGCTGCGTGTCCTTATAGTTCGAGTTGCCGCCATCGATGAAGATATCCCCCGCCTGCATGAGCGGCTGTAGCTTCGCAATCGTCTCGTCCACCGGGTCGCCTGACGGCACCATCAGCCAGATCGCTCGCGGCGTCTGCATACCCTTCACCAGGTCTTCAAGCGAGCCCACGCCCTTTGATCCAGTCGCAGAAAGCTTGTCGACCGTCTCCTTACTGAAGTCGAAACCCATCACTTCGTGCCCGCTGAGCCGCAGGCGTTCCGCCATGTTGAAGCCCATTTTGCCAAGACCAATGATTCCTAGTTGCATACGTTCGCCTCTCTTACGTGGTTTGGATGCCTGTGATCTCTACGCCGTGCTGCTGCAACTCGCGCACCAGTTGCGCGGGCGTTGTGAAGTGAATCGCCTGCATGCCGCTGGCCCGTGCCGCCTCGCAGTTCTCCGGCTTGTCGTCAATAAACAATCCCGTCTCTGCGGGCCGGCCAGAGATCTCGATCGCCGCCCGGTAGATCGCCGGTGCCGGCTTCATCTCGCCGATATATCCCGAGCACAGGAGGAAGGCGAAATGCTCTCGCAACTGGAATCTATCCAGCCTATAAGCATTGAGTTCTCGACTCTCGTTGTTCAGTGTAGCCAACCGAACGCCCGGTACATCGCCAAGCGCGCGCAAGACGTCAAGGCACTCCGGATGCAGGACCGTGCTCTCTGCGCAGACCAAAGGCCACAGCGTCTCAAACGTCAACTCCAGTTGAGGGTTCGGCGCGATCACGGTTCGGCGAAAGAACTCCTCCGCCGTCATCAGACCGCGCTCCCAGAACCAGTTCTCCTTGTCATGCACGGCCTCATACGCGGTCACATCAACCCCCAGCGGTGTCAGCACTCGCGCCCGCTGGCCACGATCCCATCCATTCGTCAGCAGCACGCCACCAATGTCCCAGAAGATCGTCTGGATGCTTTGCGAGCCCGCCCACGCCGCCGCTTGCGCTGGATCGCTCACCGCGCCGCTGCCTTCTCAGGCTCTGGTTGGGCCGACGCGGTCTGCTTCTGCTGGTCGTCTGGAAAGTCTGCGCCCATCGTGGTTGACTCCCACGCGTTCAACTCCACCGTCCAATCCTCTAGCCGCTTGCGGAAGCGCGTAATCGCAGCATTTCCCAGCAGCAAGTGGCGTGGCGGATCCTGAGCCTCAACGACAGCGATGATGGCCTCGACCGCTCGCTGCGGATCGCCCTTCTGTTTGCCGGCCTGCGTCTTGAAGTATTCGCGCGCCTTACCCGCAGTCGACGCGTAGTCCTCGATCTGCACCTCTGCCTCTTTGCCCGATCGACCCAGAAAGTCCGTGCGAAACGCGCCCGGCTCGATCGCCGTGACATGAATGCCGAGCGGCTCACACTCGCCCGCCAGTGCTTCGGTCAGACCTTCCACTGCAAACTTCGTCGCGTTGTAATACCCCCAGCCCGGCATGGCGATCAGACCGCCGATCGACGACAGGTTGATGATGTGGCCGCTGCCGCGCTCCCGCATCTTTGGCAGCAAGGCCCTGGTCACGCGCAGCAGGCCAAAGACGTTCGTCTCAAACATTGGCATGTACTCGTCTTCCGCCACCTCTTCGATTGCGCCGGTCACTCCGTAGCCCGCGTTGTTCACCAGCACGTCTACCGGCGCGAAGCACGCGGTCGCCTGGGCCACGATCGAGATCACCTGCGCTGGATCGGTCACGTCCAGCGCGTACGCCTTCGCCCGGTCCGGGTACGTCTCTTCGAGGTCGGCCACCTTCTCGAGCGATCGAGCAGTCGCAATGACTCTTCCGCCGCGACGCAGTACCTCTTCCGCCAGCAGACGGCCGAACCCCGTGGAGGCGCCCGTGATAAACCAGACCAGATTGTTCGTTTGCTGTGCCATGGCAGTAGAGATGCATCGAACGCCGCTCGCGACTCCACGCCGCGATGGGCTTTTAGCGCGACCTTCCACTCAACCCAGAATGTCGAACCGGGGGCAAGCCTCAAACGCGAGGCCGCCAACTGAACCGCTGTAGCTAGGAGATGTCTTCAAACTCCCAATCTCGATCTGGCAACACACTGTCCTCATACTGAGACTGAACCGACGAGTCGCTGCTCCGCTCTCGTGGAGCCTCATCCTGCTCCGGCTGCTCTTCCACAGTCACGGTCCTTCCCTCTGCCCAGCGATCTCGCACAGCGCCTTCCTTGGTCACGGCAGCATGGCGAGCGCTCCTCTTCACCGGAAGAACGCCCGCAAGCACTGACTTACTTCTTGTTCTTGACCAGCTTCTTGGCCTGCTCCACAACATTCGCAACCGAGAAGCCGAACTTCTCAAGCACCAGCGGCCCAGGCGCGGACGCACCAAACCGGTCAACCCCGATGATGCCGCCGTTGTGGCCGACATACTTCCACCAGCCCATCGTCGCTCCTGCTTCGACCGCTAGCTTCGGCGTGTTCTCGGGGAACAGCTCGTCCTTATAACTCTGCTCCTGCTCCTCAAAGATTGCGAAGCTGGGCATCGAGACCACCGCCGCGTTAATGCCTTCGTTCTTGAGCGCCTTTGCCGACTCCAGAATCAACGACACCTCGGAGCCGGTCGCGATCAGGATAATGTCCTTGCCGCTCGTGCCGTTTGCGTCCCAGTCAAGCGCGTAGGCGCCCTTCGGCACGCCCTCTGCCACCTTGTACTTCTCCGCGTCCAGCACCGGCAGATCCTGCCGGCTCAGCGCCATGAACGCTGCCGTGTGCCGTTCGAGCGCCAGCTTCCAGCACGCCGCCGTCTCGTTCGCGTCCGCCGGCCGGAAGTCCGTGAGCTGTGGGATCGCGCGCAGCGCCATCAGGTGCTCGACCGGCTGATGCGTTGGTCCATCCGCACCCAGGCCGATCGAATCATGGGTGAAGATATACAGCGAGTGGCTGGACTGCAGCGCTCCCATCCGCATCGCGGATCGGCAGTAATCAGAGAACGTGAAGAACGTAGACCCGAACGGAATCAGCCCGCCGTGCGCCGCAATTCCGTTCACCGCCGCCATCATGCCAAACTCGCGCACGCCAAAAAACACGTTGCGGCCCTTCGGATCCAGATGAAAGTTCTCCGAGTCCTTGAAGATCGTCTTGGTCGAACTCGTCAGATCGGCAGCACCGCCAAACAGCTCCGGCACCATCTTCTCGATCGCGTTCATCACCGTCTGCCCGGCGTTACGGGTCGCAATTGGCTTGTCCGTCGGGAACACGGGCAGCGCCTTCTCCCAGCCTTCCTTCAGCTTCATCGACGTGCATCGGTCGTACTCCGCGGCCAGCTCGGGATACGCCTTCTGGTACTCCTCATACTTCTTCTGCCACTCGGCATGCGCCTTGGCGCCCTTGGTCTTCGCCTCCAGCCAGTTCTGGCCCGCCTCTTCCGGCACATAGAAGCTCTTGTCCTCGGGGAAGCCCAGGTTCCGCTTGGTCTCCTTCGTTGCTTCCGGCCCCAGAGCCTCGCCGTGCACCTTGTTCGTGCCCGCCTTTGGGCTGCCGTAACCAATCACTGTCCGAACCTTGATCAGCGATGGCCGCGTGATCTCCGCCTTTGCTGCCTCAAGCGCCTTCTCAAGCGCATGCAGGTCATTGCCGTCCGTCACCGTCTGCACATGCCAGTGATACGCCTCGAACCGCTCCACGACATTCTCCGTATACGAGAGATCGGTCGGCCCATCAAGCGAGATCAGGTTGTCGTCGTAGAAGACGATCAGCTTCCCCAGCTTCAGCGTTCCGGCAAGCGACGAGGACTCATGCGAGATGCCCTCCATCAGATCGCCATCGCCGCAAAGAACGTAGGTGTGGTGGTCCACTGGCGTCTGGTTGTCATGGTTGTAGACCGCCGCCAGGTGCTTCTCCGCGATTGCCAGGCCGACGGCCTCAGCGAATCCCTGACCGAGCGGTCCGGTTGTGACCTCGACACCGGGAGTCTCGCCGTACTCCGGATGCCCAGGCGTGTGCGATCCCCACTCGCGAAACTGCTCCAGTTGCTCCATCGGAAGGTCATATCCGGTGAGGTGTAACACCCCGTACAGCAGCGCAGAGGCATGCCCATTTGACAGCACAAAGCGATCACGGTCCGACCACAGCGGATCGGAGGGATCAAACTTCATGTGCTTGTGAAAAAGAAGATACGCGATCGGAGCGCAGCCAAGAGGAGCGCCGGGATGGCCATTCTTCGCCTTCTCCACCTGGTCCACAGCCAGTAAACGAAGGGTGTTGATGGAAAGCTGGTCTAGATCCTGCTGCTTCTGCTCGTCGGTCATCGTATCCTCATCTCAAGTTGTGAGCTACGCCGCACTCAGGCGTAGGTGCTTCCGTCTCGGTCTCTAGTGTACCCGCCGCGTCCTGCCAGCCTTGTGGGTCGCCCTTTCGCCGGCCTCAGACCTTCTGCTTTAGCCTCTCTGCTCAACCTTCCTCTTAGCTTTGTTCTGCTATCTCGGTTCCGGCTCACTTAGTTCGATGGCTTGACCGCAACCGGTGGCGCTGCCTTCGCCGCCGACTGCGTCTTCGCTGCAATGACCGCAACCGGGAAGTCCTGACCCAGCCACGCATTTCGCCCCGGCCAGAAGAGCGTAAACCGGAGATGACCCGTCTGCGTCGGCAGCGTCGCTACATCGGCAAACGATCCCAGCGGCGCTACCGTCTGAGCCACCGTCTCGTTCTTCGTCGACCAGTCATCCGCGGTCCACACCAGGTGGAACGGTTCCCGATCAAGCACCCGCAGCGTTTGACCTGCCGGCACACTCTCAATCCGCCGCGTCCGCTGGAAGATCTCGATCCTGCTCGCGAAGGTTCGCTCCGCCACCGGCCGCGCATACCGCTCCTCCACCACGGAGATGCGGTCATACACCGCGCCGTCCGCCACTGATCGCAGCAGCTTCAGATACTCCGCATGCGCCCACACCAGCGGCTGGGCTGAGCCCGCCGACTGCCCGCGGTACATCCCCTCGGTGGGCAGATCGTCGTGATCCCACACCTGCTCCGGCAGCATCCCGCCCACTGAGCTGAACGCCTCATACGCCTTGATCAGCGGTTTCGCATCCTTGCCTGCGGCTAATTCATAGTGCGCCCGCTCGCCACCCAGCAGCGGCCACGCCCGGCCCTGCCCCCACCCCTCATACGGCCCGCCATCCTTTCGCTGGCCATATCCGTCATGGTTGTATCGCCGCCAGCACGGACCATAGGGCGTCTCGATCTTCAGCACCGCGTCCACCACCTTCAGCGAGTCCACGATCAGTGGGTCGTCCGCCCGCCGCACCCCGTAGCGCACCAGCTCCAGAAAGCCATGGTCGATCACCGTTCGGGCGTCGAAGTCTGCCGTCTCCCCGGGCCCGCGGTTGGCCAGATGGATCCATCCCGGCTGCACCTCCGGGTTATGGAACGGCTCGCCCTCCGCCGGCGGCCGAATCCGCATGTAGTGCCGCTTCACCCCGGCCAGCAGCACGCCGTCATCCGTCGTCGTCCACTCATCCAGATGGGCTTCGATCCAGTCCGCATACGTCTTCAAGAACTCCGTCTGCGCCGCAGAGTCATGCGCCTCCGCCATGTCCGCCGCGCACAGCAGCGCGCTGATTACCGCCGCCAGCGTCGACGGTGAGTACCCCGCATTCTCCTCCCATCGCTCCTGTTGGGTGACCGGCGCGTACTTCACCATGAAGGCCGCCGCCCGCTCCACAAACGGCGCCACCTCAAAGCCGCCCAGCGCGTCCAGCTTCCACAGCCGCCATGCCAGGATGATCGGAAACGCCACCTCATCCAGCTGGATCCCCGACCAGTACGGCTCGCCATCCACCCAGAAGTTCTGCGAAAATCCGCCATCCGCCCGCTGCGTACACGCCAGGTACACCAGCGCCCGCATCGCCGTGTCCGTGCGCCCGCACGCCATCAGCGCGGTCGCTGACTGCACCATGTCGCGCGTCCATACCAGGTGGTATCCCCCCAGATCGTCGTCGCCCTTCGATGCCCCCCATGGGATCGATGCCGAAGCGATGAATGCCCCCGCATACGACTTGTCCTCGTGCGCCAGAATGACGTTCTGGCTGATCCGGCTCAAGCGCCCGCCGCCCATCGCGCCTGCGCTCAGCCGCTCCGGTGCGCCAACCCGCGTCCATTGCTCGAGAAAGCGCGCACGCTGCCCCGCATACGGCGCCGCCAGCGTCTGCATGGTTCGCGAAAGCGCCGCATGCCGGCCGCTGCCAAAGCCGATTGCCACCGTAAACTCCCGGTTCGCCCCCACCTCAATCTCGCCCGTCAACGCAATGTTGCCATCCAGCGCCTCGCCAAACTGCTGTGTCATCCCCAGGTGCGCCGACACATCCTGGTAGCCGTCACTCGTCCCGACATACCCGCAGGAGCTTCGGCTGAAGCCACAGCTCACCCCCACTGCCAGCGCCGTTCGCCCCTTCCACGCCACTATGCATCGCCGCCCCGCCACATCGATCGATCGCCCGTTGTTGTTCGCCCCTCCGCCTTCCAGATGCGGCGCCACCAGCACGTAGCAGCGCAGCTTCTTGACGAGCTCCTCCTCGCCTTCGATCCGCACCCGCATCAACACCACCGGATAGTGCGGATCGGTCAGAATCTCCTTGGTCACGCTGTACCGCCCGCCCGGCGCCGTCGCCGTCACCCCGACCGCCAGCGTCTTCTCATCGAGGTACCGAAAGCTGTACTCGAAGTCCCGCTTTTCTTCGTGGAAGAAGGTGGCTCCGTCCGTAAACAGCAGCTCCGCGTCTCGTGTCTGCGGTCGGTCAATATACGGGTAATAGATCTCGTTCAACGTGCCATGAGAGATCGTGCACCACACCCGGCTCGCTGTGGAATATGCCGTAGTGACCGCATCCTTGCGGCTCGACGTCCACCGTGGCTCAACGCCGGGTCCGCCAAACGCCGCTCCGTCATCCTCAAGCCATCGATACGCCAGCTCCACATCGTTCACCGTTGTCGTCATAGCACTCAATCTACTCACTCGAGCGCGTCCTCGCGACCCGCCGCCTGTTACCCGCTCATGAATGTTGCAGGGCGCACGGAAGAGCATCGCCCGTCGGGGCCGGCGCATCTCACACTCACATCTCGGTCGACCTCGCATCGCATGGCGCTTCGCCATCGCGTCGCCCGATGACTCAACCGCCCTCCCGTATCGCCGCATCCCGCGCGCGGTCCGGCCGGCATCCCCAGGAGATCCCCATGGCCTTTGAACTTCCGCCGTTGCCCTACGACTACGCCGCCCTCGAGCCCCATATCGACGAAGCCACGATGAAGTTGCACCACGACAAGCACCACCAGACCTACGTCACCAACCTCAACGGAGCCATCGAGAAGTACCCCGACCTCGGCAAGAAATCGGCCGAAGATCTGCTCAAGAGCCTCGACAGCGTCCCCGAAGATGTCCGCGCCGTCGTCCGCAACAACGGTGGAGGCCACGTTAACCACACCATGTTCTGGCAGATCATGCAGCCCAAGGGCGGCGGACAGCCTAACGGCAACATCGCCGATCAGATCACCACCGACTTCGGCTCCTTTGCGGACTTCACCAAGAAGTTCAATGAGACCACCGCCAAGCAGTTCGGCTCCGGCTGGGGATGGCTCGTCTGGAAGGGTGGCAAGCTCGAGATCGTCACCACCCCCAACCAGGACAGTCCTATCTCGCAGGGGCTCTATCCCATCCTTGGCAACGACGTCTGGGAGCACGCCTACTACCTCAAATACCAGAACAAACGCCCGGACTATCTCGCCGCATGGTGGAACACCGTCAACTGGGACGAGATCAACAAGCGCTTCGAGAAGGCCAAGCAGAGCTAAATAGCGGGTAGGCACACCCCCTGAGTACCCGCTTGCTGGCCTTTGTCGTTGCGTTCTCAGTCACTCTGACCACAGCAAAGAACTCGATTACAACAAGTAGAAGGCCGCCCACCCGGGCGGCCTTCTACTTTCAAAGAAAGAACGAACAACCCCTACTCGCCCGATTGATTCTTCTTCGGCCGCCGATTCGCCTGCAGCACCTTCTTCCGCATGCGCAGGCTCTTCGGCGTTACCTCAACTAACTCATCGTCGGCAATAAACTCAATCGACTGCTCCAGCGTTAGCACCTTGAAGGGCACCAGTCGCACTGCGTCATCCGATCCTGATGCCCGCATGTTCGTCAGCTTCTTCTCGCGAACCGCATTCACGTCCAGATCGTTGTCGCGCGAGTGCTCGCCAACCAGCATGCCCTCATACACTTCGACGCCGTCGCCCAGAAAGAGCACGCCGCGCGCCTGCACGCCATCAAGCGCGTACATCGTCGTCGTTCCCTGTCGATCGCTAATCAGCGCCCCGCTCGGTCGCTGCGGAATGTCGCCCTGATACGGGATGTAGTCGCCCGCAATCGAGTTCATGATGATCGTTCCGCGTGTTTCGGTCAGCATCTCGTTGCGAAGACCGATCAACCCACGCGACGGCACCTTGAACTCCATGCGAACCCGGCCCGAGCCATGGTTCGCCATCTTCGACATCTCACCTTTTCTCGGCCCCAGACGCTCAATCACCGTGCCGACAAACTCCTCCGGCACATCGATCGACAGCAGCTCCGACGGCTCCATCAACTCGCCATCTACCCGCTTGGTCACGATCGTCGGCCGGCTTACCATCAACTCAAAGCCCTCACGCCGCATCATCTCGATCAGCACTGAAAGCTGCAGTTCGCCGCGCCCCAGCACCTTGAACGTCTCCGGGCTGCCCGTATCCTCAACTCGAATCGAAACATTCGTCAGCAACTCGCGCTCCAGCCGCTCCTTAATGTTGCGGCTGGTGACGAACTTACCCTCGCGCCCCGCGAAGGGCGAGTTATTCACCGAAAAATTAATCGCGATCGTCGGCTCGTCAATCTTGATCAGCGGCAGCGGCTGCGGGTTCTCGACCGACGTAAAGCTCTCGCCGATCGTGATCCCCGGAACGCCAGCTATCGCGACGATATCGCCCGTCGTCGTCTCCGTCGTGTCCGTCCGCTTCAGGCCGTCGAAGCTGAAGAGCTTCGTGATCTTCACGTTTTGCATCGAGCCGTCGACCTTTGAGACCGCAACCTCCTGCCCCGTCTTCAACGTGCCATTGAACACCCGTCCAATCGCCAGCCGGCCTAGATAATCCGAGTAGTCGAGATTGGTCACCAGGATCTGCAACGATCCGTCAGGATCGCCCGTCGCCGGCGCGATGGTGTCCTCAATCAACTTGAACAGCGGCTGCAGATCCGTTCCCGGCACAGCAAGATCCATCGTCGCCGTGCCCGCCTTGCCATTCGTATAAATGATGGGGAACTCCAGCACGCTCTCGTCCGCATCGAGGTCGATAAACAGGTCATAGACCTCGTTCACCACCTCCTGCGGCCGCGCATCCGGCCGGTCGATCTTGTTAATCACCAGAATCGGCGTCAGCTTCGCCTCGAGCGCCTTGCTAAGCACATACCGCGTCTGCGGCAGCGGACCTTCGGATGCATCGACCAGCAGCACAACGCCGTCCACCATCTTCAACGCGCGCTCTACCTCGCCGCCAAAGTCCGCGTGGCCCGGCGTATCGACGATGTTGATCTTCGAATCCTTGTAGTGAATTGCCGTGTTTTTCGCAAGGATCGTGATGCCGCGCTCTTTTTCAAGATCGTTCGAGTCCATCACGCGTTCTGTCAGCGCCTCGTTTGATCGAAACGTTCCGGACTGACGCAGCATGGCATCGACCAGCGTGGTCTTGCCGTGGTCGACGTGCGCGATGATAGCAATGTTGCGGATGGCTTGGGCAGGCGTTGACTGACTCACTCGGGGGACTCGTCCTATCTGTATGTGCGTTGGAGTTTGCGCGAAAACACGGAAACTCCGCGTCATTCCAGTCTATCGCACCGGCCGCGCGGCCAACTTGTTCGCACATGAAACCCCTGCAAACTAAGCGCCTGCAGGGGGTTGAAGCGTCTCTCAAAGGGCCACATCGCTAAACCTGGCGACTTACCTGAACCCCGCCTACCTACGCGCCGCGTTTGTCGTGGTGCGCTCCGGCATGCGGATGCGCCGCAAGCGCCGCCCGTACCTTGTCCACCTTGCTCCCGTGCACCCGTATTGCCTCGTGCAGAGCCTCGCCACTCACGCCAAACTCCTTGCTCCAGTACGCCACATCGGACGCCACCTTCGCGTTAATCTCATGCGGATCGCTCGGACCCTTCTCCACGTTCTCAGCCATGCCTTTGTCCTCTTTCTCGGTCAACTTCAACCCGTGAGATGCGCCCCGGCAACGATCCGTGACCAATGAGCGCGATCAAGCCGCCGCTGCCAACTTGCTTTGCGCCGCCTTCCGCACCCTCTATACTCAAGCGACCGATGCCCCCCGCGACCAGTCGCCAATTCGACGCTCCCGTCCTCGCCGGCTATCTGCTCGATCACGCCTACGACGAGATGTTCGAGGCGCGCGACGCCTTCCACCCGCACTATCGGCCGCTGCTCAACCACTTCGCCGCCCTTCCGCCCGACGAACTCCAGCGCCGCAAACAGGCCGCCGACCTCTCCTTCCTCAACCAGGGCATCACCTTCACCGTCTACGGCCGCGATGAAGGCACCGAGCGCATCTTCCCCTACGATCTGCTGCCTCGCATCATCACCTCCGAGGAATGGGCCGTCGTCGAGCGCGGCCTCACCCAGCGCATCGTCGCCCTCAACCTCTTCCTCAAGGACATCTACAACGAGGGCCGCATCCTCGATGACGGCATCGTGCCCCGCGAGGTCGTCTTCTCCTGCAAGCATTACCGTCGCCAGATGCAGGGACTCCAGGTCCCGCGCAACGTCTACATCGCCGTCTGCGGTACGGATCTCATTCGTCTCGAGTCCGGCGAGTTCGTCGTCCTTGAAGACAATCTCCGAGTTCCCTCCGGCGTCAGCTACATGCTCACCAACCGCCGCGTGATGAAGCGCATCTTCCCCCATCTCTTCCGCACCTACAACGTCCGCCCCATCGAGCAGTACACCCAACTCCTGCTCGGCAGCCTCCGCTCGCTCGCCCCTGAAGGCCGACCTGAACCGAACATTGTGCTTCTCTCGCCCGGCGTCTTCAACTCCGCCTACTTCGAGCACGCCTACCTCGCCCGCCAGATGGGCATCGAGCTCGTTGAAGGCCGCGACCTCGTCACCCACGACAACGTTGTTTACATGCGCACCACCTCCGGCCTCCGTCGCGTGGACGTAATCTATCGCCGCGTCGATGATGACTTCATCGACCCGCTAGCCTTCCGCGGCGACTCCATCCTCGGCGTCTCCGGCCTGTTCAATGCGTATCGCGCCGGCAACGTCACCCTCGCCAACGCCTTCGGCACCGGCGTGGCCGACGACAAGGCCCTCTACGCCTACGTCCCCGACATCATCAAGTACTACCTCTCCGAAGAGCCAGTCCTCAAGAACGTCGAGACCTTCCTCATGACGCGCCCCACCGAGCGCCAGCACGTCCTCTCGAACCTCGAGCAGTTCGTCGTCAAGGCCGTCGGCGAGTCCGGCGGCTACGGCATGCTTATCGGCCCGCAGTCCACGGCCGAGCAGCGCGAAGACTTCGCTCGCCGCATCGAGGCCGACCCCCGCAACTACATCGCCCAGCCCACCATCAGCTTTTCCAGGGCCCCATGTCTGATCGGGAATTCATTGGAGCCCCGCCACGTCGACCTCCGCCCCTATGTCCTTTACGGTGACCGCGTCACCATCGTGCCCGGTGGCCTCACCCGCGTCGCCCTCAAACGAGGCTCCCTCGTCGTCAACAGCTCCCAGGGCGGCGGCAGCAAAGACACCTGGGTCCTCAGCGAGTAGGTATGGGCCTAGTTATAGAGATGCAAGACGAGGAGGGTAACAGGTTGTCAGAAAGCGTTGCCGACGACCACAACCGACTCCATCGTTATTGCACGATGACAAACGACTCAAACATTCTAAGTGGGATTGATTGGTATGGAGACACGACATTTAACCGGCTGCAAATGCGTCAACTTGTTCCGGCCTGGAAGGAGCTGATTGAGTCAGCAACTGACGACGCGGACAAGGGGTTTTTTAGAAGACGTGCTTCGACTATTCGAGGCGAGTTTGCGAGACGTTCACCACTACATCAAATTCATTGGAGACTGATCCTGCTATCCTGCATCGCCGAAGCCTCTACTGAGTGCTGCCGATCTAGGCCCGCCGATCTTTGTAGGTAGCGGCATCGTCGTGCGTGAGGTGGGACGGATCAGGCGGGAGGAAGATCGTCCAGCGCCTTCCGGGCTTTGTCGTAGAGGGCGCGCGTCTCGGTGGACTGCTTGCGTAGACCATCGACGATGTGGGCCGGAGCTTTTGCCATGAAGCTCTCGTTGTTCAGCTGTTTTTCGGCAGCGGCGAGGCCCTTCTCATATTTCGCAAGATCTTTGGTCAGACGCTCGCGTTCTGCGGGAACAT
>CAXSEC010000031.1:0-26375 GCA_964236325.1 uncultured Acidobacteriaceae bacterium | reverse complement strand
GCTGCCGGCGTCAACTCTGGTGGCGCCCTACTTACCGCAACGGTACAGGATGCGGAAGCTGAGGAAGTAGCTGGCACGTTGCGCGAGTTCGGCGCGAAGCAGATTGAAGGTGGATCACAGACAACTGCCCAGACTACCGGCTCGGCCCTGCCCGTTGCGGGTACTCTTCCCGCATACGGTGCAACAAACACCGCTGCGGTAACCGGTGAAATCGCGATTCCGATCGTTGAAGAGGAACTCGTCGTCGGCAAGCGGGAGGTAGACCGAGGTGGCGTGCGCATCTATTCGCATGTAGTGGAGCGGCCAGTTGATGCCGACATCAACCTGCGTGAGGAGCACATCAACGTAGAGCGTCGTGCCGTCAATCGTCCAGCGACAGCAGCAGACTTCGCGGCGGGTAGTGGCTCGGTATTTGAGCTGAACGCGACCGGTGAAGAGGCGGTTGTTGGCAAGACGAGCCATGTGGTGGAAGAGGTATTAGTCGGCAAGCAAAGCAGCGAGCGCACCCAGGCCATTCACGACTCTGTTCGCAAGACAGAAGTCGAGGTTGAGAACCTGCCGGGCGAGGTCGTCAAGAAAGATCGCTACTAACAGTTTGTAAACAAAAACGGCAGGCCGGGCACATGTGTCCGGCCTGTTTTATTTCAGCAGACAGCGGGGGATCTATGGTCGGATCAGTAACGGGTGAAAGAAGCGCGGAAGCCGGAACTACGGGGCAGGACAACATTCTTGTGGTTGCGGGGGATCTGGACGGTGCACGGTCCTATACAGAACTTCGCATGAGCAACGGCCAGGTACTTCGTCTCCCGACCGAGACTCTGCTGTCAGCGGCAGATAGCTCAGCCGACTTCCAGACAAACGGCCTACGAAGCGCTACTTCCGCGAGCGATGGCGCATCGTTGGTGGTGCCGATCGTGGAAGAGCAGATCACGGTAGGGAAGAGGACAGTCGCTACCGGAACACTGCGGCTGCTCAAGTCCGTGCAAGAGTATGAGCAGGCCCTGAATGAGCAGTTGGCGGTACGTACCTTTGATGTCGAACGCGTAGTGCTCAACCGTCAAGTCGACACAGCCCCGGAGATGCGCCAAGAGGGTGAGACGACGATCTATCCTGTCGTCGAGGAGAGATTGATCCTGACCAAAGAGTTGATTCTCAAAGAAGAGGTTCGGGTCACGAAGAGGGACAGCGTGCGGCAGGACAACCAAGTCGTCACGCTTCGCAAGGAGCAGGTGACGGTGGAGCGGCACGCGGCGGAACCGCTCGTTCAGAAATAGCACCTTTCCACACGATGCTGCTGCTCTTCCCCATAGCGGCGCGAACCATGTAGTCTCGAGAATCAGGACTCCTTCCAGGTTCTCGAGGACTTACATGCTCTCTTTTGCCAGACGTGGCGCGCTGTTGCTCCATGCGATCGCTCTTACTTCTATCGCTCATACATCGCAAGCGCAGAATCTGACTGCGACGCCTCAAGGGTTCCAAGCGGCGGCGGGTGAGATGTCGCTACAGGTAAGCGCGCTCCGCGAAGATGTCCTTCGGGTTCGCATGTGGAAAGGATCTGTGGTTCCGGAGGATGCTTCCTGGGCCGTTCTCAGCTCGGAGCGAACCAGCAGCGTTCGCGTAACTCCGGAAGCTCACGGCTTTTCTACAAAACAGCTCCGCGTCACGGTGGATTCACAGCTTCAGTTGACCGTGGCGGACCTGGCGGGACATGTGCTCCAGCGGGATGCTGCACCTGTACGCTGGGACGGTTCTTCGTTCACCGTGAGCAAGCAACATACCACCAGCGATCACTTCTTTGGCCTCGGAGACAAGCCAGGTCCACTTGATCGCGATGGTGAAGCTTTCACCATGTGGAACACCGACTCTTTTGCCTGGCAGGAGTCGACCGACCCGATCTACAAGAGCATTCCTTTCTTTATCAATCTGAACCATGGCCGCGCTCTTGGTGTGTTCCTGGATAACACCTGGCGCACCAACTTCGACTTCGGCCGCACCGATCCTAATCGCTACACCTTCGGAGCTCTGAACGGCTCGCTCGACTACTACCTCATCTATGGTCCTGAGCCGAAGCAGGTCGTCACGGCCTGGGCCAAACTTACTGGCCCCACACCTCTTCCGCCGCTCTGGGCCCTTGGCTTTCAGCAGTCACGCTATAGCTACACGCCAGAGTCGCAACTGCGTGAGGTCGCCGCGCGCTTACGCCAAGATCGTATTCCCTCGGACGTGCTTTGGTTAGACATCGACTTTCAGCACGAAAACTGGCCCTTCACCGTGAACGAGCAGACGTTCCCAGACTTTGGCGGGATGGTGCAGGACCTTGATCGCGAGCACTTCAAGCTGGTCGTGATCACAGATCTTCATATCGCGAAGCAGCCCAACGTCGGGTACAAACCGTACGACTCCGGCGTTGCTGGAGATCACTTCCTGAAGAATCCGGATGGTTCCACCTACGTGGGAAAGGTATGGCCGGGCGCAAGCGTCTTCCCCGACTTCACAAGAGCGGAGACGCGACGATGGTGGGGTACTCTCTACCAGACCTTCATCGGCCAGGGTGTCGCCGGCTTCTGGAACGACATGAATGAGCCCTCCGTCTTCGACGTTCCTACTAAAACCCTGCCGGACGATGTGCAACACCGAATTGATGAACCCGGCTTGCGGACACGCACCGCCTCTCACCTTGAGATTCACAACGTCTACGGCATGGAGAATTCACGCGCGACCTTTGAAGGCCAACTCGCCCTTCGCCCCCACGAGCGCCCCTTCGTGATGACGCGAGCCAGCTATGCCGGTGGTCAGCGATACAGCACAACCTGGACCGGCGATAACAGCTCGACGTGGAACCATCTCCGTATGAGCGTGCCCCAGATCGTTAATCTAGGTCTAAGCGGATTCTCGCTCACTGGCGCGGACGTAGGAGGCTTCGCGGGTTCGCCCTCGCCGGACCTTCTGACCAAGTGGCTTGAGCTCTCGGCCTTTCAGCCCATCGATCGCGACCACTCTGCCAAAGGAACACGGATGCATGAAGTATGGGTCGACGGTCCAGAGCAGGAGGCGATCCGCCGTCGCTTTATCGAAGAGCGCTATCGCCTGATGCCGTACCTCTACACCGCGGCCGAAGAGACGTCACGCGACGGTCTTCCCATTGATCGCCCGCTCTTTCTGGAGTTCCCCGACGCCAATGAAAACGGCACTCCCTTCGACAGCAACACAGGTGGAAGCGAGTTCCTCTTCGGCAGCCGCATGCTGATCGCGCCCAATCCTTCTCCTGAAGAGGTCGCGCCCTACACCGTTCAGTTCCCACCCGGTACCTGGTATGACTACTGGACTGGCGAACGCTACTCGCGCGGCAAGTCAACCGGTCCTCTGGATGCCGAACAGCGCGATCTGCTGCTCGCACAAAAGCAGCTCACCATCACCCCCAAGCTCGAAGAGCTTCCTGTATTTGTCCGTGGCGGCAGCATCCTTCCCATCGCTCCATTGACTCAAAGCACCGCGGAGACACCTAACGGGCCGCTCACCCTGCGGGTGTACCCCTTGCCCTCAGATCTGAAGCTGCCCGGAGAGGCCTGTGAGGGCGAGGTCTACAGCGACGATGGTCACAGCTTCGCCTACCGCACCGGCGGCTACGCGCGTGTCCACTTCAGCTGCAGCAGCGCGGCAGACGGCTCGCTGCAGATCACCATCGGCAAACAGGAAGGCTCGTGGAAGCCCTGGTGGCGCGAGTACCGCGTCGAGATCGTGAACTGGACACCGAAGAGCCAACAGGCAACTATCGATGGACGTACCGCCACACTTACGCAACAGGATGGGCGATGGGGCGTAACGCTCCCCGCCAACAGCCTGGGATCGCACATCGAACTGCGTTGATCTGCTGGGCGTGTCGCCTTTAGGCTTCCTTGTCCGCCGCGCTAAGTCGAAGATCCTTGCTGAACCACGGATACATGAGCGGCAGCACGTACAGCGTGAGGATCGTTGCCGTGATCAGGCCGCCAATGACGACCGTGGCCAGCGGTCGCTCGACCTCAGCCCCACGCGACGTGGACAGCGCCATCGGGATAAAGCCGAGGCTGGCAACTAATGCTGTGATGAGGACGGGCCGCAGACGATCGGTAGCTCCCTGGTGAGTCGCCTCTTCGATCGTCTTGCCCTCTTTGCGGAGCGAGTTGATGTGGCTGACCATCACCACGCCGTTCAGTACCGCAATCCCGAACAGAGCAATGAACCCAACGCACGCAGAGAGATTCAGATTGATCCCGCGCAGCCAGAGAGCGGCAACCCCGCCCACCAGCGCAAGAGGAACGATTGAGAGAATGAGAAACATCTGCTTTGCGTTCTTGAAGGTTGCGTAGAGCAACGCGGAGATGATGAGGAGCGACACGGGAAACACAATGAGCAGACGTTCCTGCGCGCGCTGCTGGTTTTCGTACTGGCCGCCCCACTCCAGTCGGTACCCAGGTGGCAGCGGCATCTTTGCGGCGACCGCCGCCTTGCAATCCTTGACGAAGCTGCCGAGGTCACGTCCGCTGACGTTGCTCATCACCACAGCGCGGCGGTGGGCCTGCTCGCGATTGATGAGGATGGGGCCGCCAACCGTCTTGATCTCGGCTACCTGATCCAGCCGCACAAGCTCGCCCTGTGGCGTCTTGAGCTGCAGGGACCGCAAGCGTTCGGGATCGTTGCGCACATCTGCCGGAAGCCGGATCGCGATCGGAAAGCGTTCTTCGCCCAGCAGCATCTCCGAGAGCTGCTTCGATCCGTACAGTGTCTCGATTACCTCCTGCACGTCGGAGACGTTAACGCCGTACCGCGCGGCTGCACGACGATCAACCCGCACCTGCAACTCCTGCGCACCGGAGATGATCTCCATCTGTGTCTCTGACGCGCCCTGTACGCTGGCGATGATCTTCTCCGCGCTGTGCGCCATCTGTTCCAGCGTGTCCAGATCCTCACCAAAGATCTTCAGCGCTACATCCCCGCGAGTTCCGGTGATGGTCTCATCCATGCGCATCTGCATAGGCTGCGTGATCTCGTAGGTGACCCCCGGAATCCTGTCCAGCGACTTCTGCAGATCGTCCGTAAAGTCCTGCTTCGCTTTGGTGTTGGCATTCTGCAGCTTCGGCGTAAAGCTCAGGTAGGAGTCAGATTCATACTCGCCCATGGCCTCGGTGGCGAGGTCTGGCCGGCCCAGCTTGGTGACGATGCTTGTCACATCGGACTTTGCCTTAATGGTCTTTTCGATCTGGTCGCCGATCGCAACGGATTCGGTCAGCGCGATGCCCGGCAGACGCTTCGACGTCACCACCATCGAGCCTTCATCAAGCGTCGGCATGAACTCCGTTCCGATGAACTTGAGCGAACCCAGCGCGATCACGATCAGGACGATGGATGAGGTCAGGATGAGTTTGCGGTGCCGCTCGCTTCGCCCGAGGGAACGACCATAGGCATCGCGTAGACGGTCGAACCAGTTGGGCCTCACCTCTTTCTTACTCGCGCCATCTTCCTGTAGCACCTTCGCGCGATGGCGGAGCGCAACAGTACACAAGGTTGGCACAACGAAGAGGGCCAGCAGGAGCGAACCGGCAAGGGCGGAGACAACGGTCACCGCCATTGGTCGGAACATTCGGCCTTCGAGACTTTGAAGTGTCAGGACAGGCAGGTAGACAGCGATGATGATCAGGACGCCGAAGATTACGGGCCGCGAGATCTCATGCGCCGCCTCTCGAACCACGTCGAGCAGAGGTTTGTCGGCGCCGCCATTTTCCAGCCGGTGCATGCAGTTCTCCGTCATCACGACAGAGCCGTCGACGATGGTGCCGAAGTCGATCGCACCCAGGCTCATCAGGTTCACCGAGATGCCGAACAGGTCCATGCCGATGAAACCAAATAGCAGAGACAGCGGAATGGTGACCGCCACCACCAGCGCAGCGCGCCAGTCGCCCAGGAAGATCAGCAGGATGACGATGACAAGAACCGCGGCTTCGATCAGGTTGCGGCGAACCGTTGCGGTCGTGGCATTGATGACGTCGGACTGATCGTAGAAGGGAATAATCTTCGCGCCATCCGGCAGCTTCAGCCCGGCAATTTTGGCCTTGATCTCCTTGATGATCTTCTGCCCGTTTTCTCCGCGCAGAATGATCACCATGCCGGAGACGGTTTCGCCCTCGCCGTTGCGCATCACCGCTCCGTGACGAGGCAGGGCCGCGGTCTTGATGCTCGCAACCTGCTTCAGCAGAACCGGCACTCCATTCGTCGTGGCTACAACGATGTTCCCGAGATCGTCGATGCTCTCTGCCCGGCCCAGCCCACGCACGGTGTACTGCTGCTCCGCGTGCTCGATGTAGCTGCCACCGAAGTTGGCGTTGTTGTCAGTGACGGCCTTGACCACGTCGTGCAGCGTCAGGTTGAAGCGACGCAGGTTCTCGGGGTCCACCTCCGCCGTGTACTGCTTGGTCTCGCCACCCCAGGAGTTGATCTCGCTCACCCCGGGCACGGTCAGCAGCGCGTAGCGGATCACCCAGTCATGCAGCGTTTTGATCTGCATGAGGGACATCTTCGGCGCAGAAACGGTGTACTGATATACCTCGCCAAACGCAGTGGACATCGGGTTCATCTGCGGCTGCAGCCCCGCTGGAATGCGGCTTTGCACCTGGTTGATTCGCTCCGCAACCAGCTGCCGCACCAGATATTTGTCCATCGAATCGTCGAAGATGACCGTCACCATCGATAGATCGAGCTTCGACGTGGACCGCACCATCTGCAGCTTCGGCATGCCCATCATCGAGGTCTCGATCGGGTACGTCACCAGCTGCTCGACTTCAACTGGTGACATGCCGGGACACTGCACCGTCACCACAACCTGATTGTTCGTCAGGTCGGGAAATGCCTCAAGCGGCAGGTGCAGCATCACAGTAAGCCCGCCGACGACGAGCACCAGCAGCAGCGCAACCACAAGCCATCGGTTGGACAGGAAAAAGTCGACCAGCTTCCGCATCCTAGCCGTCCCCCATGGTTCCCTTGAGCATCTCGGACTTGACCATGAAGGCGCCGTTCACCACGATGCGATCGCCGGCCTTCAGCCCATCCAGGATCTCCGCTTTACCCATGGACCTCGTCCCCACGTTGACTGTGCGTGCCTGAAAGGCAACGCCATCCGCCGTAACAAAGACCACGGGCATGCCGTTGATCGTCTGCAGCGCGTCCTCGGGAACAAAGACGGCATCGCGCGTGGAGGGCTCTGCAATCTTTGCCGTGGCAAACATGCCGGGGCGCAGCTTCGTCGCCGGATTCGGCACCACAATGCGCACGGGAACGGTGCGTGTCTCTGGATCGAGCGTATCTCCGATCATGGCGACACGGCCGCGAAACACCTGGTCGGTAACGCCTGCCGTCACCACCTCGGCCGCCGCTCCCTGGTGGATCAAAGACAGGTCCTGCTGGTTCACTGCGGCCGTAACCCAGATCGTGGCCAGATTTGAGATGTCAAATGCCACAAAGCCGGTGTCGACCACCTGGCCAACGCTGACGTTGCGCGTAATCACGACGCCGTCGATCGGCGACCGCATGGGCACGAGCTCCTTGTCGTACACATTGCCAGGGTTCAACGATTCCGGCGAAACCTGCAGCAGCTCGGAGAGATGTTCGCGCTCCATGTGGACACTCGCTTCCGCAGCGACCAGCATCTTCTGCGCCTGCAAGACGTCCTGGTCAGAGCGCTGTGACTCCTCAAGCGAAGCCGCCTGAATGGAGTAGAGGTGGTGGTATCGCGTCTGCGCCTGCAGCGCAAAGGTCACCGCCCCGCGTTGACGATCTGCCTCGGCATACGCCTGCACCAGCGACCCAACCGTCTCATGCACCATGTGGCTATGCAGGCTGCCAAGCGTCTGCCCTCGTCGAACCAGCACGCCCGGCAGCACATTGACCGCTGTAATGCGGCCGTCGGCAAGTGTGCCGAGATGCGAGGTGTGCTGCTCATCCATGGCGACCTGACCAGTGACAGCGAGGGTGCGCGGCGCTCGCTGCACCAGCACAAACGCTGTCTGGATGCCGGCTCGCTGCTGATCCTGCGCCGCGATCTTCACCATGTCATTCGCCTGTGGCCCGCCCTTCGCGGACTTATCCGGTTGATCCTGCGTACTCGACGCCGACGAGGAAGATTTGTCGCTCGAGGACGAACCAGAACTCCCGGCAGCTGCCTGTTGTTTCGAACAGCCGTTCAGCAGGCACGCCACAAAGAGAAAGGGCAGGAAAGACGTTAGGCGGTTCATGGTTGCACCCCATAGGCAAGCTGCAGCTTGAGGCCGGCCTGCTGAAAGTCAGCAAGCGTGCGCAAGGCTGTCGTCTCCACATCAAAGGCGGTTCTCTCCGCGTCCAGGTAGCGCAGCAGATCAACTCCTCCCGTGCGATACGCATCGTCCATAATGGCGAGATTCTGTTTGGCCCGCGCCCGCATCTCCGGCAGAATATCGCGCACCACTGCCTGCTGCTGCGTATAGGCCTCCTCTGCCGCCGCAACATCAGCACCCACGAAGAGCTCCAGCTGCTGCAGACGATCCTTCGCCAGGCGGAGTGTCGCCTCGGCCCGCGCAACTTCGCCCTGGTTGCGATTGCGAAACGGAAGTGGCAGCTGCAGGCTGGTGTACAGCGTATTCTCGCCGGAGTTGCGCTTGTACCCGCCCAGCAGATCCACGTCCGGCACTCCGCCGGCCCGTTGCAGCTTAACGTCCGCCACGGCTGCTGTGACAGCCTCTTGACCCGCGGCAACATCGGCCCGCGTGGCCAGAACAAGGTCGATACTTCTCGTCTGCAGCGGCTCAGCTGACTCCAGCGAATCAGCCAGGGTGACGTTGGCATCAGGCGCCCGGCCCATTTGGCGGAACAGCTCGATCCGGCTGAGCATCACCTCGCGCCGCGCTGCCGCCATCGTCAGTAGCAGCCGATCCCGCTCCATCTGCACGCGAATCAGATCGATCCCGCGCATGGCGCCTGCATCCACTCTTGCCTTGTTATAGCCAACGATCTCGTCCACCGCATGAAGGTCGTCCGCCAGCAGCGTCTCGATACCCGCGTCCGCCACCGCGGCCCAGTACGCGGCAGCCACGCGGCCGGCAATCTGCTGGTTCAGCAGCATCCGGTTTGCCTCAGCCTCTCGCACGTTCGCCTTCGCCAGATCGAGTCGCCGCCCGCGCTTGCCGCCCAGCTCGAACGACTGGCCCACATACCCGAAGTCCTCAGTCGCGTTGGGAAAATCAAAGTTGCCAGCCCAGGGCCGAAGATCTTCCGATTGCAGATACAGCCGTGGATTCGGTCGCAGGCCAGCTTGCACCACTGAACCGCGAACAGTGTCGACCTGATCCTTCCCGATGCGCGCCTGCGGACTCGTCAGTGACTCGCGAATCGCCTCGCGGAGCGTCAGAGACGATCTTCCCGCAGCCGTCTGCCCACGTGCGGAACCTCCAGCCAGACTAAAGAGCACGCAGCCCAGCAAGAGTCCCACCCGCCGGAATGCGCCGGCGTGCAGCAGTACGCGGTTTGCCCCTGGCAGCATGGAGTTGCCTACCTCAACTTGCTTGTGCGACACGAGTGAACACCCCGACAGCCTGTTCGATGCAGGCTAACGCCGCCCCGTGATCAGCTCTCGACTCGATGAGCGTTCGTGTCCCGGTAGGTCGCTTACTTGCATGCGGAGGCAATCCAGCTCCCCAGGGCTGCGGCCACCAGCGATAGCACGGTGATGAAGCCGAGCTGCCATCGATCTGCCTTCGACATGCGAATGCGCCGAAGCCGTTTCTTGCTGCCTCGAAAGCGAAGGTCGCCCGGTAGGTGCGGCATGGCAGGAGTCTTCTTCAGCAAAGGCCAGACTGCGTTGCCGGCTCTGCATCGCAGCGCGTGCAGCGATTGCAGAAGGTATGGTTCAGGCGATGCGCCGCAATCATGCAGCAGCTTCCCGCCAGAGTCAAAGCCACCTCGTTCCAGTGATGTGGCAACAAGTCGCCGAACTCAGCTGCTGCAACGATGACAGCCAGTCCAGCCGCTGTGAACAGCAGAACGAGAGACCTTCTATGTCGTCGATACCCGTTGCCGATGGCGATCACGCCGATCAACGTGACGACGATCGCCAGCACACGATGGGTTCGTTCCTCGGAAGGAAGAAAATGAACGTACACGGCAGACACCGAAAGCAGGATGGGCGCGGCCAGGCAGTGCAGAAAACACAGACTGGACGCAACGATCCCCAGGCGATCAGCCACCAGAGGCCACGAACTTCTTGCAGACATCAGCCCTGCTCCTTCTGCCCTCAGAAATGAGGGTGAAGTGATACTTGGAGACCTAGCAGGCTGATCTACATCAACCTGCTAAGTCTTGCCCTAGCGAAAGCCCGAAAGTAGAGACCTAGAAGTGAAAGCCAACTTCGGCAGTCAGCGCTCTTGGCGTCACATAGTGCGTTCCGCTGAAGGTTGAAAGGAAGTTGTACAGGGCATATTTATTGGCGATGTTGACCCCGCTCAGACGAAGACTGACGCGTCGTGTCTCCCCATTGAAGAGGTTGTCTTCTCCGATTGAAAGGTCGTACAGGTTCCGGTGCGCAATGCGCGGCGGATTTTTGTCATCATCTTCAGTGTTCGGCGCCGGGATGTTTACCAGCTTCGACGTCAGCTCGTTCGCCAGGCAAACGCCGCCCGGGATCGCGGCCGTTGGTGTGGCTCTGACACCGTTGCACGTCAGACCCGCCTGGAACTGCTGGTCCGCCGTTAGCTTGCTGAGATCAACGAAGTCCTGACCATTGATCACCAGGCCTCCACACGGACTGTTCGCTCCGGTTGGATTGAAGCATGGCACCGATCCTGCCGTAAGGCCGCTATCGTAGCGCCAGTTGAAGCCGATGAACGGGCCATGGTTGATCGGAAGCTGATACTGCAGGTGTGTCGTCTGGTTGTAGCGCTCATCGTGGTCGATCCGGAACGGGTACCCGCTCTGTCCAACGGTCGCGCCAGCGCCTGCACTCTGGGGCGGAAAGAAGCGTGCAGCAACGCTCGACATCACCACAAATGCAGTCACATTATGGAAGTTCGGCACGTCGGCCCGCAGCGCGAATCCTGGAATCTTCGAGTTATGCCAATCGATCGGAAAGGTGATCGGTGTATTGCCCACCACGCTGAAGTCGAAGGCATTATGCGTGTACTTCCAGATGTAATCGCCGCTGATGACAACGTTCTTGCCAAAGGCCTGCTGCAGTCCCGCGTGGAACTCGTTCTTGAATCCCGGCGCAACTACGGCGTCGCCACCCTGGCAGAGAAGCAGTGGGTTGAGCACATTGTTCGCGCAACCCTGGCTCGAGATGACGAGGTTTTCATTGAACGGAGTCTCGAGCGTTCGCGCATACGAGGCGCGAAGAACTGTCCCCGTACGCTGGATGTTGTACGCCGCCCCCAGCCGTGGCTCCGCCTGCCGGCTCACGCTCAAGCCGTTATAGAAGTCGCCGCGTATGCCGAGGTTGAAGTTCCAGTTGCCTGCCTTGAGCTGATCCTGCAGATAGAGCGACAGCTCCTTGACATCGGTGTGGCCGAAGTAGGAAAACAACCCTCCACCACGAGTGAGATCAAAGGGCAGCAGCGCCGGGTTGAAGGCGGTGCTGCCGAGAGAGCCGTCGTTCGCAACCAAGCCCGCGGCAGCGCACTGCGAAGGGTCCGTAAAGCCACTCTGCGTGGCGCCATTTGCATCCGTGCAAGGAGAATTGAAGGTCGAGTCAACCAGCCCGAGTTGATCATGCTCCCGCAGAAAGGTCTGCGAGTAGACCGCTCCAAGTTTGAAGTTATTGCGCCCCTGGATGTAGGAGATATCCGTGTGCGCGCCGGCGTTGGTCAACAGACGCTGTTGCGCGATCGACTCCGTTCCCACAGGGCCAAGATCGGCCAGCAGGTTGCTGCTGGGATAGTAGTTGTACGCATCGTGGCGAACGTACGGAGCAAAGTTGAAGACCGAGTGAGCGCTGACCACGCGCGTGAATGTCGGAGAGATGTTGAACGTCTCGATCTTGTTCTTCTGATCCGTGTTGCCGACGTCCGTGAAGACTGGATTTGCACCCGTCCCGCCGCTCGTGACGTTCTGCACCTGGAGATTGTCGTAGGTGTTGGGCGTCTGGAACCACGATCGGCTATACGTCAGGTTCAGATGTCCTGAGTTCTTCTCGGAGAACTGCCGATCAATTCGATCAAAGACGTTCTGTTCATTGCCCTTGGCGTGAAAGACCGAGAACTCCGCAGGATCGAGAAATCGACCTGTGTTCAGGCCATCGAACTCAAAGAAGTTGCCACTCTTCGGCCCGCCGTACGAAATATCAAACGAGCCTGTGGACGTTCCAAATGTTCCGTAGGAGGCAGTCACGCTCCCGGTTGGCTTCAGCACGCCTTGCCCGGAACGAGTTGTGACGTTGATGATCAGCGCCGTTTTGTCGCCGTACTCCGCCGGCGGTGCACCGGAGATCACTTCGATGGACTGAATGGAGTTCGAAGGAATCTGGTTCGAAAAGACCTTGCTCTGCTGGTCGGTGATGGGCTGCCCATCGAGAGAAAACGAGTTCGATGCGTGATCCCCAAGACCGTGAAACAGGCCGTTTGAGTCAGCAGCGACCCCCGGTGAGGAGAGCGTTACCAGCGAGCTCAGAGTCGACGAGGGCGTCTCCAGTGGAAGTTTTTGAAACAGCGCGCGATCCAGGTCCGTGTGGAAGACGGAGCTGTTCTCCAGCAGATCTCCCGCGTCCACATCGACGACCGATGCCGACGTGCCAATCTTCAGAGACTCATCGAGGATCACCGGAACCGTGGATCCGATCTGAACGTCGTGCGAAAGCGCTGAAAATCCCGATCCACTCATCGTCACGTGGTAGGGGTTGAACGGAAGGTTCGTGAACACATAACGGCCGGTTGCATCGGTCGTGCTGTTGCGATTTAGGCCGCTGACCGGATTCGTAATATTGACCACGGCACCGGGAACGACGGCACCTGCTGGATCAGTTACCACACCTGAAAGGGTCCCGGCATTGCTGGCAGACTGCGCTAAAAGACCTGAGACATTTGCAAATAAAGACACGGATGCGACGAAGACGACGCGTCGAGTAGACGAGTGCATACACTAACCCCCTTGGTTTTCCCACCTGATGTTGAACGCGGACCTACGAGCGAAGGGCGTCAGCAGGCGGGGGGCGGGTAAAGAGGGCGAAACTCTCCAGCTCACGATGAGGAGCCGAGGGGAGATCAAACTCGATCTTCTCGAAGGTCTGTGGAAGGGTAAGCAGGACCTCCACGGCTGTCGCGATCATGCCGACGTGCGCCGTGGTGCACATTCCGCAGTCGGCATGGCTGGCGCCATCCGCGTGTCCGTGCGTCACGGACAACGTTGCCGCAGACAACAGAAGACCAACACACAGTAGGATGAGGATCAGCGTCCCCAACCTGCGCGGTTGACCTTCTGTCTTCAGGCGATGCATAGCTCCAATATAACGCGATGTTGGCAATATGCGACCCGACTTGTAATAGCCGCTCCTAACGCAGGATGAACTCGAAGGAAGGGAAGAACCAGTATCCTGCACACGGAATGAGCATGCATGACTCTGGCGGCAAGCTTCGCCTCAAGCTCGCACTCGACGTCCAAAGCCGCGCGGTCTTCGGTGGCACACGCCACGAGTACCGCTATCTCCTGCACCGGACGTGGACGCGCCGAGGCAGAGCTGTCATGTTCCTGATGATGAATCCATCGACGGCCGACATCGATATCGACGACCCCACGGTCGCCAAGTGTCAGCGTTACGCCAGGCGATGGGGCTTCGGGTCGCTCTTTGTCGCCAACACCTTCGCCTACCGGGCAACGGACCAGAAGCGTCTGCTTGAGGTTGCCGACCCGGTCGGACCAGAGAATGACCACCACATTCTAGCGATGGCAGAGGCGTCGCAACTCATCGTGCTGGCGTACGGCAAGCCGCATCCGAGGCTGCTGCAACGAGGCCTCGACGTTCAGGCCATGCTCCGGCACAGGAACCATGATCTGCACGTGCTCAAGCTCTGTAAGGATGGAACGCCGAGCCATCCCCTGTACCTAAAGGATGATCTTGTGCCGGTTCGCTTGTAACGGCAAATGTTCGGAAGATCGCTTCCTGAGTCAGAGCTCCATCGCGTTGTAAAGATCAAGGACGGCCGCGGTTTGTACATCCATCCGTTCAATGGTTGAATAAAGGAATTGCGCAGACTCCTTTCCATGCTGTTGCTGGCCGTCGTCATCCTGCCGCTGCTCGCGTCGCTGTCGGCAGTGGGTGAGGATAGTGACGCGAAGCTGCCCGCCTGCTGCCGCAGGAATGGGATGCATCACTGCATGCTAGGCATAGCAGCGCCAGGCAGGCAGGTCAGCAACGATCCGACGTTTCGCGCACCTCTCGAGAAATGTCCCTACTGTCCGGCTGCCTTCGCGTCCGTCCATCGTGAATCCTGGACCGCACCAGAAACTGGGCAGGCGATCTTTGCCGCACTTGTCAGCCATCCCGGCGGTTCGCCGCAGACCGAATCCGCGCGTCGCATCGCTCGAGATCGATCCAGGCAAAAACGCGGTCCTCCCTCCTTGCTCGGCTAAGCATTTTTCCTGAAGGTGTACCGCAGGCCGCTTCGGGTGGCGCCTTTTCCTTTCGAGGAAGATGGCGTGCACTGCACTGAAGCAGCGCCCACGGCCATCAGGAAAATGCTCTAGATCTCAGCTCCTGTTACCGATCCGCAACGCCCTAAAGCGTCGTGAGCTGGATCCCTTCCTCAGCTGAACTTGGAACCGGCCACGCTCTGTAGGCGTGACCAGGAGGCTGCGCCATGCGCCGCTCATTGCTTTGCTTCGTCTCCCTTCTTTTCCTGGCAGCAGCTTCTTCCGTGGCATCAACCATCTTTGGTGAGGTGCGCGGTATCGTTCATGATCCGCACCATCGACCTATCGCCGGCGCAACCATCACCGTCCACGCGGTCCGCTCCGCCTTTGTAAAGACCGCCCACACCAACCAGGATGGCAGCTTCAGTCTTCCCCTGCTCCCGCTCGGCGACTACACCGTCTCCGTCAGCGAGCCCGGCTATCCCGTGGTCGAGCAGGTCCTCACCCTGGCCTCCGGCACGTCGCCTCTGCTGCACTTTGAACTCACTCCCCGCGGGCCGGCTGAATCCGTCACCGTGACGGCCGACGCCGAGGTCGCCAACGTCAACTCCGTCACGCCCACGACGCTCATCAGCCGCGTCGACGTCGCCCAGACACCCGGCGCCGACCGCACCAACAGTCTCGCCATGATCACCGACTACGTGCCCGGCGCCTACATCACCCACGACATGCTCCACATGCGCGGTGGCCACCAGGTAAGCTGGCTTCTCGATGGCGTAGAGATCCCCAACACCAACATCGCGAGCAACCTGGGTGCACAGATCGACCCCAAGGACATTGACTACGTCGAAGTGCAGCGCGGCAGCTACACCTCGGATGTCGGCGATCGCACCTATGGCGTCTTCAACGTCGTTCCGCGAACCGGCTTCGAGCGCAATCGCGAGGCGGAGCTCGTTCTCACCGCCGGCAGCTTCCTGCAGACCAACGATCAGCTGAACTTCGGCGATCACACCGAGAAGTTTGCCTACTACGCCAGCCTGACCGGCAACCGCAGCGACTACGGTCTCTCCACGCCCATCGGTCAGGTCTACCACGACGCCACCAACGGCTACGGCGGCTTTGCGTCGTTCATCTATAACCGCACGCCGAAGGACCAGCTCCGCCTGATCACGCAGCTCCGCAACGATTACTTCCAGCTTCCCTACGATCCCGATCCGAACAGCGCGGAAAATCAGCAGTTCAACTCAAGCGGCCTCCGCGATCACCAGAACGAGCGCGACGGTGTCGTCGCCGCATCCTGGCTCCATACCTTCAATCCATCAACCGTCCTGCAGATCTCACCCTTCTACCACTACAACCGAGCGAACTACGAGCCAGGCCCCGCCGACACCCCTGTTGCAACCACATCCGATCGCACGTCGAACTACGCCGGCGCGCAAGCTTCAATCACCACAGCCTTCGCGCGGAACACCCTGCAGGGAGGCTTCTACTCCTTCGAGCAACACGACAGGTATCTGTTCGGAGCTGTCTTCAACGACGGCTCCGGAACACCGTCCTTCTCCATCCCTGACTCGGCCGCAGGCGGTGTCATCGAGGAGTACATCTCAGACACGTACAAGCCCAACTCTTGGCTGACCTTCATCGCAGGTCTGCGAGAGACCCTCTTTGAGGGCCAGTTCTCCGAGACCGCAACCGCCCCGCGCTTCGGTGTCGCCGTTCGCATCCCTAAGATCAACTGGGTCTTCCGCGGCTTCTACGGCCGCTTCTACCAGCCGCCGCCGCTGCTCACCGCCACCGGGCCAATCGTGCAGTTTGCCCAAGCCAGCAACACCGCCTTTGAACCCTTACATGGCGAGCGGGATGAGGAACACCAGTTCGGCGTCCAGATTCCTTCTCGCGGCTGGCTGCTTGACGCCGATACCTTCAAGACCCGCATCAACAACTTCCTCGACCACTCCAACATCGGCGATTCCAGCATCTATTTCCCGGTCACGGTCGATGGCGCCCTGGTGCGAGCCTGGGAGCTAACCCTGCGATCGCCTCGACTCTGGCGCTTCGGACAGGCGCACCTCGCCTTCTCCAACCAGATCGCCGAGCAGCGCGGCAACATCACCGGTGGCCTCATCTGCACCCCCGTCGGCGACCCCGTCTGCGATGCGGGCCTTGCCTACACGCCCGTCGATCATGACCAGCGCAACACCCTGAACGTCGGCTTCAACGCCACCCTGCCGTCGCGCATCACCGCATCCACCAACGTGATGTACGGCTCAGGCTTCACCAATGGCGGCTACAATCCGGACGGCCCGCCCGCCGATCCGCGCTATCTGAATCCTTATCTGCCCCAGCACACCAGCTTCGATCTCGCTTTGGGGAAGAGCTTCGGCGAGCGCACCACAGTGTCGATCAACGCACTCAACGTCGCGAACCGTCGTGTGCTGCTCGATAACAGCCTCACCTTCGGCGGCTTCCACTACAACGATCCGCGCGAGATCTACGGCGAAGTCCGCTTTCGCTTCCACTACTAATCCATCGATGTCCCATCCTTTGTCCTTTGCCGCCAAGGGTGGGACGTCCACACTTAACCCGCCTGCCCTTTTATCCCCTCGCGCGCGCCGACGTGTACACCTGAGGCGTATACCGCAGGTCGTCCACAAAAGGGTACGTCGGCGGCCGATGCACATTCTTCGGCAGATGCAGGATGTCCTGGTTGATCGCTCCGTCCGTCAGCGCCATGAGGTTTGGGTTCGCAATAGCCTTGATCTGCGGCTCCAGATATCCCGACTTCACGACCAGAATCTTCGCGCTCTTTGGATCTACGCCGAGCTTCCTGAAGTCAGCAATCTCGTGGTACGGCCTGCGATACGCACTGAGGATCAGCGTCACGCCCTGGATCTGCACCGCCGCCTCGCGCTTCGCCGGATCTACGTTTTCGAGCAGCGCCTTGACCGTCGCCTGCACCTTCACCGGCTTGCTTGCGATCGCGTCAAGCGTCGCTCCAATCGAGAGCGGCAGCGTCGCCCCCACGCCCGCCTTGTAGCAGGCCTCCACTGCTGGTCGATCGGCAATGCCGCCAAACACCACACCCGTGGCCCTCCGCGCAAGCAGCGCCGCGAGCACCGTTGCCTGATCGCCATTGCCGCCACCCGTTGGGTTATCACCCGAGTCCGCAAGCACCGCGGGCGATGTCTTCGACTCCATCGCTCTCGTAATGCAGTCCTCGAGCGAGCACGTCTGCGTGCCAAACGCAAACTCCTTCCGCGCGCTCCAGTACTGCTCCGCCAGCTCCCTCGCTATCCTCGCTTCGGCAGCCGGATCTGTTCCGGTCACGACCACGGAGGCAGCGGAGCGCGGCTCATCCGCCCACACATATCCCACCAGCAGCGACACATCGAGCATGCCCGGCGTCCGGTTCATCTCCGGCAACTGCGCCCACAACCGCTTGCCCGGATCCCACTCCGTGCTGCTGCGTTCACCCGGCATCAACACCGGCACCGTCGCCCACATCAGCGTTGGCCGAATCTTTCCGGCCAGACAATGTGTCAACATATCGCAGGCGCGGATCATCGTCTCTTCGCGATCGATGTGCGGCGCCGTTCGAAACGCAGACAGCATGTCCAGGTTGTCGATAATGCGCTTGCTGATGTTGCCGTGCAGGTCGTAGCTCGCGCTCATCAGACAGTTGGGCCCCACCACCGCGCGCGCCGCCGCATACCAGTCCCCCTCGGCGTCCTCCATCCCGTCGACAAACATCGCCCCATGCATCGGCAGGTACAGCCCATCAAGCGGCAGCAACGCCTGCAGATCCTTGAGAAACTCTGCCTTGATCGCGTCATATGTGTCGCGCGCAACCGGTCCGCCGGGAACGGCCGTGGCCACCAGCGTCGGCATAAACGTCGCGCCGGGATAGTGCTTCTTCAGGAAGGCAAAACGCTGGCTCTCATCCGCCGCTTTGCCGCGCACAATGGTGAACTCGTCTATGCGCGTTCGTATGTGGCTGTAGGTGCTGCACTCGATGCCGATACCGCCATAGGCAATCCGAGGCGCGGCCGCGGCAGACCCGGGTACGGACCAGTATGCAGACCAGGAACTGCGCGGAGCTGCTGCTGCCACCGTCGTAAGAGAAGCTGCCTTCAGAAAAGATCGGCGCTGCATGCAATCTCCGTTCATCCTGCGTACCGTCAAAGGACTGCAATGCAACCTGCAGCTCCTGACCTTGCAGGAGCTGCAGGCGGTGACCAGGAAGTTAAAACTTCAAGCGTGCGGCAAACTGAACAATGCGAGGATTGTAGGCGTTCGCGGTTGAGGTGATCGTGCCGAAGGTAGACACCGGCGCACCACCGGAGAGCGACAGTGCTGCATTCGGATTTACGAACTGTGCCGTGTTCAACACGTTGAAGGCCTCGGTGCGGAACTCCAGCTTCAAACTCTCATAGATATCGAAGTTCTTGAAGAGCGAAAGATCCACACGCTGCAGGCCCGGTCCATACAGCTGGTTGCGACGCTCTGAGCCGATGGTGCCGGTCGGCTGAAAGACAAAGTCAGCCGTGTTAAACCAGTGTCCGACCGTCGGGTGACTGACCTTGCCACTCCCGATCATGTTGGGCCGATCGCTGGTTCCCGCGGTCGGCCGCGTGCCGCTGCGATTCGCAATGTTGGTGACCGAGAACGGCATCCCCGTGCTCCACACCACCAGACCGTTGGCCTGCCACCCCTTCGCCAGCACCGCGGTAAAGCCATGCAGGTTGCTGCCAAACGGCAAGGTGTAGTTGAACGTTCCCGTAGCGCGATGCCGCACATCCAGATCGCCATTGCCGTATTCAATCGTGGGAATCAGCTCCGCCGACGCCCCAAAGCCGTTGCCTCCATTGTTGCTGATCGACTCCGAGTCATCGAGCAGGCGTGCAAACGTGTAGGCCACCTGCAGATCCAACCCCTTGCTGAAGCGCCGCTTCAGAACGGCCTGGGCCGCGTGATAGCTGCTCGAACCCCCGCTGCGATAGAGCGGGATCGATGTGATGTTGGGCACAGACGCGGCAAAGCGGCGGCGCGTGTTGAAGTCTGTCGCGGCTGTCGGCGAGTTCGTCGTCGTATCCCCTCGGGCCGTAGGCGCAAACGAGAGAGCTCCTTCGGCGACCGGGATAGTGTTGTAGTCCGACAGATAGTAGGCATTGTGCCGGCCCAGCTCGCCGACGTACGAGAGCGTGGCCACAAACCCCGAGATCTCCCGTTCCGCCGTCACGTTGAACTGCTCGATGTACGTCGAGCGGAAGTGTGGGTCAAGCGCCGCCGTGATGCTGCCGCTCGGATTGGTATAGCTGTTCGGATTTGGCGTCGGCAGGCCGCCTGCAAACGTCGCGTACTGGCCGGGATTCGGCACCCCCAACGACCCCGCCGCCGCCACCGCCTGCGCAGGTGTGTACGAGCCGAAGGTCGCCGTAAACGGCTGGTTCACCAGAGCCGATCCGGAGGTCGTATTCTCCGGCGCAAAGGTCAGGCCAAATCCGCCTCGAAGAACTGTCTTCGGCGTCACGCTGTAGGCAAAGCCAAAGCGCGGCGCAACATTGCTGTAGTCGGTCTGGATGCCACCATGCACTCCGGTATTGCGTCCGGCTACCAGAATCTCTCCCAGGCCAATGTCGAAGTTCGACAGAATGTTGTTGATCTCGGTGTACGGCGTGAACAGGTCGTAGCGGATGCCGAGGTTCAACGCCAGCTTTGTCGTGGCGTGCAGGTCATCCTGGAAGAAGACATGCGGCTCCCACGTGCGGTTGTGCGGCGTATACAGAATCTCGTTGCGCCCACCACTCAGGTAGTTACCCGTTAGCAGGTCGGCAAAGGTATTGAAGCTCCAGTTGCCGTTCGCCGTGTCGGTCTGCGTGGTGGAGTCCTGCCGGCGGATCACGCCGCCACCGACCTTGATCGTCTGCCGGCCCCGAATATTGCTGACCGCGCCCTCGTACTGGTAAGTGTTCTCGTGATAGATGATGGGCGGCCGCGCGCCCAGTGTAGACACGGTCCCCTGGTTGATCGTGATCGCCGAAAGCTCCGCGGTTCGTGCATCGACGTTTATGTTTGGCTGCCCGAACTTGGTATTAATGTCGTTGCCGTAGTTGAGCGGGAACTGCGCGTTATCCAGCAGCGTGTAACCGCCCTTCAGCTCCAGCAGCAGCGCCGGCGTAAAGGTGTGAACGTAGTTGAGGTGTGCCTGGTGCGCCCGCGTCACCGCTGGGCCAGGATAGTTGCCTAAATTGCCGCCAGGCAGAATCTCGCCCGCCGCCGAGGCCACCGCCGGGAAGAGCGATCCAGTGCTGGTATCGACCGCGTTGTACGTGTAGCGCAGGTAGAACAGGTCGCTGCTGCCAAAGCGATGATCGAGCCGCCCATCCGCCGTCTTGTTGAACTGGGAGTCGGGCCGCGCTCCAATCCAGTTACCGGAAAGCGCGTTGTTGGTCGGCAACGGAAACAGATTGAAGTACTGTAGGCCGATCGGGTCGAAGGTGGCCGCTGGAATGGTGGTGCCAATAACGGGATTGTCCGTGAAGTTGCCCGGATTCTGGCGCTCCGCCAGCGTCGGCACCGTCGTCGTCGTCGGGTTCTGATTGCGCACAATGTTCAGACCTTCATAGTCCGCGAAGAAGAACGTGCGATCTTTGAAGATAGGTCCACCGAGGCTGCCGCCAAACTGATTCTGCCGATACTTCGGCTTCGGCAGAAGCGCGCCAAAGTCGTACGGATTCGCGTTCAACTTGTCGTTGCGAAAAAACTCGTATGCAGTGCCATGGAAGCTGTTGGATCCGGTCTTGGTGATGACGTTCACAATCGCGCCAGCCGCGCGGCCCACCTCCGCCGTAAAGACGTTGGTCTGCACGCTCACCTCCTGGATCGCATCGACCGAAGGTCGAACGCCGATCGTGCCGATCACGCGCTCGTTGTTATCAATCCCGTCGATCGTCTGGTTGTTCATCATGTCGGCCTGGCCGTTGACTGAAACCGACGAAGTCTGACGACGATCATCTGGCCGGTTTCCGCTGGCCAAACCGTTGTTCAGGCCCTCGGTCGCGCCCGGCGTCACCTGCACCAGATTGATGAAGTTCCGGCCGTTCAGCGGCAGCTCCTGCGTCGCCATCTCCGTCACCGTCGTAATCAGCGCCGCAGAGTCGGTGCGCAAGGCCGGCGGCTCCGCGTCCACATTCACCACCTCCCCCGCACCGCCTGCGTCAAGGTGCGGATCTTCTCGAGCCCGGTCGCCCGCAGATAAATTGAACGACGCAATCTTGAAGGTCTTGAATCCATTTGCGGTCACCGTCAGCATGTACGTGCTTGGCTGCAGCAGCGTGAACGTATATTCACCCGCAGATCCTGACTGCAGCACGCGCTTCTCCCGGGTATTCACATCCACCAGCTCAACCGCCGCATTGGGCACAACAGCGCCGCTCGCATCGGTCACCGTTCCCACCACATCGGCGGTAGTGTTTTGCGCCAGCACCGATGTCCCGCTCAGCACCGTCCCCAGCACACCCATCTGAAGCCCCCTCTTCACCAGGAAGCGCGACAGAACCTTCCGCCCATCCACCCGTCCATAGCTATCGTTGCCGTTCAAGGTCTCTTCATACCTGCCGTTTGTCGCAATCCGCTTCATGTGCAGCCTCCAAAGGTTGACAACAAGTAGTGCGCGTAACCCGCATGGAAAAAGCGAAAGAGCCGCCGTCGCCCAGCCCGTCGCGTCCGCTCCCCACGCAGCGAGAATTGCCGACGCAGCCGCGAGCAAAGCGCAGAGCTCGCTGCAGAAGGCACTTCAGGAACAGCGCTCACCAATTCAAAAGGATTGCTTCATTTTGCACACATCGTAGGCGTTCGACAACACTTCAATGCATTTTCGTTACGCATAAATCCAGGTTCAGTTAACATCCATGCTCGCGAAAGCTTGCATCGAGCGCCGGGCGGCGGCGGCGGGATGGAGTGCGCCTGCCCAAACAGATCCGTCGACCGAACACAAGACATGGCGAAGACAAGCGCTCTTCTCCACAGGAAACTTTCCTGCGTCCTCGCTCGCCTTTGCTTCCGTGTCAGCGGAGGCCATGCAGGATCCGCGGTCGGCCTACTCCTGGGCCTTCTCTCTGGCGCACTCCGGCGACCCGAAACAGGCCAATGCCATTGCCACGCAGCTCTCCGCCACAGCCCTTCCGCCGGACGTCCTGTCGCTGGTGTGCCACATCTTTCTCGACACCGAAACCTACGAGCAGAGCGTGGCCTGCTACCGCAAAATCGTTGCAGCCGACCCCACCTTCCGCCTGGCACACTACCAGATCGCCGAGTCCTTCATTCGCATGGACAGGCCAGCCGACGCTCTTCCGGAACTTCACCAGGAGTTGACGCTCAGCCCCGATAATCCCAACGTGCAATACTCCCTTGCCTTTGCCCTGCTTCAGACCTCCAGCAAGGAGGAAGCCTTCAAACTCCTGCGCACCATCACCGCCGCGCATCCCGAGATGGCGCAGCCCCAGTACCAGTTCGGCAAGCTGCTGCTTGAGGCCGGAGACACGGAGACCGCGGTGCTCCACTTCGAACTAGCCGAGCACGCAGATCCCTCGCTCGACTACGTCCACTACCAGTTGCAAGCCGCCTACCGCAAGCTTGGCCGCACCGCCGATGCCGATCGTGAGGCCAGACTCTACCGCGAAATCAAGGCGCGTCGGCGCGACCTTCCAGCCGGAAGCCTTCCAGCCGGCAGATAGACCACCCGCATCGGCAGCCTGCGTGCCCGCTCTGTCGCAAGAAGAAAGTCGAAGCGTTGCCGACACCTGCATCGTCTAAACACCACGCTCCATCAAGCGTCCCCAAGCCATTGTCTGAGAAACACATCATCCGGCTCGACAACTTAGAGACTCCAGCCATGCAGGTCGTCCCGCCGCACATCGCCGAGCACGCCTCGGCAGCCGCCAGTATCCGGCTCGAGAAGAAGCATCCGCTCGCCATCCGCTGGATGCACTGGATCAACTTCCCCACCCTGTTCCTGATGATCTGGAGCGGCCTGCTCATCTACTGGAACGACTCGGACACAGCCTACCTTCACGCCCACCGCGTGTACCGCGTCGGTCTCGGCCATCTCACGCTCTTCCGCTTCTTTCCAGACTGGTTCTACGCCGCGTTGCACGTGCCCTATCGCGTCACCGAGGGCCTCGGCTACCACTTCTTCTTCATGTGGATCTTCGCTGTCAACGGCATCCTCTACGTGCTCTACACCTGCCTCTCCGGCGAGTGGCGCTTTCTTCTGCCCCAGCGCCGCAGCCTCAAAGACGCCATCCAGGTCACACTGGTCGACCTCCATCTAAGAAAGAGCCTTCCTCCGCAGCTGAAGTACAACGGCGCCCAGCGCATCGCCTACACCTCCGTCATCCTCATGGGCGCGGGCATGCTGCTCACTGGCCTCGCCATCTACAAGCCCACCTCCGCCCACTGGCTTACCACCATCCTCGGCGGGTACGAAATGGCACGCTGGCTGCACTTCTGGTTGACCTTCAGCTTCCTCGGCTTCTTTGTTGTCCACGTCCTGCAGGTGGCTCTGGCAGGCTGGAACAATCTCTGCGCCATGATCAGCGGGCTCGAGATCCAGCGCGTCGAAGCGCCTTCGCTTGAAGCAGAACGACAAGGCTGGAAATGATTGATCCCGCCACGCAGCAGTTTCTCGCCACCAGTGGGCAGGTGCCCGAACAGCCCACCACATCCGATCCGCAGCATCAACCGGAAGATCCCGCCTCTGCGGATCATCCGTTAGCCGCGCGCCCGCCCGGCAGCGACGTGGCAGATACCACCGTGCTTGCGCAGTCCCGCCGCCACACGCGCCGATCGTTCGTCGTCACTGCGGCCAGCGCCGCCGCCGGATACGGCCTCTATCGCGGCCTGCTGAACGCCCCCAGCAGTAACATGCAACCACTTCCGTTACAAAACGCGTACGAGTTTAATGCAGCCCTCTCCCGTAACCTCTTCCACGATCTCCCGCTGGCCCCCACCTATCCGCTCCATCGCGCGGAGACCCTGCGCGTCAACGGCGTCGTCGGTCTCAAGCGTCCGCTCAAGCCCGAAAGCTGGCGTCTGCAGCTCGTCGGTGCCACCGTCGCCACAGGCCATCCCCGCTTCGTCGAGGACGTGACAGCCTGGAACTATGAATACGCCGCCGAAGCCTCCACCGAAGATCAGGGCCACGACACCAAGGTCGATCCCAACCTGCTTGCCTCGTCAAAGTCCTCGCCACCTCAGTCACAGAACCGCGCTGCCGAGGACGACAATCACACCGGAAGAAAGCCGCGAGGCCTGGCAGAAGCCGGCGAGAGCGACTCCACACTCCGCCCCGGCACGCCCGGGCTCCTGCTCACCATGAGCGATCTTGAGCAGCTTCCTCGGCACGAACTCGTCACCCAATTCAAGTGCATCGAGGGCTGGAGCCAGATCGTGCATTGGGCAGGCTTTCGCATGGCCGACTTTCTCGCCGCCTATCCCCCCGCTCCCATCAACGGCGCCGACCCGCGCTTCCTCTACATGGAGACGCCCGACGGCGACTTCTACACGGGCTACGATCTCCACGCCATGCGCCATTCTCAGACGCTGCTCGTCACCGAGATGATGGGCGCCCCGCTTACGCAGTCGCATGGCGCTCCGCTGCGCCTGCACATGCCGACCAAATATGGTTACAAACAGATCAAACGCATTGCGCTAATTGCCTACACCAACGACAAGCCGGATGACTACTGGACCAAGCTAGGCTACGACTGGTACGCCGGCCTCTAAAGCAGATGACTTGAAGGAATGCAGCCTCGTTCGTCCTTGCTGTTGTTCTTCTTGTTGTCATTCCGTCGGGATCTACTTCTCTGCCATCGCACCTTCGGGTACTCACTATGGTCCTGATACGCCGGGCCTAAGCCTCAAGCCGACGATCTAGCATCGCCGTCAGCGCGGTGTGCATCGTCTGCGCCCGTACGTCCCACGTCCCATCCTGGCTCGCCCGCCAGCGTGCGGCAATGTGTCCATCATCAAACCCGCAAGCCTGCAGTGCACGTAGTGCAGCAACGCCTTCTTCGGCCGTATCAAACAGCTGCAGCAGCGGCGGTTTATGCAGCAACTCCTCAAACCCCCTGGTCGCCAAAATAGGTCGCGTCGCTGCAAGGTGCTCGTAGAAGCGCGTGGAGCTGCCCGAAAACGTCGGCTCGCGCCGCTGATACGGCAGCACCGCAACATCAACGCTGCGAGCATACGCCGCCAGCTCGCCGTACGGCTTCTTGCCCACAAAGCGAACCCGGCCGCCAAGCTTCACCAGCGTCTCTCGCGCCGCCCGATCCTCAGCGTCCGCCACATCGTCCTTCACCGGACCCACCATCAGCCAGCAGATCTCAGGCGCCGCGCGAACCATTCCCAGCACCAGGGTCCAGTTGATGTTCGCCCCCATGTTGCCGATCACCCCCGCCACTGGTCGCGCCAGGCCCGCCGCGTCCGCCGGCAGCGCGGCCGGCGAAACCAGCGGCTCCGGAACCAGGCTGCTGCTCCGTGTGGCATTCGGAATCACCTTGATCTTGTTCGCATCGCAGCCGCACTCACCGATCAGGTACTCCGCAATGCGGGTCGAGTTCGGGCACACCAGCCGCGCCACAGCGCACATCCGACGATCCAGCCGCTGTACCTGCCTGCCGTTCGCGCCCGCATACGCCTTCATCAGGTCAGTCAGGTAGTACACCACCGGCCCCGGCCAGATCTGGGCCAGCGGCGCG
>CAXSEC010000030.1:13267-26626 GCA_964236325.1 uncultured Acidobacteriaceae bacterium | reverse complement strand
CGGTGTCAGCTCTGTCGTCGCGTTTGGCCGGTAGTCTCCTTCAAAGCGGTGCTCCGACTGCTCGCCGAGTGAGAGCTTCCGGGCGCGCACGGGCTGGTTTGGAGGAGGCATACGAATGGTCGATGATACTACCCTGGTGAGGGCGGGTGTTGTGCGGCGGGTCGCTTCCGGCAGGGTCACTAGTAGCTATCTGCGTGTGGCTCAGGGTCTACTTTGCCGATGAGCTCCTGAAGGATGCGGACGCTGGCGCTGGTGCCAAGGCGGTTGGCGCCGGCCTGCAGCATGAGGGTGGCATCGGCCAGCGAGCGGATGCCTCCTGAGGCTTTCACACCCGCGGCCGTGCCTGCCTTGCCGCGCAGCACGCGGATATCGTCGGCGGTGGCGCCCGTCGTTGAGAAGCCGGTGGATGTTTTGAGGAACTCAGCTCCGGCGGCGAGCGCGAGGTCTGCCGCGTACAGCTTCTCTTCCAGGCTGAGCAGACAGGTCTCAAGGATGACCTTGACGATGGCTCCTGCGCCGTGAGCGAGCTCGACCACGCCGCGAATATCCTGCTTGACGGCTTCGAGGTCGGAAGCAGAGCCGGATTTGAGCAGGCCGATGTTGAGGACCATATCGACCTCATGGGCGCCGAGCTTCAGAACGCGGGCTGTCTCATCCCGCTTGGAGCTGGACAGCGTTGCTCCCAGGGGGAAGCCAACGACCACACCGACCGGGATGCCGGTTCCTGCGAGGACCTCCGCAGCGGTCGAGACCCAGGCCGGGTTGACCATGGCACAGGCGAAGCGGTACTCCGCCGCCTCCTGACAGAGCTGGATGACCTGGGTTCTGGTCGCCTCGGGTTTGAGCAGGGTGTGATCGAGTACGGCGGCGAGACTGGCCGGGCTGGCAAGGATCTGGGCGGCCGCGGCCGCGGCGTCATAGGGCTCGGGATGTATGGGGCGGGCGATGTCAGGAGTCTCCATCACACGGTTGTGACGACAGGCTGGCCGGCGGCGGCAGGCGCCAATGCGATCTTCCAAGCCAGAGCCATGTCTTCGCGAAGGAAGCGGTAGAGCTCCTCTTCTGCGGCCTGGTCGCGGGCACGGAGCACGGCCGAGGGGTGGATGGTGGCGATAACCTGATCCGAATACGGCGATGCGAGAACCTTCCCATGATCGCGCATCAGCGCAAAGGTCCCACCCAGCAGGGACTTCGATGCCGAGGCGCCCAGGCAAAGGATGACACGCGGCTTGACCGCGTCGATTTCGGCCAGAAGCCACGGGCGACAGGCCGTGATCTCTGACATGCGCGGGTTCTGGTGCAGCCGCAGTTTTCCGCGTTGCACGAACTTGAAGTGCTTGACTGCGTTCGTGAGATAGATGGACTCACGGGCGATCCCGAGATCCTCGAAGGCCTTATCGAGGATGCGGCCGGCTGGACCAACGAATGGCTGACCCTGCCTATCCTCCTGATCGCCGGGCTGCTCCCCGACGAGCATCAGCGTCGCCGGTCGATGCATGGTCCCTGGTGACGGTCCAACGCCGGGAACGACCTGCGTGGCGTGCTGGTAAAGCTCGCATCCCTTGCAGGAGGGAAGCGAGGTCTGGATGAGCGGAAGCGTGTGCTCGGCCGGGACGAAGGGGGCTGCGGACGGCTTGCTCTCCTGGACGTTGACCATGGTGCGGACCCTCGATGCGGATTCTGTGATGAGCGTAGGAAGCAGGGAGACCTCGGGAAGGTTCTTCCAGTAGCGGACGGGCATCTCCTGGCGCATGACGCCCTGGTTCAGGCGGGCGGGGTTGTAGATGCTGCCGTAGTAGGACCGCCACAGGGTTTCGAGCTCATCCTCGGCCGGTGCGGCCTCTCGCGGCAGACCCGGGCCGAAGAGGATCTGACGCGTCGCCGGATCCCAGGTGGCAGAGTCGTCGGGCGTCATGATGGTCCAGTTCATGGGCGCGAAGCGCTCCGCGAAGAACGGCACGGCGAGCGGAAGGATACGATGGTCCGGCTGATACCAGGCGACAAAGTGCTCCTTTGCCGGAGCCGGGGCGAGGCTGACCGGGGACCCGGAAGATGCGAGCGCCGCGAAGGGGTTGGCTTCCTCGATCACGTCGGCGTGCAGCTTGCGGAAGCGAACGAAGGCATGCATCTTGTGCAGATCCCGCCGCACCTGGTGCTCCATCTGGAGCATCTTCGCGACATCACTGTCGATCTCGATCCGCAACAGATCGCGATTTGTTTGCAGCCGATAGAGCGCGCGATAGAGAAGGTTCCAGCGGTCGGCGCTTCGATGCACCGCAACTATCTCCGCAAGGTTGAGAAAGGCCTGCGAGGTGTGAGGCGTTGCGAAGGATTGACCCTGCGGCTGATCGAGGGTGAGGTCGAGATCGAGTGACAGCGTGGCGCTCACCGTGGCATCCTGCAGGTCAACTTCATCCGGAGCAAAGCCATGCTGCAGAAGCTGGCGGGCGTGCACGCGCCAGTCAGCGATGGAGGGCTGCACAAGAATGTGCTTCCTCATAAGGCCCCTGACAGAGCGCTCAGAGGGGCGAAGAGATCCATCTGCTGGGCGCGCGCGGCGGAGTCGCCTGCTTCTACGAGGGAGACCGCAGCCATCGGCGTGTGGTCAGAGGCGATCAGGTAGGCGAGCGAACTCTTCAGCCGTATGTTCAGTTTGCGCAGGTCTTCGCATTCCAGCCGGTGGTACTTCCGGATGCGCAGGATGCGCTCAACATTCTTGTAGCCGATGCCGGGAACGCGCAGCAGCGCCTCGCGCGGGGCAAGGTTGACGTCGACGGGGAAGAACTCGGGATGCGCCTTGGCCCAGGTTGTCTTCGGATCCTCGGCAAGCGAGAGCGATGGGGCATCAGCGGTCGTAAGTTCACTCGCCTCAAACCCATAGAAGCGCATCAGCCAGTCCGATTGGTAGAGGCGATGCTCGCGAATGAGCGGCGTTGCCTTGAGCGGCAGGCGAACGTCCGCCTCCGGGTACGGGCTGAAGCCCGTGTAGTAGATACGCCGCAGCTTGTAGGAGCCGTAGAGATGCGTGGCCGTCGACAGGATCTGGCGATCCGTCGCGGCGGTGGCGCCCACCACCATCTGCGTCGACTGCCCGGCGGCGGCAAATCTGGGTGCCAGAGAAGATCGTGTTCGATCCTCATCGGCCTCATCCTTCTGCGTCTTGATCTGCTCCATCGTGGATTCGATGACGGCGGACTTCTTCTCCGGCGCAAGCTGTACCAGGTCCTGCTGGGTCGGCAGTTCAATGTTCGCCGAAAGGCGATCAGCGAAGAGGCCCGCCTCGCGGATCAGCGACGGATCACAGCCGGGGATGGTTTTGAGATGGATGTAGCCGCCGAACTTATGTTGCTGTCGCAGGGTCTTCGCGACCAGGATCAGCTGCTCCATGGTGTAGTCCGGCGACTGGATGATGCCGGAGGAGAGGAACAGGCCTTCGATGTAGTTCCGCTTGTAGAAGTCGAGGGTGAGGTTTACCACCTCGACCGGCGTGAAGCGGGCGCGACGAATATCCGACGAGACCCGGTTCACGCAGAAGACGCAGTCATAGGTGCAGAAGTTTGTCAGCAGAATCTTGAGCAGCGAGACGCAGCGGCCATCCGGCGTATAGGAGTGGCAGATGCCCATGCCATCCGAGTGACCGATGCCTTCTCCGTTGCCCGCGCGCTTGGCTCCGGACGAAGCGCACGACGCATCGTACTTGGCCGCGTCGGCAAGGATCTCGAGCTTCTCTTGCACTGTCATCATGTACTTTGTCGGATGCGCGTTTGCGCACCTCCGAGTCTATAGTAGAAGCGAACATAGAGCGAAGCCATGTCTCAGCGTCCTTCGGAAGCGTCGCGTCATCTAATTGCCACGAGGAAGGGCGGGACGACGATGCGACTTTCCATTCTTGATCAGGCGCCGGTGGCCGCGGGACACACTCCGGCGGAGGCGCTGGCGCGGTCGATCGATCTGGCCCGTGCAGGCGACGCGCTGGGCTACCACCGCTTCTGGATGAGCGAGCACCATGCCATGCAGACGCTGGCGTGTACGGCTCCGGAGATCATGCTGGCGCGCATTGGTGCGGAGACACGGCGGATTCGTTTGGGTTCGGGTGGCATCATGCTGCCGCACTACTCAGCGTTCAAGGTTGCGGAACAGTTCAAGACGCTCGAGGCCATGTACCCGGATCGGATCGATCTTGGGGTTGGCCGGGCACCTGGTGGTGGCCCGCTCGAAAGTCTGGCGCTGCGACGAGAGCGTCGTGTGCAGCCGGTCGATGACTTTGCCGACCAGCTGAGTGAACTGTTGGCCTACTTCAACGGCGACTTTCCACCGCAGCATCCCTTTGCCGCTCTGCGCGTGATGCCGGAGACGCCAGGATCGCCGGACGTGTGGCTGCTTGGGTCAAGCATGTGGAGCGCAGCAGCGGCGGCGGAGTTCAACCTGCCGTATGCCTTCGCGCACTTCTTCAGTCCCATTGCTACTCGTGCCGCGATCGAGGCGTACCGGCGAGCGTTTGTTCCCGGAAGTAAAAGATCGCAGCCTGAGGCCATGATCGCCATCGGCGTGATTGCCGCGCCGACGCAGGAAGAGGCGGAGTACCTGCACGCCAGCGTGCGGCTGTTGCAGCGCAGGATTCGTCAAGGAGATCGACGACCGGTGGAGCACCCGACGGCGGCGCTCGATGAGCTTAAGCGATCTGCGCAGGACGCCGGCGAAGAGGGTGAGTGGCGGCGGTATGTCGTTGGCACTCCAGAGCGAGTGCGCGAGGAGTTGGAGAAGATCGCGCGGGCGCTCCAGATTGACGAGCTGGTCATCAATACCATCACCTGGGATCATGAGGCGCGGCTGCGGAGCTATCGGCTGCTGGCGGAGGTGATGGATCCTGGCCGCAGGCGGGAACTGATCGATGAGGTGGACTCGGCCTGCTCCCCTGAGGAGCTGGTTCAACCCGGCAGTCGGGCCGCGTTGGTGCCCTGAGCCAGGTTCAGTAGCCGATAGGCTGGATTCGAAAAGGCGCTCCACAGCGCAGGCCGATTAATGTCCTACAGCGTCTTCCGGAAAGAGCCGTATGTCTTCAAGGTTGCGATAGTTCTCGGCGTAGTCCATGCCGTATCCGATGACGAAGTGGTTGGGGATCTTGAAGGCGATGTAATCTGCATCGATCGGCACCAGCCGACGATCCGGCTTGTCCAGACAGGTGGCGATCTTCAACGACGCGGGCTTGTGCTGCAGCATCAAGCCGCGAAGATAGCTCAAGGTTAAGCCCGTGTCGAGAATGTCTTCAACGAGGATGACGTGCTTGCCCTCGATCGGATTGTCGATGTCCTTGATCAGCTTCACGGCGCCGGATGAGACGCGGGCGCGTCCGTAAGAGCTGACGGCAACAAAATCAAATGTGGCATCGACCCGGATGGCCCTTGCCAGATCTGCAAGAAAGATGGCGGCTCCCTTGAGCACACCGATGAGGACGACCGACTTGCCGGCGTAGTCCACCGTGATCTGTGCACCAAGCTCGGCGACACGCGCCGCAATCTGCTGTTGTGACAACAGGACCTCCATACCGGACGCGGGGGGAAAGGTGAGAGCTGCGGGGGGCGGATGAGACGGCGTGCTGAACGGCATACGGTCGAGGGTACAGCGTATCCGGGCGTCGATCAAAGGTCATCACGCGCTCGCTCGATATACTTTGAGCTGGAAGTGAGGCGTATGTATCCGTACCTGAACGTTGGGCCCCTACACCTGGGCACCTTTGGCCTTCTTCTCTGGCTGGCCGCGGCCGTGGCAACAGTGATTCTGCACCGCAACTTTGCCCGGCACGGCGTGGATGCGGACGCACTCGGGATCGTCGCCTATGTGGTCATCGCCGGGGTGATCGGCGCGAAGCTCTGGCACGAGCTACAGGATCTTCCAGAGCTGCGTGCCTCGCTGCGCCAGATCGGCCTGCCGGGCTGGCATCATCCGATCGATGTGCTGCTGGGCTTTCTGCATTGGTTTCAGGCAGGATTCGCATGGTACGGCGGTTTGCTTGCAGGCATCGCGACGCTGCTGTGGCAGGGAAGTAGTGCGCGGTTCACCGGATCGGTGGAGGGCGCGCCAGGCGAGCGTGTCGGACCGCTGCGCATGCTGGATCTGGCGGCGCCGGCGGCCGCCCTGGGCTACGGGGTAGGTCGCATCGGCTGCCTGACCTCCGGCGATGGCGACTACGGCATCAATACAACGCTGCCGTGGGGAGTCCACATGAAGCCCACCGCGCTGGTGCCGCCGACTCCACCCGACGCCCTTGTGCAACCCACGCCTGTCTATGAGTTGCTGATGGCGCTGCTCATCTTCTGGCTGCTCTGGCAGCTGGGAAGACGATCGAAGCCGGTCGGCTGGCTTACTGGCTCGTATCTAGTGCTGATGGGGATCGCGAGATTCCTGGTCGAGTTCGTCCGCATCAACCCGCGCATCTACCTGGGCATGAGCAACGCACAGGTCGCGGCCCTGGGAAGCATTGTGGCTGGCGGTCTCCTGCTGGGCTGGGCGCAAAAAGAGCAGCTGCCGTGGGTGCCTGGATCGGTCGCGGGGCAAGAGCGCCGGCCTGTTATATAGCTACTTGTTTATAGCTGCTTGAGGTAGGCCTTGGCAGCGTCGAGCTCGGGAAAGAGACGTTCCTCGGCCTGAAACTCACGCGAGTGCACGCAACGGCGGCCGGCACGCACGCGGACGGGGTGCTTGAGGTGGAGCATCTCGTGGTACAGCAGATACTCCACGGCGCAGCGCGGCGTGTCCGGCCGGTCAAATACTTGGCTCACTACGATGGTGTTATGCGCTGCGTCGTAGTGGCCCAGCATGCGCCGCGCGTGGTGCGCAGACCAGGTAAGCGTCGGCCGGCCGAGAAGCCCATGAAAGAAGCGGCGATTCAAACTCTCGAAGATCTCATCCAGATCCCAGCGATGACCCTGCGCCGAGAGGATGCGCTTGCGCCCGCGCGTCTGGCGAACGTGCTCTGCCTGCCGTGAGACGGCGTCTGACGAGACGTAGCGGCGATATCGGTCGGCATGCGTCGGCGCGATCGGCTTCTTGTAGAGCTTGGCCAGCAGAATGTGGGCGATCGCGCGATGCACGCTCTCCGGTGCACCTTCGAGAAGGTCCGACAGGCTGACGTGAAGGCGGCCCTCGCGCAGGCGAATCGTGGTGTTGAGCGAGGTGAAGCGGCGATAGCGAACGTCGACCGGAGGAATCGGCGCTCGCGGACGCAGCTCCCGATACTCCACTTCAAAGATTTGTAGCAGGGAAGAGTTCAAGCCGTCTTCAGCATAAATCGTTCCGGCGCGAGTTGGCGCGACAGCCAACATCGCCGCCACCGCAGGAGCGCTGTTTAGCGGCGGTCTTCGAGCGTCGGCGCGGGTGCATCCTTCGCGGGAGGATGCGCCGCAAACCATGCCTTCTGTTCTTCAATCAGCTTTTTGGTCTCGTCGCGGGTGTCCTGCGCGCCTTCGAGCGCGAGCGCCCGCGAGACTTTATACACGTCACTGTCCGCCGGAGTTCGCAGCGCGGTTGCCCAGCGATCGGTCGCCTCCAGCAGCTTCGGCAGCTGCTTTCGCAGATCGCGATGGCGCGGGCCATAGTCGTCAAGGTTGTCATTCAGCTCGTCGATGATCGACGCAAACTGCTGGAAGATCTCATGCAGATCGTCTTCACGCCCCGGCCGGCGAGGCTTCGCTGCCTGAGTCAGAAGGTTCGTCGCACGCAGGTCCAGAATCTTGATAAACACCGCGATACGATCAGCAGGAACATACGCCGCACCGCGAAGCTGGTCGATCTCGCTCTCTGACATCGCTCCATCGGCGCTCTGTGCCCAACTGCTGCGACCCAGCATGGCGCCGCTGAGAAGCAGCAGACAGAGCGCATTGCGAAGGAGCTTCGTCATCATGAGAGCAGCCAGCGGCGGTGCAGAACGGAGCTTAGTGTTTGAAGACCTGGGTAAGAAGTTCGTCCTGCACCTGGTCGAGCTGCTTCAGGGTGGCCTTCAGCGTCTCCCGGTCCTCGCTCGAGGCGGCACGCAGCAGCCCGTTCAGACGGTAGGTCGTGTGCTGCATCAACTGCTCCGCACTCTTCAGGCGCTTGGTGTCATTGGCCAGCCCAAGATGGATCAGCCGGGCGTAGTGCTCCACGCGCTTCAGTCTGGCGCTGGCCTGCTCCACGTTTCCCTCGAGCATCTCCTTGCCGGCAATCTCGGTCATCACGTGAACGAGCTCCGTAAACAGAAAGCATTGCTCTCGTGGCTGCGCCTGCAGGGCACGCTGTTCCAACTGGAGCAGCGTCTGCTCATCGGGAAGGATGGTGTCCAGCGAGGCGGAGGCGTGAAGACGCAGGCAGCAGGCCAGGATGACGAACAGCGTAAGCAGGCGAAGCGACCTGCTGAGCGTTCCGGGGAGATAAGCTTGAAGACGAACTTCTGGCCGCATGGCGCACCTCCAGGGTGCAAACCTTATCGCGTGTGTTCGAGGGCGATCAGGCGGTGGCTCGCCTCCCACTCTTCATCTGGGAACTTTCCATTTGCCACAGAAAGGAACTGCCGATAGAGCGTCTGCGCCTGTTTGGTCTGGTGCAGCTTATCCCGCGCAATGGCCTCAAGAAAGACGATTGCGGGTGACTGTGGCAGGACTGTAGCACGCAGCGCGACCGCTTGCAATACAGTCTCCGGGTCATTGTTTTGGCTCGCTGCAAAAGCCAGGTGGCTTGCTGCCTCCGCCATATCCTGAGGTGAAGTAAATGCTTTTGGCGAGCGAACGGCCGTCTTCAGCAGCTGCTCCGCCTCGGCGAAGCGCTTGAGGTGGATGAGCGCATCGGCATCGTCGTCCGCCAGATTCGGATCCATCGGCTGCGTGCGCCGCAGGCTGGCGAACATCGGCTCAGCCGCCGCATAGTCTCCCGTCTGGCTAAGCAGACGGGCGTACATGCGCGTGATGCTCGGCTCCTCCGGGTGCGCCGCGTGCAGTGGTCCGAGCAGCGCCTGCGCCTTCTCCGGCATGCCCTGCCGAACGTAGACCGAAGCCAACTGGGCGGTGAGCGCGGGCTCCGCCGGATGCGTCTGCAGTGCGGCCTCCAGAACCTGCTGCGCCTCCTGGCTGTTCTGCTCCTGCAGCAGCAGACGAGAGAGCGCAAGCGCCGCTGGCGCGTTGTCCGGTGTGTTCGTAAGCAGGCGGCGGTACGCCTTCTCTGCCGCCGGCAGATCGCCAGCCTGCTCCGCCAGCGAGGCAGAGAGCAGGGTGTCGTCCGGAGTCTCAGGAGTAAGTTTCAGGGCGGCCAGCAGCGCATCTCGCGCCTCCGCAGGGTTCTCTGCTCGATCGACCTCCGCCAGCGCCCGATAGGCACGCGCTTTGAGCGCTGCGGAACCGCCTTCGCTGGTCGTGGCCGCGAGCAGCTCGCTGCGTGCCTCAGCAGGATGTTTGCTTCGCGCCAGAAGCAGGCCCAGCGCAAGATGCGGCTCCAGATACGTGCTCTTCAAGCGAATGGCGTGGCGATAACTCTCCTCCGCGTTGCTGGTTTGATCGAGCGCATCCTGCGCCGATCCCAGATTGAAGAGCACCCCGGCATCCTCCGGCTCCTGCGCGTTCAACTGCTGCAACAGCTTCAACGCGGTCGTCATGTCGCCCGCTTCGATCGCGTCTGCCGCCTGTGTCCGCAGCGAGTCATCCTTGTGTGTCGCGCTCTGGCTGCCGGAGGAGGCGTCGGTCGTGCCCGCCGGAAGCTGCGCCTGCAACGTCGTTAGACTCAGGCCCAGGATGAGGGTCAGGAAGAGAGCTGCTCTGATCGCCATTAGGAGCGACCGCCGATCACGCTTCTATCTCCACCGCGGCTACGCTGTCGGGTACCGCGGGTGAGGCAAGAACCGGCGCCAGCCAGTGGCCGGTATGGCTGCCCGGCGTGGCCGCAATCGTCTCCGGCGTTCCACTGGCCACCACCTGTCCGCCACCGCTGCCGCCCTCCGGACCCATATCAATGACCCAGTCGGCGGCCTTGATGACGTCCAGATTATGTTCGATCACCAGCAGCGATCCGCCGCCTTCAATCAGCTTGTGAAAGGCCGTCAGCAGCTTCGACACATCATCGAAGTGCAGGCCGGTCGTCGGCTCGTCCAGGATGTAAAGCGTCCGGCTCGCCGCGCGCTTGCTCTCCGCTGTGGAGTTGGCCGTGCGGCTCGCGTTGGCGCGTGTGGCCGCGAGACTCGCCGCCAGCTTGATGCGCTGCGCTTCCCCGCCCGAAAGCGTCGTCGCCGATTGACCCAGCCGCACGTAAGACAGGCCGACCTCATCGAGAACATAGAGGCGATCGACGATCTTCGGGTGACCGGCAAAGTAGACCAGCGCCTCCTTCACCGTCATGTTCAGCACATCGTTGATGTTTTTGTTCTTGTACTTCACGTCAAGGATCGCAGCCTTGTAGCGGGTCCCACTGCACTCCTCGCACGGCAGCTCCACGTCTGCGAGGAACTGCATCTCGACCGTCACTGTCCCGTCGCCCTCACAGACGTCGCACCGTCCGCCCGGCACGTTGAAGGAGAACATACCGGCCGTCAGGTTGCGTCGCTTACTGTCCGGCTGTGCCGCAAACAGCTCGCGTATCGAGTCAAAGGCCTTGATATAGGTAACAGGATTCGATCGCGGCGTTCGACCGATCGGCGACTGATCGACCAGCACAACCTCGTTCAGGTACTGCGCGCCGGAAAGCTCGCGATAAAGATGCGCCGGGTCGCCGCCTTCGGTCTGTCCCAGCGCCTGCATCAGCGCGCGGTAGAGCACCTGGTGGATCAGCGTCGACTTGCCTGATCCGGAGACGCCGGTCACGCAGCACAGCAGGTTCAGCGGCACGTCAAGATCCACGCCGCGCAGGTTGTGAATGCGGGCGCCGGTCAGCTTCAGGTGCTCTCGCCCTGGCTCCCGCCGATACTTCGGCACAGGGATAAACGACCGCCCCGAGAGGTACCGGCCCGTAATCGACTCCGGATTGTCCGTGACCTCGGGAACGGTTCCGGCGGCGAGTAGCCGGCCGCCCAGCTCTCCGGCGCCGGGGCCGAGATCGAGGAGATGATCAGCCGCGCGGATTACGTCGGGATCATGCTCGACGACCAGAATGGTATTGCCGAGATCGCGCAGGTCTTCCATGATGCGGATCAGCTTCGCCGTGTCGCGTGTGTGCAGGCCGATCGAAGGCTCATCGAGAACGTACAGCGCGCCAACCAGACGCGACCCGAGCGAGCTGGCCAGCTGGATGCGCTGCGACTCGCCGCCCGACAGCGTCGATGACAGGCGATCGAGGGTCAGGTACTCGAGCCCAACCTGCTCTAGAAAGTGGATGCGCTGCCGCACCTCTTCGAGGATCTTCCCGGCGATCTCGGTCTGCGCAGGGGAGAGCTCGAGAGCCTCAAAGAACTGCCGCGCCGCCGTAATCGTCAGCGCGCTCGCCTCACAGATGTTCTTGGCCGCGGACCCTGCGGGGCCGGGAAGCAATACCGCCCGAGCCTCAGCTCGCAGCCTTTGCCCGCGGCAATCGGGACACGTCGCGTAGCCGCGGAACTTGGATAAGAACACGCGTACATGCAGCTTGTACTTCTTGCGGTCGAGATCGGCAAAGAAGCCGCGAATGCCGGGAAAGCTTCCGTCTCCGTCCTGAACCATCTGCTGCTGGGCGTCGGTCAGGTCGTACCAGGCCTTGTTCAGCGGGATACCAGCGCCCCGCGCAAAGCGCTTCACCTCACCGTGCATCGGTCGATACTTTCCCGATGCCCAGGGTGCGATCGCATCGCCGTCAAGCGTCTTCGACTTGTCCGGAATAATCAGGTCGGGATCGAAGTCGATGGTGTTGCCGAAGCCCTGGCAGCGCGGGCACGCGCCAAAGGGATTGTTGAACGAGAAGAGCCTCGGCTCCGGCTCGCGATACGCGCGATGGCACGTGCTGCACTCAAAGGCAGAAGAGTAGCGCAGCGTCGTTGCTGCTGCGGCGTCGCCCTGCGCCAGCAGATGAAACTGGATCTCGCCCGCCTCGCGATAGCCTGTCTCGATCGCATCGACCAGGCGCGCGCGGATCTCCGGAGACAGCGCCAGACGATCGATCAGGACGAAGAGAGGGCGGGAGAAATCAAGCTCGAGCAGACTCTCCGGCGTCGAAAACTCAACGATGGAGCCGGTTGCGCCATCAGGTGCGGCCTGGTACAGCCGGTTGTAACCGCGACCGCGCAGCTCGCCCAGCCGCTCACGCAGCGTGTCTTTCAGGTTGAACTCCGGCACCTTCGTCTCGGGCTGCCTGGCCCGCTTCGCGGCAGCTTTGGCCGGCTTCGGTTCGGCAGATGTCTCGCTGTGTGGAGCCTGCATCGGCTCGAGCTTGATCGCCGCGCGCTCGATCGGAAACAGCGCGTACACACGGGTTCTCTCCGGCAGCGCCAGCAGCGCCGTCACGATCTCGTCGACCGAGTCCCGCCGAACGATCCCGCCGCAGTGCAGGCAGGTCACCGTGCCGCAGCGCGCGTAGAGCAGGCGCATGTAGTCGTAGATCTCGGTTGCGGTGGCCACCGTTGATCGCGGATTGCGCGTCTGGTTCTTCTGCTTAATGGCGATCGCAGGCGCGAGCCCATCCATGAAGTCGACGTCAGGCTTCTCAATCCGCTCAAGAAACTGCCGCGCGTACGCAGACAGCGATTCCACATAGCGCCGCTGCCCTTCGGCGTAGACGGTGTCGAACGCCAGAGAGCTCTTGCCTGAACCCGAAACGCCGGTCACGACCGTCAGGGCGTTGTGCGGGATATCGACGTCAATGCCCTTCAGGTTATGAGTGCGTGCTCCGCGAATCACAATCGATGAGGCCGATGAGTATGCTGAGGTCGATGAGTTCAAGCGTGCTCTGCCTCTGCAGGTTGCGGCCGGAAGATCTCGAGGATCAACAGGCAGGCGCCAATCACAATTGCGGAGTCGGCGACGTTGAAGTCCGGCCAATGGTAGTGAACGATGCGCACCTCGAGGAAGTCCACAACGTAGTGCAGCCAGATGCGGTCGTACAAGTTGCCGATCGCCCCACCGAGGATCAGCGCCAGCGCCAGACCCGAGACCGTAAACGCCCGGCCCGACCGCCACAACATGCTGCCGACAATCAGAATAGCCAGCGCAGAGAAGCCGATCAGGCTGTAGCGAACCGTCAGCGGCGAGGCTGTCTCCGCAAAGGCGCTGAACGCCGCACCGGTATTGAGCACATGCGTGATGCGGAAGACGCCAGGAATGACGGTGTGGGCGCCGCCCAGCATCAGGTGCTGCTCCACGGCAAGTTTTGTCACGCGATCAAGTACAACTATGCCGACCGTCACGGCGAGCAGACCCCAGCGCGCATCCGCCCGGGTCA
>CAXSEC010000030.1:0-13167 GCA_964236325.1 uncultured Acidobacteriaceae bacterium | reverse complement strand
TCCGCGATCCGCCATAGCGCCGTCTGCGCCGATCGCCGCGCCGCGTGCCCAGGCGCCATCGTGTACAGCCGATCCTTGATCACATCGAGATAGAGCGCCGACAGATCCGTGTTCGTGAACTCGTTGATGGCGTGGTACGCGCGATGAAACTCGAACTCGTCATACGCCCGCCGCACCTTGGCATCGAGCTCCGCCGTCCGCGTCAGGATGTACTGGTCCAGAGGCTCCATCTCGCGGAACGCAATGGCATGCCGCGCCGGATCGAAGTCATGCAGATTGCCCAGCAGAAAGCGCAGCGTGTTGCGCAGCTTGCGATAGTTCTCACTCACCCGCTGCATCAGGTTTTCACTCGCCGCAACGTCCTCGCGGAAGTCGACGCTCGCCACCCACAGCCGAATGATCTCGGCGCCGAGACGCTTCGCGACATCCACCGGATCAACCCCATTGCCCAGCGACTTTGAGAACGCGCGCCCCTGCTCATCAAGCGTCCACCCCGACGTGGCGACCCGCTTGTACGGCGCCTGCCCGCGCACCGCAACCGACGTCAGCAGGGAAGAGTGAAACCAGCCGCGATGCTGATCCCCACCCTCGGTGTACAGGTCGGCCGCAATCTCGTTCGGCGGCCGCCGCAGCTCGGGTTCAATGTCGAGCACCGCATGCCAGCTCGCGCCCGACTCAAACCACACATCCAGAATGTCCATCTCCTTGCGAAAGTCGTCCTTCGCTCCACACGCGGCGCAGGCCGTTCCCGCCGGCAGCAGCGACGCAGCCGAATGCGCATACCAGGCGTCCGCGCCTTCCTTGCGGAAGAGCTCCACTACCGAGCGGTTGATCGCCCGATCGTTCAGCGGCGTATGGCAGCGCTCGCACAAAAACACGGCGATCGGCACACCCCAGATGCGCTGGCGCGAGATGCACCAGTCCGGCCGCGTAGCGATCATGTTCGAGATGCGCTGCTCGCCCCACGCAGGATCCCAGACCACGGTCGCAATTTCGTCCAGCGCCCGCTGCCGGAAGCTCATCATGCCGCCGTCCGGCGCAGCAACCGGTGTCTCCATCGAGATGAACCACTGCTCCGTGGCGCGAAAGATCACGGGATGGTGGCATCGCCAGCAGTGCGGATACGAGTGATGAATCTCGACGCTCGCCATCAAGGCGCCACGCTCGCGCACCAGCTCGATGATCGGCGCATTCGCCTTGAAGATCGTCAGGCCGTCATACTCCGGCAGCCCGTTGCGGATGCGCCCACTGGCATCAACGTCGCACAGCTGCGACAAGCCATAGCGGGTGCCAGTGATAAAGTCATCGGCCCCGTGCGAGGGCGCCGTGTGCACCGCGCCGGTACCCTGATCCGTGGTCACGTAGTCTGCGTTGACACCCAGGATCGAGCGCTCGAGAAAGGGGTGCTGGAAGGTCACACGATCCAGCTGCGTGCCCTGAAATCGCGCAATTTCCGGCGCCTCCGGCAGCCCGCAGACCACGCGCGTCGCCTCCGCCAGCGCCTCGGCAACGATGTAAACCGCGCCATCCGCCGCATTCTTCAACGCCACATACGTCAGCTCGGGATTGAACGCGATCGCCAGCGACGCCGGCAGCGTCCACGGCGTGGTCGTCCAGATGATGGTGTACACCGGCTGCCCTGCCAGTACCGGATCGATCGCCGCGGCATCAGACGTCAGCCGATAGCGCACGTAGATTGACGGCGAGGTATGCATCGCATACTCCACCTCCGCCTCCGCGAGCGCGGTCTTGTCGTGAATGCACCAGTACACCGGCTTCAGACCCTTATAGACAAAGCCCTTCTCGAAGAAGTCAAAGAACGTCTCGGCGATCGACGCCTCATACGGCAGCGACATGGTCAGGTAGGGATCGCTCCATCGGCCAAACACCCCGAGCCGCTCAAACTGGCTGCGCTGCAGGTCCACATACTTCTGCGCGTACTCGCGGCATGCCCGGCGAACCGCCAGCGGCTCCATCTCGAGCTTCTTCCGTCCCAGCTGCTCATCCACCTTGATCTCGATCGGCAGACCGTGGCAGTCCCATCCCGGCACATACGGCGCATCGAAGCCGGCCATGGTCTTCGTCTTCACCACAAAGTCCTTGATGCACTTGTTCAGCGCATGCCCCAGGTGGATCGCGCCGTTGGCGTACGGCGGGCCGTCATGGAGGATGTACCTTGGCCGCCCCGCGCGAGCCTCACGAATCTTGTCGTACAGCCCCTCCTGCTTCCATGCCTCCAGACGCGCCGGCTCGTTCAGCGGCAGGTTCGCCTTCATGGGAAAGCTGGTCTCGGGTAGGTTCAGCGTGGACTTCAATGGCTTGGCTGCGGTCACCGTGTTTGTTACGTCAGGCATTCCATCCTCAGGCAGGCAACGAAGATCTGGACCAACCGGCCCAAACTCCTATTGTAGACGGCTGTGTGGCACATCAAGATCGTCTTCGTGTGACTTCCGGCCTATCAATGACGTCCAATGGATGCAGCAGCCGTGCGCGCTCCCATCCAAGCAGTGCAGGGCGAAACTTTGTAGAATGTTTTATGGAAGCCAGACGCAGTATGCATCCCGGCAAACCGGCGATAGACCGGGGAACTCCTTACACGTAGGGGGATGCAGAGAAGATCGCGGTAACGAGCGGAGCGTCCTTCAGGACACCACTCCCAAGGCGGAATAGCTTATGGCGATGTCACTCCAAACACCCCCGGATACGGGCAGCGAGCACGAAGCACCCCGCCTTCATACCGGCGACGCGCCCCAGTGGTCGGAAATGCGCGAAGAGGGAGTGTTTGGCTCACTCGTCTCGAGCGTGCGCGACACCTTCTTTCCGGAAAAACTACCCCCGCTTGAGCTGCAGTCAAAGGCCATCGCCGTCGCGGATCCGATGGCCGTCAAGCGCGACCCAACCTCGACCGCAATCGCCGTCGTTGTGCACGTCCTCATCATCGCCTTCATCGCCTGGCTGGTCGCCAAAGGCGTCAAGATGGCTGCACCCCAGGTGGCACACGTCGTCACTCCCATCGAACTGCCCGTCAAGCCACCCAAAGCCTTGCCCAAGGCAACCATGATGGGCGGCGGCGGCGGTCAGCGCGGACCAACACCCGTCACCAAGGGCACACCGCCCAAGTTCGCCGAGCACCAAATCGTTCCGCCAGCACCACCGCCGATTCAAGAGCCAAAGATTGCCATTCAGCCGACGGTTGAGGTGCAGAAGGACGTCAAGATGACGTCGAGCATCCCGCAGATCGGCGTCCCCAACTCTCCCCTCGTCGGTATGTCGATGGGCAACGGCAGCGGAACCGGTCTGGGTAGCGGCAACGGCTCAGGCATCGGTGCCGGCAGCGGTGGTAACACCGGCGGCGGCGTACGCCGCATCGGCGGTGGCGTCTCGGCTCCGCAACTGATCTTCCAGGTCGAGCCCGAGTTCTCTGAAGAGGCCCGCAAAGCCAAGGTCGCTGGCAATGTTCTGGTCACCCTCATCGTCGACGCCGCGGGTCATCCCCAGCGTGTCCGCGTTCTTCGCGGCATCGGTATGGGTCTCGACGAAAAAGCCGTGGAAGCCGTCCGCCAGTACCGCTTTAAACCAGCCATGGAAGGCGGAAAGCCCGTCCCGGTCGAGGTCAACATCGACGTCAACTTCCAGATCTTCTAAACAAGCGGCACGACGACGCACGTGCGTTTCAGAGCCTTACTGTTAGGCACTCGTCAGCGCGGTCGCAATCTGCTCAAACGTAAGATCGGTCGCGGCATCTCCGGTTCGCTCCTTCCAGCGCAGAAAGAGTTTCCCATAGCTGTCGGTAATGCGGGTCGCCGGATCTACCTGCAGCGAGGCCAGCATCTGATCGATCCACTCCGTCGGCCCCTCCAGCTCCGCCCACGTGCCAATCGGCGTCTCGTCGATCACCAGATGGGCACCCACCCCGCTCATGGGATACCGCCACTCCGTGCGAAACTTCTCATAGGTAAAGGCTGGCAGATAGCCCAGCTGGCGGAAGATCTCAGCCAGCGCGTCCCCATCCTCAAGTCTGGTCTCGGTCTCGATACGCGTCTTGTACACGCTGTCATCCGCGCCGTCAGGCTGTCGCTTGTGCGTCAGGGTCCAGACCTCCCCATACCGCCGAATCCGCAGGAGCTGATGGCCGGCTCGCAGGCTCCGCTCCGGCGTGTCGTAGAGCGTGTTGTGCTCGAAGGTGCGCGCAGTCTCGAGCACAAAGCCGAGCCCGGGCAGACGCGCCTCCAGCTCGGCAGGATCCGTAACCGGGAACTTCAGCTCAATCTCCGCGCTCTGCATAGCCGCGAGTATATGCGCCTCGTACTATGAAACCTGAGGATTTCTTGGCCGTCTCCCCCATAAAGCCGACGCTCCGCCTTCGCGCCGATCGGCTCGCCGACCTCCATCATGCCGCCGAGATCCTGCGCTCCGGAGGCACCGTCGCCTTTCCCACCGAGACCGTCTACGGCCTCGGCGCGAACGCTCTTGATGCCGCGGCGGTCGCCAGCATCTTCATCGCAAAACAGCGGCCATCCTGGGATCCTCTGATCGTCCACATCGACTCTCGCGCCATGCTGGACCAGGTCGCCGATGTGACCGGCCCACTCCGGCTCACGGCCGAGCGCCTGATCAGCGCCTTCTGGCCAGGTCCGTTGACCCTGCTTCTTCCGCGATCCGCCCACATCTCCGATGCCGTGACCGCGGGTCGTCCCCGGGTCGGCGTCCGCATGCCCGCTCACCCGGTTGCCCGCGCCCTGATCGCCGCCGCGGGCACGCCGATCGCGGCGCCCAGCGCCAACCGCTTCGCGCACACCAGCCCCACCACCGCGCAACATGTCCTGGACGATCTCGACGGTCGAATCGACGCCGTCCTCGACGGCGGCCCGGCCAGCATCGGCGTGGAGTCGACCGTCCTCGACGTCTGTGAGTCTCCTCTGCGCATCTACCGTCCGGGTGCCGTCACAGAAGCCCAGATCGCGGCCGTCGCCGGCCCGGTGGAGCTCTTCCGTCCCGCAGCCCCCACGCAGGAGGTCGGCCTGCCGTCCCCCGGTCTCACGCTGCGCCACTATGCGCCCGCCGCAACTCTTCGCCTGGTAGCAGACAATGACGATCTGCTATCGACCTCGGCAGCCGCGGACATCGCTCGTCCCGTGGGAGCCATGCTGCCCACCGGCTGGATCGCTCCTCCCGCCGCTATCCTCTTTGACTGGGGTCCCTGGCAGCAGCCCGAGATCCTGGCCCAGCGTCTCTTCTTCGGCCTGCGCGCACTCGATCAGCAGACCGTCGCCACCATCCTCTGTCCGCTCCCGACAGATACTGGCGGCCTCAGCACAGCCCTGCGCGATCGCCTCCGCAAAGCCGCTCGCCGCGTCTGACCATTCCAAAGGATGTACCGCGAGCCGCATCCGGTCGCGCCACGTTCGCAAGCAAACGGCCTCCACCGCAGCCAAGAAGCGGCCCGCATCAGGTGAAATGCTCTACCCGTTCCGCCCCGGCGCCGCTAGCTGTCCTGCAAAGGCATCAAGCGCCAGCGACCGCAGTAGATTCCTCCGCATGCCGCTGTAGACCTGGTCCATGCCGCGGACAGCCGTCTCAATCCACGTAAACGGCAGCGCTCCGGCAAGCCGCTCCAGCTCTTGCCGCAGATCAACGTTCCGCACCAGCTCCGGCGTCCCAGCCCCAAGCAGCAGCAGATCCTCAAGCAGCAGCGACATCGCCCGCAGCAGCGCCGTGGTCTTCTGCTGCCCCTCCGCTCCGGCGCGATACCCCTCCGTCATCTTGAACAACGCCGTGTGATCCGGCTCCTGCGAGGCGTGCCGCAGCAGAGACAGCGCATCGGCACGGGCCGCTGTGTACGCCGCAAGGTCCAGCGACACGGCCTGCCCCACTGCGCCCTGTGCCAGCCGCGCCACCAGCCCACGCTGCCCCGGCGCTAGCTCCGGCCGCCTCGCCTGTACCAGCATCTCCATCTCGTGGATCGGCAGCGCCCCCAGCCGAACCAGCGCGCATCGGCTGCGAATGGTCGGCAGCAGTTCGCTCGGATTCTCGGCCAGCAGCAGAATATGCACCGTCGCCGGCGGCTCCTCGAGCACCTTCAGCAGCGAGTTCGCCGCCTCTTTCATCAGGCTTGCCGAGGTCAGAATGAAGATCTTCTTCGGCGCCTCGGACGGCAGATACTGCGCTCGCTGGATCAGCGTTCGTACCTGTCCCAGCTTGATCAGCAGCTGCGGCGGATCAGGCGGCAGAATCAGTACATCCGGGTGCGGCTGGATCAGCACCCGCGTCTCCTTCTTGTCCGTCTCGCGCAGCTCTTCCCGCGCCACAACCGCCGCGGCCACCGCCTCTTCAAGATCCGCCGCCTGCATGATCCGCGTACAGTTGCGGCACGCCCCACAGAACCCCGCCAGCGACTGCCCATCCCGCGAGCGATCCCTCGGTTGCCGCTCACACTCCACAGCCATCGCCAGCATCAGCGCCAACGTGTATTTGCCCGCACCCGCCGCCCCGCCCAGGATCATCGAGTGCGGCAACCGGCCAGCTGCCACTGCCCTCCGCAGCTGCGCCACCGCCGCTGCATTGCCGAGAAACTCATCGAAGCTGTGCGGTAACGGCATCCCGTCTAGCCTAGCGCAAACGCCGGCGCGATCCTCCAGCCATGTGTAGCCTCATGCCCCGCGTGCCTCCAGCCGCATCCGCACCACACCGCGCGGCCGCAGCGTGATCCGCGCCTGCGGAACCGGCGGCTCGTCCCCGGCAAAGCGAAGCCGCCACCGTTGCCCGATCGTCGCCAGCACCAGCACCCCCTCCATCCACGCAAAGCTCTCCCCGATACACTGCCGCCCACCGCCGCCAAAAGGGAAGTACGTGAAGCGATCGCGCGCTGCCTTCTTCTCCGGCGTAAAGCGATCCGGATCGAACCGCAGCGGATCCGGAAAATACTCCGGACTGCGATGCATCACGTACTGGCTGAAGAAAAAGTGAGCTCCCGGCGGAATGCTGTACTCCCCCAGCGTCACCACCTCGGTCGACTTGCGCCCCATCGCCCACGCCGGTGGATACAGCCGCATCGCCTCGGCAAACACCTGCTCCGTATATTGCAGCGCCCCATAGCTCGCCAGCGTCGGCAGCCGGCGATCCGCACCACGACCCAGCACCTCGTCCAGCTCGGCGTGCATCCGCGCCTCACACTCAGGATTCTGGCTCAGCAAATACCACGTCCACGTCAGCGCATTCGCTACCGTCTCGTAGCCCGCCAGAAAGATGGTCAGCACCTCATCACGGATCTGCCGGTCGGTCATGCCCAGCGCCGGCGCCCCCGGCACATCGTCCGCCTCCGCCTCATACCGGCTCGCCACCAGCAGACTCAGCAGGTCGCCCCGCTCCTCCCCGCGGCCGCCCGCCATCTCCTCGCGCCGCGTTCGGATCATGGCATCGACCACCGCGTCCAGCCGCGCCAGCGACCGGCGAAACTGCACCACCCCCGGAATCGGCAGGTGAAGAAAGCTCTCCAACTTGGGAAACGCAACCAGGAAGTTGTAAAGCCGCATGATCGCGTTGGTGTCGTCGTTGATGCCGCGCACCTGCTCCGTCACCTCGGTGTCGAACAGCGTCCTTGCAATAATTTCGAGCGACAGCACCATCATGCTTGCGTTTGCATCCACGATCTGACCGTCATGCCACGACGCAATGCTGCTCGCCGCGATCCCGACAATCGCATCGGCATACCCCATAATCCGCTGGCGATGAAAGGCCGGCGCCATCATCTTGCGCTGCCGCATGTGGATCGGATCGTCCGACGTAATCAGCCCCTCGCCCAGCAGAATCTTCATCCGCTGCAGCGTCCGCTCCTTCACAAACGAGCCACCCTGATTGATCAAAATCTCTCGGATGTACCGCGGGTCATTTACAAACACAATGTACGTGCCCATAAAGCGATACTTCGAGATCGCCCCAAAGGTCTTCGTCAGGTGTTCAAACAACCGGATCGGCTCGCCCAGCTTCACCCAGCGCTTCAGCGCATAGAAGGGAAGTGCATGCTTCAAACCCGGCGGCAGATGGTAGCTCCCCGCCCTTGCCGCGCGCTCCACAGCGCTCTCTCCCGCAGTCGGTACCGCGTTCTTGCCCGCAAGCGCGGCAGTGCTCTCCTCGGGCGGCATGATCGGTGGCGTTGTCATACCGATAAGACGTCCCGCGGCAATCTGTCGTCCACCACCCCCGCTATGCACATTTCGATCGCGTCAATCGACGTGTCGTTCGCGATGGTGACGACACGCTGCGGCTCGCGTTGCGCAATCGCCTCATACGCCCGATGAATGCGCTGGTAGAAGGCATCCGACTCCCGCTCGAACCGATCTTCGTCGCGTCCTCGTTCTCCCGCCAGCTTTAGGTTCCTCCTCCGCGCCCGCCGCAACGAGGTCTCAAGCGGCGGCAGCAGCAGAAGCGTCAGGTCCGGCTGCAGATCCCCGCATACCGTCCGATGCATCGCCAGAACCGCCTCGCGCCCCAGCTCTCGGCCCGCTCCCTGATACGCCTCGGACGAGTCCGTGTAGCGATCGCACAGCAGTATCTTTCCCGCCGCCAACGCCGGCGCAATCACCTCCGCGATCGCCTGCGCCCGGTCGGCAAACATCAGCGTCATCTCCGCCATCGGAGCGATCGGCCCAATCGTCGTGTCCGTCGCCGAATCCACCAGGATCGCGCGGATCCGGTCGCCCAGCGCCGTCCCTCCCGGCTGCCGCAGCGTCTCCACCGCCAGCCCCCGCGCTCGCAGCCGCGCCGCCAGACGCTTCAGCTGCGTCGTCTTACCCGACCCATCCAGCCCCTCAAATGTGATGAAAAAACCGCGTCCCATACCCCAAGTCTACGTGCCAAGCCCGATCTAAAAGACGCCAGCATGTTTGATCGCGTCCGCCCCCCAGGCTCGCCGGCGTGACGCTATGCTTGGTTGTCCTTCCGATTCGAAGCCGAGCATCTACGGCATTGTGCAACCATGAAGCAAAGCGAACCGTCCGCAACGCGAAGTCCGACCGCACGCCTCCGGTACTCAGCTTCCAGAAGGAACTTTGCCACGCCGGTTGCGTAACTTCGCCTAGCATCCCGCACTCCGCTTCCAAGGCCAACCATTGATCGTCTCTGCTCGATCCCTTTTTTCGCTCGCCCTCCTTCTTCTTGCATCGGTGTGTTCCCCGGGCAGCTTGCCCGCGCAAAGCGCGCAAGGCTCTCCCAGCGACAGCCCGCCGCACGCAGCCCGGGCCGCCGATCCGCGGCTCCCCGAAGACGCAGTTACCAAGGGCGCCGTCACGCTCCGCAACGGACAACGCCTGCCCTACACCGCACAGGCAGGCATCCTCACGGTTGCCGGAACCGACGCCGACGACCTGGAGGTATCCGCTCCAGACAAGCTGACGGGCGTCGTAAGCGTGCCGGACGGCAGTGCCATTGCAGCCATGTCGTATGTCGCCTACTTCGCAGATAGCCCCGATGCAAGCAAGCGGCCAATCGTCTTTCTCTACGACGGCGGACCCAGCGTCTCCACCAGAACCCTGCTCATGGCCAGCTTCGGACCTGTCGTAGCGGACCTACCCGGCCTCCACCACTTTGCAGGAGGCCCGTACAACTTCGACAACAACCTGGACTCCCTGCTCGACGTCGCCGACCTGGTCTTCATCGACCCCCCGGGCACCGGCTACGGTCACATCCAGGGCCGCGATGCCGCCCGCGCCTTCTATGGCATCGATGGAGATGCGGCCGCGTTCGATCGCTTCATCCGTCGCTTCCTAAGCAAGTACACCCGCTGGGAGTCGCCGAAGTACCTCTTCGGTCACAGCTATGGCACCGTGCGCAATGCAGTGCTGGCCCGCATGCTGGAGGAAGACGGCGTCGATCTGAACGGCATCATCGCCGACGGCAGCTTTCTGAACCAGGACGACTTTCCAGACGCCGCGTCGGGCATACCAGGCACCGACAACCCCTACATCCTGCAACTCTCCACCTTTGCCACGACCGCCCTGGTTTCACCATAGGATCGTAGGAGCGAGCGGTGAACTTGAGCCATGGTTGCGCACCGTAGAGCGGTATGCTGCAGGACCGTATGCGACCGCATTGCTGGCCGGCAGTGATCTGCCGCCGGCGGAGGAGCAGACCATCGCGGCTCAGCTAGGACAGTTCACAGGCCTGCCCGCCCAGGTCTGGGTGAAGGCACACCTGCGCCTGCAGGCGGCCGAGTTTGAAGCTCTGCTCCTGAGCGATCAAGGCTTGATTACCGGACGCCAGGACACACGGTACACCGCCCCCGCGCTGCATCCGCTGTCGACTAAACCCGGGTATGACGCTTCCAGCATGAAAGGATCCATCATCCTGGCTGTCATTGACACCTACATGCACGGAACGCTCAAGTTCGGCATCGGGCTGAACTATCAGGCGGACGCCGACATACCAGGTCACTGGGATAACTTTCACGCGACAGACGAGACAAAGCCTTGGTTGGGCGGCTTCAATGTGCTCCCTGATCTCGCGGCCGTCATGACGCGCAACGCCGCCATGCGCGTCCTCGTGATGGGAGGCTACTTCGACCTAGCAACACCCTACGATCTCGGCCCTTTCGAAATGAAACACCTGCCCATGGCGCCGCAACTGCAACAAAACTTCGACTACGCGGTATTTCCTACCGGGCACGAGCCCTACCTCGATCCTGAATCGCGCCAGAAGATGCATGGTGAAGTGGCGAAGTTCATCATAAAGACAAGTCAGAGCCACTAACCAAACGCCGCAAGTCGCCCCGCCACGCTGCTCTGCTAAGGGCAGCGTTCCTTCACGCATAACGCAAATCACCTGAGAACCTGTTGAGCCGTTGAAGAACCCTCGAAGATGCTGTCAGCTCGACTGCAGCAAGGCGGCATCATCGTCTCGCGGAGCCCAGAGAAGCGTTGGCATTTCGAAAATGCCGTCAACTCTACGGTGCATCCGTCAGTTTTGGTATCCAGTGAACGCCCGCGTCAGAGACATCAATCAGCAGCTGGCCCTCCAGACCCTCATGCAGCTCCGGTCCGGTGCCCGTCTTCTCCTTGCCGCTCTTGTCGGTGTACAAAATCTTCAGCTCTCCCGACCCGAGAACCTTGAAGCGGTACTTGAAGTCCGCCCCCGCCGCTAACCCCTGCGTGCCGAAACTCGCGCTTGGGTAATCCACCTCAATCAGCTGCAGCGGCAAACCGGTCCCATTGTGGACCGTCGCCTGGATCATCGCGGAGTGGCACCCAACCAGCGGCAGCCACAGCGTCATGACCGTCAGCAACAGCGTCAGCAGCGCAGGTCCGACTCGTCTCATCCCTTCAGCCTAGCAGGATGAGCCTTCATCCTGGCGTGATTGCGCTCGGCCTGGCGGGAGAAGCCTCTAGCCCGGAAGACCCGGCCCGCCAGTCTGAAGACTCATCCTGCCGATCACGCGCGCCGTCAGCACAACGCCCGAGCGGTCATCGTGCAGCGTGAGCGGAAACGCCAGAATGCTCCATGTCAGGTCGCGCTCTTCCTCCTTCGGCGTCGTCACCAGCCCACGATTCGTCCGATCAATGTACGTCTCGCGGCTTCGCGGAACGTTCAGCAGCACCTCCCGCCAGTCACGAAGCAGCGGCATCTCGTCAAAGACACAGCGGCCCGGAAACCAGTTGCGAGGATGGTTCAGATACGTCGCCGCGCGCTCATTGCAGAAGTGCCACACGCCGCGGTCGTCAAAGATCTGCACCAGAACATCCTCGCCAATGGCATGAGCGATCCGCGAGTAGAAGAAGTCCCGTGCATCGACAATCACCGGGCTGCCTCGCCGCTTTGCCTCAAGCGAACTCAACGCCTGCAGCAGGTCCTCAACGGAGCTATGCCCCTTCAGCAGGTGCATATCCTCAACGCCTCCAAAGAAGCGCTCGAGCGTCGCCGACAGAATGATGATCGGGATGTGCGGTCTGCGTCGCCGGAGCAGCGAGCCAATCTCCGTGCCATACTGGCCGCCGCCGAGATGGTAATCCAGCACCGCAATATCAATCACGTCCAGGTGCTCCATCGCCTCTTCAATCGTGGTGGACGTCACGCAGTCGTAGCCGTGTTGCCGCAGGATCGCGCAGCGAAGATGAAGATTGGCCGGATCGTCATCAAGCAGGAGAACCCGAACCATAGAAGAAGGAGGCTTTGCTGGACCCGACCCGGGTTTGTCTTGAACGATCTCTGACATACACCGAAGCCCTTTCTCCACAGGGTATACAACTTCTGGTTACTACGGTTCCTTTTTTAGGTTACGTAGCAACTCAGGTAACCGGTTTGCCGCCGCAGCGAGTTTTAACCAGCGTCGATTCTCGATCGCGGGATAGCCACTTACGGTGAGCCCCGCCTTGACGTCGCCCGGAATGCCGCTCTGCGCCGTCGCAACCACCCCATCTCCAATCGAGCAGTGCCCGGCAACTCCTACCTGGCCGGCCAGGATCACCTTGTCCCCCACCTTGGTCGATCCCGCCAGGCCCACCTGCGCACACAGCAACGTGTCCCTGCCGACCGTCGATCCGTGCCCTACCTGAACCAGGTTGTCGATCTTTGTTCCTGCACCGATCCGCGTCTCCCCAACCGACGCCCGGTCGATGCAGGCGTTCGCCTGGATCTCCACCCGATCCTCGATCGTTACCGTTCCCGCCTGCGGAATCTTGAGCCAGCCTCCGTCCGGCCGTTTGGCAAACCCGAAGCCATCGCTGCCGATCACGGCCCCGCTCTGGACGATCACATCCTCCCCCAAAACACAGTTCTCCCTCACCGAAACATGCGAATGCATGAGCGAATTGCGCCCTATTTTGACCCCTGAGTAGAGCACGCAGTGAGGCAGCACGACGACTCCGTCACCGATCTCAACCCCCTCCATAACAACAACATACGCCCCAAGATGCACCCCTTCGCCAATCTTCGCCGAAGCCGCCACCACCGCCGTGCTATGCACCCCCGGAGCCCACGTCGGCGCCTCGTGAAACAACGCAACTGCTTGAGCGAAAGCAAGATACGGGTCCTTCACGCGAAGCGTAGGCACCTGCAGCGGCCCACTTTCCAAAGCCACCAACACAGCACCCGCCCGCGTCCTGCCAACCGCCGCCTTGTAGCGCGGATTTGCCAGGAAAGTAAGCTCTTCGGGCGTTGCTTGCTCGATTCCACTAACCC
>CAXSEC010000029.1:0-26675 GCA_964236325.1 uncultured Acidobacteriaceae bacterium | reverse complement strand
TCGGCTTTGACGTCTATCCGCTCCGTACCTCCACCGCCCCGCTCTTCGTCTCGGGCGCAAAGGTTACCAAGAAGTCTGGCACATGGGATCTCTGCGTCACCAAGATTCACAACGTGGAGCATCGCGGCGCCTTCGCCCAGCATGACCTCGAGAAGCCGCTCTCCGACAAGAAGGGGACCTACTCGCTCGCCGGCCATGAAGCGCAGGAGCGGTCCATTATCCGCTACACCACGCTCGAAGAGGCCAGGAAGCACCCTGACTTCGCCCACGAGGGTGACACCCACACCCTGGTCAACAAGGTCGGTTACGGTCCACAGGGCGAGGCTCCCAAGCACGAAGAGAGCTTCTTCCCCGACGCCTGGCGCTACAACCACACCGACGCATCCTCGCTGCGGCTGCAGAACGCCTGGGGCATGTCGATCGATCTCAACTCCTGCATCGGCTGCAACGCCTGCGTGGTCAGCTGCTACGCCGAAAACAACATCGCCGTCATCGGTCGCGAGCAGGTCAAGGTCGGCCGCAACATGCAGTGGATCCGCATCGACACCTACTTCGAAGGCGATCTACATGCTCCGCGAGCTCACTTCCAGCCCATGGCCTGCCAGCACTGTGAAAATGCCGGCTGCGAGTTGGTCTGCCCGGTCGGCGCTACCGTCCACACTCCGGAAGGCCTCAACACCATGGTCTACAACCGCTGCGTCGGCACCCGCTACTGCTCAAACAACTGCCCGTACAAGGTTCGTCGCTTCAACTTCCTGCTCTACTCGGACTACGAGACTGAAAGCCTGAAGTTCATGCGCAACCCCGACGTCACCGTGCGATCGCGCGGCGTCATGGAAAAATGCACCTACTGCGTGCAGCGCATCGAGGAGGCCAAGATCACTGCCGACAAGGAAAATCGCGCTATCCGCGACGGCGAAGTCATCGTCGCCTGCCAGCAGGCCTGCCCCACCGACGCCATCATCTTCGGCAACATCAACGACCCCGCAAGCAAGGTCGCCAAGCAGAAGGCCTCCGAGCGCACCTATCAGGTGCTCGCCGATCTCAACTATCGACCGCGCACCTCCTACAGCGCGGGCGTCATCAACCCGAACCCTGAGCTGGAGCAGATCTAATGGCGACCAAACCCATTCCCGAGCCAGTCGTTGACCCCATGATCGATCCGCGTACCGGCGAGTACGCGGTCATCGCCCCCGGTCACAACTTCAAGTCGGTCACGCAGAAGATCGCCGGCATCGTGCTCACCTCGAACACCCCGCTCGGCTGGTTCTTCGGCATGATCGTCGGTGCCGGCGTCGCGCAGGGCGTCGTCATCGGCATCACCTGGCTCTTCCTCAAGGGCGTTGGCATCTGGGGCGTCACCATCCCCGGCGCCTGGGGCTTCGCCATCATCAACTTCGTGTGGTGGATCGGTATCGGTCACGCCGGCACCCTGATCTCGGCCATCCTGCTGCTGTTCAAGCAGACCTGGCGTAACTCGATCAATCGCTTCGCCGAGGCCATGACCATCTTTGCCGTGGTCTGCGCCGGCACCTTCCCGCTCATCCACGTCGGCCGTCCGTGGCTCGCGTACTGGCTCTTCCCGTACCCGAACACCATGAACGTCTGGCCGCAGTTCCGCTCGCCCCTGGCCTGGGACGTCTTCGCCGTCTCCACCTACGCGACCATCTCCATCGTCTTCTGGTACGTCGGCATGATCCCCGACTTCGGCACCCTGCGCGATCGCGCCACGCTGCCGCTAGCCAAGTTCTTCTATGGCACCCTGTCGCTCGGCTGGCGCGGATCCACTCGCCACTGGATCCGCTACGAGTCGGCTTCGCTCCTGCTCGCCGGCCTCTCCACACCACTCGTACTCTCGGTTCACACCGTCATCAGCTTCGACTTCGCTGTCGCCGCGCTGGCCGGCTGGCACACCACCATCTTCCCACCCTACTTCGTCGCTGGCGCCGTCTACTCCGGCTTCGCCATGGTGCTCACCCTCGCCATTCCGCTGCGCAAGTTCTACCACCTGGAAGATCTCGTCACCCTGCGCCATCTCGACAACATGGGCAAGGTCATGCTCGCGACCGGCTCCATCGTCGCCTACGGCTACGGCATGGAGGTCTTCATGAGCTGGTACTCGGCCAGCCACTGGGAGTTCTTCATGATGTGGAACCGCATGTTCGGCCCCATGGGCTGGGCCTACTGGATCCTTATCCTGACCAACATCGCCATCCCGCTCACCACCCTCTGGTCGCGTAAACTCCGCGTCAACGTAGCCTATCTCTTCATGCTGTCGCTTGTGGTCAATACCGGTATGTGGTTTGAGCGCTTCGTGATCGTCGTTACCTCGCTCTATCGCGACTACCTGCCTTCCAGCTGGGGCACCTACCGCGCCACCAAGTGGGACTACATGATCTACGTCGGCACCATGGGCCTGTTTACTCTGCTGTTCTTCTGCTTCGTGCGCTTCCTCCCCATGATCCCCATGTCCGAGATCCGCATGATGCTGCCGCAAACCAAAGTCCGCGCCGCCGGTTCGGACGCCCAGACCACCATCGACGAGGCCGTCTAATGCCACCGCGCGAAGGAATCTACGGCATTATCGCCGAGTTCAACACACCCACCGATCTGGTGCGCGCGACCGAGCAGGCCCGCGAAGCAGGCTATCGTCGCATGGAGTGCTACACCCCCTACCCGGTCGAAGAGGCCGCCGTCGCGCTGCACTTCCATAAGACCAGCGTGCCGCTCATCTGCCTCATCGGCGGTCTGGCTGGCGTCACCGTCGCCTACCTTATGCAGGTCTGGATCAACGTCTGGGCCTACCCGCTCAACATCGCCGGCCGGCCGCTCTTCTCCTGGCCCGCCTTCATCATCCCGGCCTACGAGTGGACCATCCTCTTCGCCGGCCTCTCCGCTGCCTTCGGCATGATCGCGCAAAACGGTCTGCCACAGCTCTACCACCCGCTCTTCAACGCGCCAAACTTCCGCAACGGCGCCACTACGGACAAGTTCTTTCTTTGCCTGGAAGCGACTGACCCCAAGTTCTCTCTCACCGGCACCCGCTCTTTTCTTGAGCAGTTCCCCGCGATCTCCGTCGTGGAGGTGGATCATTAACGCCTCATCCCTCAGGATCCAGACCCAGATGCAATCGCAGACCCCGTCCAAGACTCGTTCAGTCCCCCGCCTCGCCCTCGCTGCGCTCGCCGTTCTCGGCGCAGCTGGCTGCCGACAGGACATGCATAACCAGCCAAAGTTCTACCCGCAGCGCGGGACTGACTTCTACGCTGACGGCCGCTCCGCGCGCCCGCAGGTCGGCGCCACCATCGCTCGCAGCCAGCTGCACCAGGATAGCTACCTCAACACTGGCTTCATCAACGGCAAGGAAGGCGATGGCATGCCGTTCCCGGTCAATGAGACCGTTCTTGCCCGTGGCCAGCAGAGCTACAACGTCTATTGCACGCCTTGCCACTCGCGCGTCGGCAATGGCGCCGGCATGATCGTGCAGCGTGGCTACGCACCTGCCGGCAACTTCCACACCACGCGCCTCGAAAACGCGCCACTGGGCCACTTCTACAACGTCATCGCCAACGGCTACGGCGCCATGCCGGACTACTCCGCCCAGCTCAGCCCCGAGAACCGCTGGGCCGTTGTCGCCTACATCAAGGCGCTGCAGCTCAGCCAGAACGCTAGTCAGGCCGATATCGCGAACGGTGCGCATCCGGAGTCGCTCGACGACATCACCGAGCATGAAGGCCTGCCCAAGGGCTTTGCTTACGATTGGAATCTCCCGCCCACCGCCGTCAAGGGCACGCCGCACGGTGAGGACTACGTCATTCCCGTCACCACCAACAATCCGCTTGCCTCAGACGGCGGTCACAACCCCGATTCCACCCAGGCCAATCGCATGGCGACCTCGCCCACCGGCAACACGCCATTCCCCGAGAACAACGCCACCTCCACCGCCGGCGCCATGAACGAGCAAAAGTAAGTCGTACCGCAGCCCCAGGCATTTTGCAGTCCCCAATACGGAGCACGCTTCCGAGTCAGAGGTTGAACCAGCATGGCATCACTTCAACAAGAGCACGGAGACCACGCGTTCTACGCGTCCAGCCACGGTGGCCCGCGCGTTCTGCCGGCAAACCTGAACGCCCCGCCCATCGTCGTCGCCTGGCGGGCGCGGCTGCTTGTTGTCTCGCTCGTCTTCGCCGTCGTCTCGCTCCTGGCGTTCTCCTGGACGCATGAGGGTCGCAATCATCTGCTGCGCGCCTACCTCATGGGCTTTATGACCAGCTTCGGCTTCGCTGGCGGTAGCCTCTGCATGCTTATGCTGCAGTACGTCTCGGGCGGCAAATGGGGTCTGCTGCTGCGGCGTCCGCTCGAAGCCGCTAGCCGCACCCTGCCGGTCGTCGGCCTGCTTCTGCTGCCTATCCTTTTGCTCTCAAAGCACCTCTATCAGTGGGCTGCCTTTCCCACGGCGACGGCGGTTCGCAGCGCGCTTGAGACCGGCCAGGTCTCGCTTGAGCAGGCGCTTACCCTTAACGCCAAGCGCACCATGCTCAGCCCCGGCCCGGTCTGGTTTCAGAGCATCCTCATCTTCGCCGTCATCTGCGGTCTCGCGTTCATCCTCAACAAGTGGTCCATGGACCGTGACGCCGATCCCCTCGCCGGCACTGAGGTCAGCTTCAACCGCTGGCAGATCCGCTTTGAGAATCTATGCGGCATCGGCATCCTGGTCTACATCATCCTGCTCACCGATGGCGCGATTATCTGGATCAAGTCGCTCGACATCACCTGGTACTCCTCCATCTGGGGCTTCCAGTTTGTCGTCGCCCAGGGCTACAGCGTGCTTGCCCTCAGCATCCTCACGGTCATCCTGCTCTCGCGTGCTGAGCCCATGAAGACCCTGCTGCGCACCACCGAGCAGCATGACCTCGGCAAGCTCGCCTTTGCCTTCACCATGCTCAACATCTACTTCTGCTTTGCCGAGTTCCTCATCATCTGGTCAGGCAACGTGCCGGATGAGATTCCGTGGTATCTGCATCGCATCCACGGCGGCTGGTGGGTCATCTGCACCCTTGACGTCACCTGCCACTGGCTTATCCCGTTCACCCTTCTGCTCTCGCGCGATCTCAAGCGCAACAAGTCGAAGATGATCGTACTCACCAGCTTCATGATCCTTGCACGCCTCATCGACATGTTCTGGCTGATCGAGCCGAACTTCTCCGACGCCGCCGGCAACCTGCACATCAAGAACAATATCGGCATCCTGGCCTACATCACGGTGCCCATCTCGCTGCTTAGCTTCTGGGCCTGGAACTACCTTGGCCAGATGCAGAAGCGTCCTCTTATGAACGTCAACGATCCTCACCTCGAGGAGATGCTGGAGCCTGAGCATGCCCACTAATTACGGTAAGAACAATTCCGGCGACCACGGTCCGGCGAGCGGCGACATCGGCGACAAGCCCAACAGCGGCCCCGAGAGCGTCCAGGTCGGTTACGAGACCACCGACGTGAACGTCGGCGGTGTCATCATCTTCCTCGCCGGCCTCTCCGGCTTCGTCCTCATCTTCTTCGTCTTTTGCTTTGTCATGGGTAAGGTCATCAACTCCGCGTTCGTCAAGGAAGACGGTCCGCCCACCAGGTGGAATCGTAACTACTCTGACGCCGGCATGAAGACCAGCGACACGGGCAAGCGTGAGAACCTGGCCAGCAATCCCGATCTGCAGCAGAAGGAGCTATCTACCGTTACTCGCTCCTTCCCCAGCCCGCGTCTCGACATTGACGATAGCAACCAGGCGACCGCCGATCTGCACGCTCGCGAGGATCTTCTGCTCGATCACTACAGCAGGGGAGCCAAGGGGACCCTGCGCATCCCCATCGATCGCGCCATGGAGCTCGTCGCCCAGCGCGGTCTACCCGTCGCCAACGCCACGGTGGCCTCCGGTCCGGGCTTCGTCGGCGACAACGTCTCCCCCATCACCGAGCCTCTGACCAGCGGCTTTGCCCGCACCGGATATGAGCTTGATGTGATGGAAGCGCGCGAACAAAAGCTGAGCTACGGCAAGGCGGAAGGCGCCGAGCACGCCCAGTTAGCCCCGGTTCGCTAGTTCCTCCTCGGGGCAGGTCGTACCATAGAGATCAAGGCATTCGCAGACGCGGATGCCTTCAGAGAGAAGAGACCATGAGCATCGGCAGCGCAATCCGTAGAGCATGTCAGGCAGGCGCCCTCAGCGCTCTTCTGCTTGCGCCCGCGCTCGCCGCCGCTCAGGTCGCAAGCTATGGCGACAAGCAGACCGGCGAGAATCACTCGGACGAGCTGCCCAAGGTTCTGCAGCAGGTTGGCATCGCGCAGCACCTCAACCAGCAGCTGCCGCTCACCAGCGCCTTCGTCGATGATCTTGGTCACCCGGTCACCCTCGGCGACTACTTCAGCGGCGGCAAGCCCGCCATCCTGGCGCTGGTCTACTACAACTGCCCGATGCTCTGTTCAGAGGAGCTTGACGGCCTCACCAGCTCGCTTGAGATGGTGCACCTCACCCCCGGCAAGGACTTCAACATCGTTGTCATCTCGATCGATCCGAGTGAGACGCCGGAGATGGCCGCACACTACAAGGCGCGCTACGTCAAGCGCTTCGGCCGGCCCGAGACCGCGAGCGGCTGGCACTTCCTGGTTGGCCAGAAGCCGGCCATCGATGCCGTCACCTCCGCCGTTGGCTTCGGCTACATGCGCGTACCTGGACCAGATGGAACGCTCAGCCAGTTCGCGCATGCCAGCGCCATCCAGCTGGTCACCCCGCAGGGCAGGCTCGCGCAGTACTACCTCGGCGTCGAGTATTCGCCCAAGGACATGCTGCTCGGCCTCATCGACGCCTCCGGCAACCGTATTGGCTCGCCCGTCGCCAACATCCTCACCTACTGCTATCACTACGACCCGCAGACCAATAAGCACTCTCTGATCGTCGCGCGCGTCGTCCAGTTCGGTGGCATGGTGACGCTCGCCGGCCTCGGCGGTTTTATGTTCCTCATGTTCCGGCAGGATCTCAAGCTCGGACGCGACCACGATCTGACGAAAAACGGATAAAAGGGTACGAATGCATATCAGTCCAGTCCTGTGGCAGTTTTTGGTGAAATGGCTCCACGCCTCCGCGCTCTTCCCGGAAGAGGCCTCCACCATTGCGCCTTATACCGACGCTCTCTACTTCTTTCTGCTGCTGATCACGATCGTCGGCCTCGTCCTCGTCGGCGTTCTGGTCTTCGGCTTCTCCATCCGCTATCGCCGCGAGAAGCATCCGGTCGCCATCCAGGTAGAAGGGTCAACCCTGCTCGAGGCCACCTGGACCATCATCCCGCTAGCCCTCTTTCTCGTCTGCTTCGTCTGGGGAGCCCTGCTCTACTTCCGCATCTACACCCCGCCCACCAACTCGATGAACATCTACGTCGTCGGCAAGCAGTGGATGTGGAAGGCGGAGCATCCCGGCGGTCAGCATGAGATCAACGCCCTTCACGTTCCCTTAGGGCAGCCGGTTCAGCTCACCATGATCTCGCAGGATGTCTTCCACAGCTTCTCCATCCCCGCCTTTCGGGTCAAGCGCGAGGTCATCCCAGGCCGCTACTCCACCGTTTGGTTTCAGGCCACAACCCCCGGCGTCTACCACATCTTCTGCACCCAGTACTGCGGCACGCTCCACTCCGGCATGATCGGTGAAGTTACCGTGCTCAAGCCTGAAGATTACGACGCCTGGACCAAGACCTCCACCTCCGGTATGAGCCTCGCACAGAACGGCGAGCGCCTCTTCGCCAGCATGGGCTGCAACGCCTGCCACTCTGGCGCCGCCGCCGCCCGCGGCCCCAACCTGGCCGGCGTCTACGGCTCCAGGTTGCAACTGGCCAGCGGCTCCGCCGTCACGGTCAACGAAGCTTACCTGCGCGACAGTATCCTTAACCCGTCGCAGCATGTCACCGCCGGCTACGCTCCCATCATGCCTACCTACCAGGGGCAGATCAGCGAAGATGGCCTCATCGATCTCGTCGAATATATTAAGACGCTGCAGTCAAACTATCGCGTGCAGCAGACCCTGACCACCAATCAGTCCACGCAGTCGGCGCCGATAGCGCCAGGGCGGTAATCATGAGCACAATGAGCTCCACCATCGTTAGCCTTCCCGACCAGAGCACCGCGGCCATCCCCAAGCGGAACTACATCAACAATGAGCACGGCCTGCTCAGCTGGCTGTTTACCAGCGACCATAAACGCATCGCGATCCTTTACCTGATCTCGATCACATTCTTCTTCTTCATCGGTGGCGCCTTCGCCGGCCTGATCCGCCTTGAGCTGCTAACCCCGCAGCCAGACCTGGTCGCGTCCGACACCTACAACAAGTTCTTCTCGATGCATGGCATCATCATGATCTTCCTGTTCCTGGTGCCGTCCGTCCCGGCCACCCTCGGGAACTTCCTGATCCCGATCATGATCGGCGCCAAGGATCTTGCCTTTCCCAAGATCAATCTGCTCAGCTGGTACCTCTACATGGCTGGCGGCACCATGACCCTCGCTGCTCTCGTGCTCGGCGGCGTTGATACCGGCTGGACCTTCACCACGCCGCTCTCCACCCACTACCTCAACACCCACGTCATTACTGCGGCAACCGCTGTCTTCATCGCTGGATTCAGCTCCATCTTCACCGGCCTTAACTTCATCGTGACCATCCATCGCATGCGCGCTCCCGGCATGACCTGGTTCCGCATGCCGCTGTTCGTCTGGTCGAATTATGCCGCCTCGCTTCTCATGGTGCTCGGCACACCCGTCCTCGCCATCACCCTGGTGCTCGTTGCGCTTGAGCGCACCATCGGCATCGGCGTCTTCGATCCCACCAAGGGCGGAGACCCCCTGCTCTTCCAGCATCTCTTCTGGTTCTACTCGCACCCCGCCGTCTACATCATGATCCTCCCCGGCATGGGCGTCATCTCGGAGGTCATCAGCACCTTCAGCCGTAAGCGCGTCTTCGGCTACACCGCCGTCGCCTTCTCGTCGGTCGCCATCGCCCTCTTCGGCTTCTTCGTCTGGGCCCACCACATGTTCATCATGGGCGTCTCCAACTACTCCGCCCTGGTTTTTTCGTTGCTGACCATGCTCGTCGCCGTTCCCTCCGCGATCAAGATCTTCAACTGGTCCTTCACCCTGCAGAAGGGCTCCATCACCTTCGAGACGCCGATGCTCTACGCGTTCGGCTTCCTCGGCCTTTTCACCATCGGCGGAATGACCGGCATCTTCCTCGGCTCGCTCGGCATGGATATTCACCTCACCGAGACCTACTTCATCGTCGCCCACTTCCACTTCGTCATGGTGGGCGGCATGCTGATGGCCTTCCTTGCGGGCATCCACTTCTGGTGGCCCAAGATGACCGGCCGCATGTATCCCGAGTCGCTCTCGAAACTGGCCGCCGTCACTACATTCATCGGCTTCAACCTGACCTTCCTGCCGCAGTTCATCCTTGGCTACCTTGGCATGCCGCGCCGCTACCACGCCTACCCGCCAGAGTTCCAGGTCCTGAACGTGCTCTCGACCGCAGGCGCCACCGTCCTCGGCGTCGGCTACATGCTGCCCTTGCTCTATCTGGGCTGGTCGCTCAAGTACGGTGCCATCGCCGGCAACAACCCGTGGCAGGCCACCGGTCTCGAGTGGCAGATCCAGTCGCCCCCGCTGACCGAGAACTTCATCGAGACTCCCATCGTCGATCACGAAGCCTACGATTATGCCTGGCTCGAGCATAAGACCACTAAAGAGGTGACCACCGTTGGATAACGTCATCACCGCGCACCCCCATACGCACGAGACCGCGGTCCACGCAGAGCACGAGCACGTCGTCACACCGCAACACCGTCACCACTTTGAGACGGAAGAGCAGCAGCGCGAGGCTGGCACCTTCGGCATGTGGCTCTTCCTTCTTACGGAGATCATGTTCTTCGGCGGCCTCTTCTTTGCGTACCTGCTTTATCGCAACTGGTACTACCCGGCCTTCGCTGCCGCCTCCAACCAACTCAGCGTTCCCCTCGGAACCATCAACACGATCATCCTCATCACCTCCGGCTTCTGCATGGCCATCGGGGTCTGGGCAGCAGAGGTCCGTCGTAAAAACGTCCTCGTCCTCATGCTCTGCCTCACCACCTTCTTCGGCCTCATCTTCCTCGGCGTCAAGTACGACGAGTACCACGAGAAATGGGAGAAGCACCACATTCCCGGTGCCCACTTCGATGTCTCGGAGTTCGTCAACCCACGGGCCCACGGCATCATGAATGAGAAGCCGCTCGCCCCCGACATGGCCCAGCGCACTCAGGTCTTCTTCTCGCTGTACTTTGCCATGACCGGCATGCACGCCGTCCACATGATCATCGGCATCGGCATCCTGCTCTGGTTGACCCTCCGCGCGCATTGGGGAGAGTTCAGCACCGGCTACGTCGCCCCGATCGAAAACTTCGGCCTCTACTGGCACTTCGTCGATATCGTCTGGCTCTTCCTGTTCCCCCTGCTTTACCTCATCAATCGTCATCCGCTCCACTAGCGTCCTTGCGGCAGGCACCTCCTGCCGCATCCCGCAGCCACACCGTCTCACACCTACTTCAGGCACAGTCTTCAACCGACCTTTAGACATCAGACTGCCAAAGGATTCCGCCCCCATGTCCGACAAACATGATTCAAGCAACATCACCAACCCGGAACATGCCGAGCACCACATCGTCACCCCCTTTCAGTACGGCCTCGTCTTCATCACACTCCTGGTTGGCACCGGCATCACCGTGCTCGCAGCCTACTTCGATCTCGGCCCGCTCAACCCCATCCTCGCCCTCGGCATCGCCACCGCCAAGGCCCTGGTGGTCATCCTCTTCTTTATGCACGTCTTCTTTCAATCGCGCCTGATCAAGATGACCGTAGCCGCCGGATTCTTCACCTTCCTCGTCCTCATCATGATGACTATGTCCGACTACATCAGCCGCGCCTGGGGCCGCTGGTAACCCACCTTCAGACATCTCCGCATCGCCTCAGAGGCGACCCAATTGGGTCGCCTCTTCTGCGTCTCCTCCACTCACATCTCCCGCCCCATCACAAAGTCATCGCACACCAGCGACCCCACCGTAAACTGCCGCGTCCCGATCTGCCGAAACCCATTGCGCTCGTAGAACCGCAGCGCCCGCGCATTCCCCGCGTAGACCCCCAGCGTCACTCGCCGCGCGCCACGGTCTCTCGCCTCGTCGACCGCCGTGTCCATCATCGTCTGCGCCACGCCCGACCCATGAAACCGGCTCAACGCATAGATCCGCTTCAGCTCTAGATCCCCATCCCGCATCGTTTCCACTGGCAGCTCCGGCGGCGTCAGCATCGCGTATCCCACCGGCGCCCCGCCCTGCCGAGTCACCGCCAGCCACGCCGCCACCTCCACCCGCTTCAGATAGCGTGCGTACACCTCCGCCACATGGTGCCGTCCCGCATGCGCCACCATCGCCTCGCCCGGCAGCACCCCCGCAAATCCATCCAGAAACGTCGCCGCGCCCACCAGCGCCAGCATCGCTGCATCCTCCACCCCCGCCCGCCGCACTACGATCTCATCAACACGCGCCCCCTGTGCCGCAACCATCTTCAACCTCCGCTTCGGTTACCGTAGCACCATGCCGTCGTCCTCTCACTCTGACCCGCCCCGCCGCTCCCGCAAGCCAGCAACCCCCGAAAAAGAGCCCGCCGCCCCGCTGCAGGGCGAAGCCGCCGCCGAAGCCTCGCTCAACGACGGTGATCGCACCACCGACAGTCCCTCCGGCAGCGCCACCTCTGCCGGCAAGACCTTCGGCGACACCCACCGCACCCTGCCTCCCGCACCCAAGGCCCACTCCGCCAGCAAGCCCCCCGAAAAAGCACAAGCCAAGCCCGCCGCCGCCATCAAAAAGGCCGCCACCCGCGCCGACTTCGGCGCCTACCCTGTCCCCGCGCACGATCCCGCCCTTCCCGCACCGCTCGCCGCCCTCCTCGCCAATCCCCGCATCACCATTCGCCGCGACGGCGCCCCCGACCCCAACGGCAAATGCGTCCTCTACTGGCTCCAGCGCTCCCAGCGCGGCACCGACAACCACGCCCTCGACACCGCCGTCACCATCGCCAACGCCCTGCAGCTCCCCCTCGTCGTCTACTTCGCCGGCATCGCCAACTTCCCCCACGCCAACCTCCGCCACTACGCCTTCCTCAACCAGGGCCTGCCCGACCTCGAGCAGGACCTCGCCGCCCGCAACATCTCCTTCGTCTTCCGCCGCGCCCCGCACGAGTCTCACACTCAGCTCATCGCGGATGTCCAGCCCGCCTTCGTCATCGGCGACGAGAATCCCATGCGCGTCCCCGAACGCTGGCGCGCCGATCTCGCCAAACAGATCACCATGCCCTTCTGGACCGTCGACGCCGACTGCATCATCCCCCAGCAGCTCTTTTCCTCCGCGCAGTTCGCCGCTCATACCATGCGTCCGCGCCTCTATCGCCTGCTCCCCGAGTACCTCGTCCCCTTCGAAAACCCGCATGCGGACATCGCCTGGAAGCGCCCCCGCGGCTTCCACTCCGAGTCCGTCCAGGACGACATGACGCGCGACTGGCCCGGTCCCGGCGTCCCCGAGTTCGACCGCACCGTCCAGCCCGTCGCCGCCTGGCGCGGTGGCGCCCACGCCGCCCTCACCCGCCTCCAGCTCTTCGTCTCGGAGGTCCTCCCCCGCTACGAGCTCACCCGCAACCAGCCCGACGTCGACGGCACCTCCTGCCTCAGCCCCTGGCTGCACTACGGCCACATCTGTGCCCAGACCATCGCCCTTGCGGTCGACGAAGCCGCCGCCCACAACCCCGCCCTCAAATCCGCCCGCGACAGCTTCTTCAACGAGCTCATCGCCTGGCGCGAGCTCTGCATCAACTTCGCCCGCCACAACCCCAACTACGACAACCCCCAGTGCGCCGAGTCCTGGGCCGTCAAGACCATCGCCGAGCACGCCCGCGACGAGCGCGAACACGTCTACACCCGCGATCAGCTCGAGCACGCCCAGACCATCGACCCGATCTGGAACGCCGCCCAGACCCAGATGGTGCGCCACGGCTGGATGCACAACTACCTCCGCATGTACTGGGCCAAAAAGATCCTCGAGTGGTCGCCCGACAACACCACAGCCTTCGAGAACGCCGTCTACCTCAACGACAAGTACTTCCTCGACGGCCGAGACCCCGGCGGCTACGCCGGCATCGCCTGGGCCATCGTCGGCAAGTTCGACCGCGCCTGGAACCAGCACCCCGTCTTCGGCAAAATCCGCTATATGTCCGGAGCCTCCACCGGCCGCAAGTTCAACTCCAAAAAATACATCGCCCAAATGGCCGCCCTCCCCGATCCCACCGCCGCCACCTCCGACGTCGCCACCGGCCGCGCCTCGGACGCCGACACCACCAAACCGCGCTGACCGTCACCCCGCAGCAGGCAGTCCGGACGCCTCGAAGCGCGCCAGGCTCGCAACTTTTGCCGTCAGAACGGGTCCTATCTTGCAGGAGTTATTCCATGCAAAGGGCCCTTACTACAGCAATGCTTTTCGCCGCGTCGACCTTCTCCGTCGCGCACGCGCAGTACCCAGCCTCAGCCGCTCAGGCACCAACTGCACCCCCGGCGTCGTCACAGGGTGTCCCCATTGTTCGCGCATATTCAGATTCCTCATCCCCCGCCGGACATGCGGCCAGTCCGTTGTTGGACTCTCAGCCCAGCGCAGGTGTCTTCGTACGCAGTGACGTCGCAAACGGAGTCGAGGTGGTCAGCGCCTCAAACTCGGTAACGGAGCTCCGCGTCCTCCAGGGCCGCGCCGATGTCACCCTTCATCATCCGGCGGATCACTCGAAGATCTTCGTCGACCTTCCCGGCGGGCAGGTGTCCCTGCTGAAGGATGGTCTCTATACCTTCAACGCAGGAACCAAAACGGTCCGTGTGCTTCATGGCGAGGCGGAGGCCTTTGCGGGCGTCATGGATGGTTCCAAAGGGACCAAAGTCAAGGAGTCGCAACAGCTGGCTTTCTACGACAACGTGAAGCTCAAGGCAGTAGATTCCTACAGCTACGAGCTTGCCTCGGACCTGCTGCCTGAGGGCGGACAGGGTCGCGACGAAGGCATGGGCGACGGCCGCTACGGTCGCGCGTTCTACGGAGGTTACCCGTACTACGCCGGTGCCTACGGCTACGGCTTCGCTCCATATGGCTACGGTTATCCCTTCGGCGGTATCGGATTCGGCTACTACGGCGGCTTCGGTGGCTTTCGTGGCGGGTTCCGACGGTAGAACGCGCTCTGCGCCAGGGAGCTCAGTCTGAGCTCCCTGCCTGCGCAGACACCCTGCATGACACAACCGTAGGACAATCACCTCATGCCTGACCCTCGCCGCCGCCTCGCCTCCGATCTCGGCTGCACGCTCGACTGCAACCTCGCCACCGGCCTCACCGCCACCGGCCAGCCAGCCACCGACAACACCGCCCTCCTCAACGCCTTCCTCGCCACCGCCACCGCCACCAACCCCATCTCGCTCGTCCTTGATGGACCCACCCTCACCACCGGCCTGCTCATCAATGGCGGCTTCACCACCATCGAAGGCATCGGCCCCGGCTCCGGCCTCTTCCTGAAATCCGGCTCAAACGCCCACGCCATCCGCAACCACGCCGCCATGCAGGGCGACCCCGGCCCCGGCCACACCGCGCCACCGCGCTCGAACTTCGGCATCACCATCCGCAACCTGCAGATCAACGGCAACCGCGGCACCGGCACCTCCGGCAACACCGACTCCGGCGTCACCTACGACAACGCCGGCAAGACCATGCTCTACGGCATCAGCCTCGTCCAGACCACCGCCGTCTGGCTCGAAGACCTCATCCTCCACGACCTCACCACCTACGCCGTCACCCTCAGCAACTGCGCCACCATCGTCTGCCGCAACCTCCGCATCACCACCCCGCGCGACCGCAACTGCGACGGCATCCACCTCAACGGCCCCGCCTCCGACATCCACATCACGGACTGCTACTTCCAGACCGGCGACGACCCCATCGCCCTCAACGCCCCCGAGGGCTTCGGCGGCGACATCGCCCGCGTCGCCATCGCCAACTGCATCTTCAACCACGCCCCCACCTGCATCCGCCTCTACGGCTGCGGCTACCCGCCCCTCAGCTACACCGTCCGCGATGTCGCCATCGCCAACTGCACCGGCGTCGTCGAAAACACGCCCTTCATGATCGGCTTTCAGCAGCACACCCCCGCCGACACCATCGCGTCCCTCTCCATCAGCAACTGCTCCCTGGGCGCCTCCTATTGGGCCACCCTCAACGAGAGCTGCGGCGTCCTTTCCTTCGCCAACAACACCTGGGACTCCCCCACCGTCGCCGGCTTCTTTCTCTGGATCCCGCTGCCCGTCACCCTCTCCTCCGTCACCCTCGCCAACTGCCGCATCTACCGCAGCCTCCGCGGCAACGCCCCCGCCTTCGGCCTCCACGCCGCAGACGCCGCCCGCGGCTCCTTCATCCACAAGCTCGCCATCGAGGGCTTCGCCATCGAAAACGAAGCCGGCCAGACCTTCCCCCCCATCCCCTTCCTCCTTGATACCTCCAACGTCACCGTCGACGAGCTCTACATCGGCTCCCTCGACCCCGCCAACATCGCCGCCCTCGCCCGCAACTTCAACGGCATTAACCGCATCTCCGGCCCCGGCGTGCTCGCGACCGGCTTCCCCATCCCCGACCACGTCATGGCCGACAACACCCCCTACGTCAGCGCCGACACCGGCAACCCCTCCATCAAACTCCAGGGCAAGGTCAAGAAACTCTGATCCCGCCGCCCAAAACTGTCACACCGCCTCCGCCCCATTCTCACGCCGCCTACGCCTGGCACAGACCGCCACCAGCTCGCATTTTTAGTTGTCATTCCGAGCGCAGCGAGGAACCCCCGCATTTGCCTTTAACGACGGAGCGAAGCGACGCGCCAATCCGGCCCCACCCAAACTCTGTCATCCCGACCGGAAGCGAAGCTGTAGTGGAGGGACCTGCTTGCCTCCCGCATCCCGCCTCTACTGCGGACCCTGAGCGCAGTCGAATGGGGACGCGACAACGAAGCACCTACCACCTCAGCGGGATACCCACTCCCACCCATCCCCGCGAAACTAGACGTGCAGCCACCCCGTCTATGCCGCAACCCCGTCATCCCCGCCGCCATCCTCTCACCTCGCCCTACCTCGCCCTCGTTCTCCTCCTCAGCCTCATTACCCTCGCGAAAACAAACGCCCAAACCCCGCAGCGCCTCACCCCCAGGGCCCGAGCCCACCGCTTCACCGCTCCCCGCACCCGCACCACCGGAGCCCCCGCCGCCCGATCCCTCGCCGCCGCCCGCGCCCAGAACACCACCCTCACCACCGCCCGCGCGCAAGCCATCGCCGCCAACCCCGCCCTCGCCCCACTCTCCGCCCCCTGGACCCCCGCCGGCCCCGCCGCCATCCAGTCCCTGCAGTACGGCGCCATCTCCGGCCGCGTCACCGCCCTCGCCCTTGACCCAACCGACCCCACCGGCAACACCCTCTTCGTCGGCACCGCCGGCGGCGGCCTCTGGAAGTCCACCAACGCCGCCGGCCCCACCGCCCAGGTCACCTTCACTCCGCTCACCGACACCCTCCCCGCCTTCAGCCCCTCCGCCGGATCCGCCGCCACCCCGTCCCTCTCCATCGGCGCCCTTCTCGCCCTCCCCGGCGGCCTCCTTCTCGCCGGCACCGGCGACCCCAACGACGCCACCGACTCCTTCTACGGCACCGGCCTGCTCCGCTCCGCCGACGCCGGCCTCACCTGGTCCCTCATCCCCGGCTCCCAGGATGGCGTCGCCGGCAACCACTCCTTCTTCGGCCTCGGCTTCGCTGGGTTCGCCGCCAGCTCCACCAACCCCAACCTCCTCGTCGCCGCCGTCTCCCAGTCCGAAGAAGGCCAGCTCGTCAGCGCCACCAACGCCAGCAGCACCGCCGGCCTCTACGCCTCCCAGGACGCCGGCCTCACCTGGCAGATGGCCACCGTTCTCGACGGCGCCGCCACCGTCCTCCGCCCGCTTCCGAGCGGCAGCAACCGCGGCGGCATCCCCGCCACCGCCGTCGTCTGGAACCCCGTCCGCCAGCGCTTCATCGCCGCCCTCCGCTACCACGGCTACTACCAGTCCGCCGACGGCGCCACCTGGACCCGCCTGCCCGTCCAGCCCGGCGCCGGGCTCACCCTCACCGCCTGCCCGTCGCTCGGCAGCAGCACCGCCTGCCCCATCTTTCGCGGAGCCCTCGCCGTCCAGCCACTCACCGGCGACACCTTCGCCCTCACCGTCGATCAAAACAACGTCCCCCAGGGCCTCTTTCAGGACGCCTGCCAGCTCACCGGCACCACCTGCGCCGCCGCCAACCCCACCTTCGCCACCTCGCTCCCCGCCACACCCCTCACCACCGCCGGCATCATCCCCGCAACCATCGCCCAGGCCGACTACAACCTCACCCTCGCCGCCGCCCCCAACCCCGCCCTCAGCGCGCCCGACACCCTGCTCTTCGTCGGCACCACCGACCTCTTCCGCTGCGCCCTCTCCTCCACCGGCGCCACCGCCTGCACCCTCCGCAACACCACCAACACCACGAACGGCTGCGCCTCACCCGCCGGCGTCGCCCCCGCCCAGCACGCCCTCACCCTCAGCGCCTCCGTAACTAATCCGGTGCTCTATCTCGGCAACGACGGCGGCCTCTGGCGCTCCACCGACACCGTCAACCAGCAGGCCAGCCCCTGCTCCGTCGACGACTCCTCCCACTTCCAGAACCTCAATCTCACCCTCGGCTCCCTCGCCGAAGTCGTCTCCTTCGCCCAGGATCCCGCCGACCCCGCCATCCTCCTCGCCGGCCTCGGCGCCTCCGGAACCGTCTCCACCGGTCGCGCCGACCAGACCGCCTGGCAGCAGCTCTCCTCCGGCGAAGGCGGCACCGTCCTCATCGATCCCAACAACCCCGCGCTCTGGTACCTCACCACCGCCCCCGGCATCTCGCTCGCCGCCTGCCCCAACGGCGCCGCCTGCACCCCCGGTGACATCCTCACCGCGCCCCTCATCGGCCCCACCCAGGTCTCGGACGATCTCGCCCTGCTCGACGCCCCCGCCCTGCTCGACCCCAGCCTCACCTCCAGCCTGCTCCTTGGCACCTGCCGCGTCTGGCGCGGTCCCGCCAGCAATCCCGCCCTCTGGTCCAGCTCCAACCGCGCCAGTCCCGCCCTGGTCGGCCCGCAAAATGCCTCCTGCTCCACCACCAACGGCTTCCTCCGCTCGCTCGCCGCCGGCAGTCCCGCCCCCATCGCCGGCTCGCAGGTGCTCTACGCCGGCCTCGCCGGCACCCAGGCAGGCGGCGGCAATCTCGGCGGCCACCTCTTCGTCAACACCCAGGCCCTCTTTGCCAACGCGCAGCTGCCCTGGTCCGATATCGCAACCTCTCCGGTTACAAATGACGCCTTCAACCAGAACGTCTTCAACCCCGGCGGCTTCTCCCTCTCGTCCCTCACCGCAGACCCCCACGACGCCACCGGCCGCACCGTCTACGCCACCGTCCAGGGCTTCAACACCGCCAACGGAGCCGTCCCCCATCTCTACCGCTCCACCGACGCCGGCGCCCATTGGCTCAACCTCTCCGCCAACCTCCCCGCCGCCCCCGCCAACGCCCTCGTCATCGATCCCAACGACGCCAACACCGTCTACATCGCGCTTGATACCGGCGTCTACGCCACCTCCGCCATCACCACCTGCGCCACCACCAACTGCTGGAGCCTCTTCGGCACCTCGCTCCCCAACTCGCCCGTCACCACCCTCGCCGCCGCGCCCGCCATGCCCACCGGCGATGGCCGCCTCGGCCTCCTCCGCGCTGGTACCTATGGCCGCGGCCTCTGGCAGATCCCGCTGCTCACCGCCACCACCATCGAGCGCCCCGCCGTCGTCCTCAGCCCCGCCTCCCTCACCTTCGCCACCCAGTCCGTCGGCGCTGCCGGCGTCGCACAAACCATCACGGTTACAAATACCGGCAACGCCGCGCTCCTCGTCTCGAGCATCGCTATCACCACCAACAACGCGCCCGTCGGCGTGCAGGCCATCGTCACCGACTTCACCCAAACCGACACCTGCACCGCCGCCGCCATCGCCCCCGGCGCCACCTGCTCGCTCTCCGTCAGCTTCCTTCCCTCCGCCACCGGCGCCCGCTCTTCTACCCTCACCCTCTATGCCAACATCTCCGGCGGCCAGGCCACCGCATCGCTCTCCGGCGTCGCCACCGCACCCCCCGCCATCCAGCTCACCCCCACCTCCCTCGCCTTCCCCAGCACCAGCCTCTCCGCTATCAGCGCCGCGCAGAACCTTGTGCTGCAAAATACCGGCGGCACCACCATCCCCATCCAGTCTGTAACCGTTAGTGGCACAGACTTCCAGCTCGCCCTCAACACCTGCGGCGCCTCGCTCGCGCCGCAGACCTCCTGCACCCTCTCGCTCATCTTCCATCCCCTCGCGCTTGGCACCCGATCTGCCACCGTCACGGTTACAGACACCCTCGGCAACCAGACCGCAACCCAAACCAGCACCCTCTCCGGTACCGCCACGGCGCCTGCAACCGACGCCCTCTCCGCCACCGCCCTTACCTTCCCCACCACCCAGGTCGGCTCCGTCAGCGCAACCCAGTCCCTCATCCTCACCAACGCCGGCGACGTCCCCCTCACCCTCATCACCACATCGGTTACAAATACCTCCACCGCCAACCCCGACTTCTCCGCCACCAACTCCTGCGGCAACTCGCTCGCCGCCCACTCCGCCTGCGCCATCACCATTGCCTTCAACCCCCACACCGTCGGCCTCAGCACCACCACCCTCTCGATCAGCGACATCTACCGCACCCAGACCGTCGCCCTCTCCGGCACCGCCATCGCCCCGCCCGGCATCTCGCTGTTACCCGCCACCACCGTCACCTTTCTCGCCACCGGCGTCACCGCCACCTCCGCCCCCCAGATCCTCACCCTCCCCAACAACGGCGGCCTCCCTCTCCTCATCGAAAGCATCACCCTCACCGGTGACTTCGCCCTCGCCGCCACCGGCAGCACCTGCTCGGTCGCGCTCGCGCCCGGCACCGCCTGCACCGTCGCCGTCGTCTTTGCCCCTACTGCCAGCGGCCCGCGCTCCGGCACCCTCACCATCGTTGACAACGCTCCCGCCTCCCAGACCGCACCCGTCGCCGGGCAGCAAACCGTCCCCCTCGCCGGCGCCGCCGTTGACTTCACCCTCGCCGCCGATGGCCCCACCTCCCTCACCGTCACCAGCGGCTCCAACGCCACCTTCCCCCTCCTCCTCTCCACCCCCGCCAACCTCTCCGGCACCGTCACCCTGGCCTGCACCGGAGCCCCCGCCAACTCCATCTGCACCCTCTCCCCCACCACCCTCCCCCTCGGCAACCCCAACGCCACCCTCATCACCGTCACCCTCGCCACCGGCCAGCCCACCACCACCACGGCGAGTGCACTCCTCGACCCTCCCTACAACCTGTCATCCCGACCGAAGCGCAGCGGAGTGGAGGGACCTGCTTTTTCAATCACCGCTGCAGCTCGCACGCTCCTCGTCGCTGCAAGAAATGCCGTCATCTCGACCGAAGCGAAGCGAAGTGGAGAGATCCCTTTTGTCGAAAAGCTGACAAGGCTCACACCTACCACGGCCTGCCTCGCCCTCCTCCTCCCCCTCGGCCCACTCGCCCTTCGCCGCCGCTGCCTCCCCACCCTGCTCGCCCTCACCCTCGTCACCCTTATCCCGATCGCCGGCTGCAGCTCCACCCCACGCCAGATCCCCGGAGCCGCCACCACCGGCGCCTCCACCACCAGCGCCACCCCCACCCCGGCCGGCACCTACACCCTCACCGTCACCGCCACCAGCGCCGGTCTCTCCCGCTTCATTAATCTTGTCGTCACCGTCCAGTAAGGGCGCGAAAAACAGACCTGCACCAAACCACGGCAAAACACCCCTTAACCTCAGCGAAAAGTGCGTTTACCTCGACGAAATAGCACGTCCCGCAGCCACTCCCGAAGCCCACGCCCACTGGAAGTTGTACCCGCCCAGCCATCCGGTCACATCCACCACCTCCCCAACAAAGTAGAGCCCCGGCACCGTCCGGCTCTCCATCGTTTTGGCGTCCAAACCCCGCGTATCAACACCCCCAGCGGTAACCTCGGCCTTCATGTAACCCTCTGTTCCTGCAGGAGTTAGCGCCCACGCGTGAAGCCTCCGCTCGAGCTCGATGACCGCTGCGTTGCTCCATCCGCCGGCATACATCGCCAGCCACCGCTCCGCCAGCCGCGCCGGCAACACCTCCCGCAGCGCCGAGAAAGCCATCGCCCCATCCCGGTACCCTTTTATTTTGAGCAACTTACCAAAGACTTCACGCTCGGGCGCAAGATCCATCACGACTGCACTTCCCGCCCGCCAATAGCTCGAAACCTGCAACCCTGCCGGCCCACTCAACCCCTTGTGCGTCAGCAACATACGCTCGCGAAACCGGCCCTTGCCCGAGCTCGCGACCACCTCCGTCGCCACCCCGGCCAGATCGCACCACGCCTCCCGGTCTGCCTCTGAGAAAACCATCGGCACCAGCGCCGGCCGAGGCTCTATCACGTTCATTTCAAACTGCTTAGCCACCTCATACCCAAATCCCGTCGCGCCCATCTTCGGAATCGACGGCCCGCCAGTGGCAACGACCAGCGCCGGAGCCCGGAACTCGTCTCTGTCAGATCGCAGGATGAAGCCCTCATCTTGTTCAATCTGTTGCACTTGCACGCCAAGCCGGATCACAACTCCAGCCTCTGCGCATTCCTGTTGCAGCAGGGTCACGATCTGCTGCGCGGAGCCGTCGCAAAAAAGCTGGCCTAAGGTCTTCTCGTGGTAGCTAACCCCATGCTTTTCAACAAGATCGATGAAGTCCTGCGGGGTGTAGCGGGCCAGCGCGGACTTGGCGAAGTGGGGGTTCTCGGACAAAAAGTTTTCTGGTGTGGTGTGGAGGTTGCTGAAGTTGCAGCGTCCGCCGCCGGAGATAAGTATTTTCTTTCCAACACGATCCGCGTGATCGAGAAGCAAGACACGCTTGCCGCCCTCGGCCGCGGCGATGGCGCACATTAGGCCGGCGGCGCCGGCTCCGAGGATGATGACGTCGGCGGTTTGCATCTAGACTGAGCATAGCGCGCGAGGTGATGAGATGAGCGAAGTGCAAGCAATACAACAAGATACGATGCCGGTTCGGGTGAGCCGGAGAGCTGCGGAGAGGCTGCGGGCGGGGCAGGTATGGGTGTATCGCGACGATTTAGAGGGGGGTCACAGCGACGGGGTGGCGGCAGGAGCTGTGGTGCAGATCCGCGATGGGCGTGGAAGTCTGATAGGATGTGGCACTTACAGCTCGGCATCGACGATTGCGGTGCGCCTTCTGACGCGCGGGGACGGAGATCTCGACCGGGAAGGCTTCCTGAAGCTGGTGCGAGAGCGCGTGGGAGCCGCGCTGCGGCTTCGGGAGGAGCTTGCTCCAGGCTCGAAAGTGACTGATGGCAGACGACTTATCTTCAGTGAGGCGGATCGGCTGCCGGGCGTTGTGATGGACCAGTATGGGCCTTTGGTTGTACTGCAGCTGCTGACCCAGGGCATGGCGGCGGATGACGTGAGAGGTGCGATTTCTGCTGAGGTTAAGCAGCATTTCGCGGAGGTTAAGGGGTCTTTTTCGCGCTTTTCGCCGGTGTCTGATGGCGGCGAGGGCATCACGCTGTGGGAGCGGGAGGACGGGCGGGTACGGGAGCTGGAACAGCTGCCAGCCTCGCCTGTGGAGCCGCTGCTGGTAACAGGCGATGCGCCACAGGTGGAGACTATTTTTCGGCTGAACGGGCTGGGGTTTCGTTTTGACGTGGGAGCCGGCCAGAAGACTGGCGCGTTCCTCGATCAGCGGCTGAACTACCGGGCGGCGGCGGATGCGGTGGCGCAGTCGGTGGCCGCTGGTGGGAAGGCAGGTGGGAGGGCGCTCGATGTGTGTACGTACCAGGGCGGGTTTGCGCTGCACCTGGCACGGGTGTGTGAGCGGGTGACGGGCGTGGATGCGAGCCGGTCGGCGCTTGAGGTGGCGGACCGCAATCTGGAGCTGAACCGAGCGCAGATGAAGGGCGAGGTGGACTGGATCGAGGCGGACGCGTTCGAACTGCTGCGGGCGTTTTCCGATGCGGACGAGCGCTTCAGCGCGATCGTGCTGGACCCGCCGGCATTTGCCAAGTCGAAGCGGGCAGCGGAGAGCGCGATGCGAGGGTACAAGGAGCTGAACCTGCAGGCGCTGAAGATGCTGAAGCCGGGCGGGGTGCTGGTGACGTGCACCTGCTCACATCATGTGAGCGAGCCGGAGTTTCGCGAGGCGGTGCGGGCGGCGGCGGTGGACGCGGGGCGGACGGTGCAGGTGCTGGAGAGCCGGGGCGCGGCGCCGGACCATCCGGAGATGCTGACGCTGCCGGAGACGCGGTACTTGAAGTGTTTGGTGTGCCGGGTGGGGTGAGGGTAGACCTCTCCGCCTATTTGGTTCAAAAGTCTTCGAGAGCGGGAGTACTTGGAACAGCCAGAGCCCTTGGTTCACGACGGCGCATCCGAAACGCGGATCTATAACGCCGAGGCGGCACGCGTCTATGGGGAAGAAGAAGGGGTACGCGGAGTGAAGCCGGATGAAGCCTGTGTGAGGCAGCGGGGGCAGTTGGAAAAGAAGAAGACGGTGGAGACGGCAGAGTGAAAGAGCACCGTCCCCTCTTTGGCCGTTGCGTTTCCTTGTGTTTAGACTTGAAGGGCGGACGATCGCAGGCAAAGCTGCTGGTTCTTGCGTCTCCACTGTTCAGAGAGCGCTAACGCTCTCGCTCACGACACTTAGTTCCCCAGGAGTTGCTCGGATGTGCCCTCACCCACTTACGCGGATTGTAGGAGCCGCGCTGTTTACGGCCTTCGTTCTCGGTTGTTCTGGCGGCTCCCCAACATCTACAGCGCCTTCCTCGCCGACGCCTTCCCCTCAAGTTACGGATGTTTACCTTGCCGGATACGCGGAGAGTGGGGCCGGTACGATTAATACCGCAACCGTGTGGAAGAACGGGATGGGAACCACTCTTGGAGACGGCGTACATCACTCCGGCGCGTGCTGCGTTGTACTGTCGGGTACGGACCTATACGTGGGTGGACTGCAGAATGACGGGACCCATGATCGTGCCGTTATCTGGAAGAACGGGGTTCCAACGATGTTGACGGATGGCACCGAGGATGCGGATGTTTCCGGAATGACTGTGTCGGGAACGGACGTTTATGCCGTGGGATGGGAGGACGTGGCACAGGGTAGCGAGATCAAGTCTGAGGCGAGACTCTGGAAAAACGGGGTAGTGACCGATCTGCCGGACAAAGCTGCCGGCGCACTGGCCGCGGCAGTGACTGTCTCCGGTAGCGATGTTTATGTCCTAGGCTGGGCGTACGATTCGGTCACGCTCTCGAACGGGACCGGCCTAAGCGGACAGTTTGTTGCGCTCTGGAAGGACGGAGTCCTCTCGTTTCCAGTCGGCGAGACAATCTTTGGAGCGGGTGCAGCGATCACGGTAAGCGGGTCCGATGTCTACCTCGCCGGACAAGCATTTTTGGATCCAAGCATGCCTGCTACGCAGCAGGCAGCGGTTTGGAAGAACGGGACGTTGACGCAGCTGTCGTCTAATCAGGGTCAGGTTTATGGCGTCGCCGTTGCGGGGCAGGATGTCTACGTGGCGGGAGCGGTCAGCAGTGCGGACGGACGTAACGTCGATGCGACTGTCTGGAAGAACGGGACGGCGTCGGACTACAGTGGAACCTCCGACTTAAGTTTTGCGACTGGTGTGCAGGTGGTGGGGGGAAGCCTGTATGTCTCGGGGCTGTTAAGTTCTTCCGCAGTGGTTTGGAAGGACGGTGTGCCCGCACCGATTGCGCTGACGACTTCAGGCTCGAGCTCTGATGCCTTCGGTCTCTTAGTTGTGCAGCATTAGAGGTTCTGTCCTGATGCTGTGTTTTTAGGCTAGAGTGGAGACCATTTTCCTGGAAAAAATGGCACGTGCAATTGCGGCCGGGATACACCCTGGGCGCTTTGAGAACCATGGAGGTGGCTTATCGAAGTGGGCCGCTCACAGAAGCGTTGGCGGTGATAAGCCATTCTGGGCGTTGCCGATAATGGGGCTGAGGATTCAGTGGGGGTGCGAGCCGAAAGGGCGTCGCGTGAACAGCAGAAGGGGCAGGCCGTTTGGCCTGCCCCTGGGTAGATGGTGCGGTGGTTGGGGTTAGAAGTTGACTTTGAGGGCGAATTGGCCGAAGCGGCGTTCGTCCGCAGCGCCGCCCTGAACACCGCCCTTTTTCGCCTGGATGAGGGGGTTGGTTGGAGGATTGAAGACGGTGCTGCCGAGAGGGCTAGTGGACGTAGTGGCCCCGAAGTTGGCGGCGTCGAGGTTCTGGCCCAGGACGTAGAGGTTATGGTGATTGGTGACGTCGAAGCCTTCAGCGCGGAACTCAACGTTGATCTGCTCGTGGATGGGGATGGTCTTCGAGACGGAGGCGTCGAGGTTATAGGCACCGGGACCACGGAAGATGTTGCGGGAGGTCATGGTGCTAGGGTAAGGACCAACGTCCGAGATGCCCAGTGCGGCGTTGGCAAACGGCACGTTGATGGGCAGAGCGGTGGGAGAGGTCAGGTTGTAGGTGTTGTTGCCGAGGTTGCCGTTGGCCGCCACTGACTTGAAGGTGTGGTGGGTGACCGGGGAGATGGGGTTGTAGCGCGGGATGCCGTATCCGGAGCTGTCGTTGGTGGAGTCATAGAGGGTGAAGGGGCTGCCGGTACGAGCGGTGTAGATGCCGGTGACCTGCCAACCGAAGAGTGCCTGTTTGAGATAGCCGCCCTTGCGGTGGTCAAACCACGGGGTTTGGTAGACAGGGGCAAGCACGAAGCGATTACGGATATCAAAGTCAGAGTTGCCGTGATCGAGCGCGGGGTTGAAGGGGTTGGTGTAGCCGAGCGAGAAGTTGGTCGCATAGGTCTCAGAGAAGGTCGAGCTGAGATCGTCGAGTGCGTGCGAGAAGGTGTAGTTGGCCGTAATCGAAAGGCCGGTGTGGTGGATGTCCTGGGTGGTGAACTGGACGTTGACGGCGTTGTAGTAGGAGTCGCCGTTGGAGCCGCGGTTGTTGTCGTTCGAGAAGTGATTATTCAGGCTGGTGAGACCGAACTTGCCGGTAACGGGATCAATGGTGGGATCGCCGAGATAGGCATTGCCACTGCCTGGGATGTTGTAGTTCTTGATGTCGTAGAGGTGTATGCCGCGGGCGCCGTTGTAGGAGACCTCAAGCAGGGTGTTGTGGCCCAACTGTTGATCAATGGCAAGGGAGTGGAACTGGGTCTGCGCGGTGCGTATGTTTTGATCGACATGGCGCAGGCTGGTGGGGGGCAGAGGTACGGAGCCGGTGCCGGAGAGCGGGCCGGTGTTGGAGTTGGTGACGGTGGCGCCAGTCCGAATGACGACGACGGCGTAGTTGGGCGGGTTCTGGATGACGTTGAAGGTGACGTTGCCGAAGTTGCGCTCGTAGGAGATGCCGT